>DASURS010000269.1:0-25094 GCA_036279935.1 Pyrinomonadaceae bacterium
TGCTCGTCGCAGTCGCGTTTGCGTTTGTCCTGCTGCTGTTTCGCATGCTTCGCGAGCGAAAGTTTATGGCGGGAAACGCGATCGTGTTGCTGATGATCGTCGTCACGATGTTACTCGTACCGTCGCGGCTCGAAAGCACGACGCTCGGCGGCGTGCGTCCGCCGGATACACCGCTCGCGATTCCGACCGCGTCACAGTCCGCGTCGCAACAGGGAATCTGGACCCGCGCTTTGAAACAACTCGCTCAACGCCGCCGAGGCTTTCGATTTTACGGCGCGCAGGAATCGAACATCGCCGCCGACGTTCAGTTCGACACCGTTTCCGACGTCGTCCGCTTTTTGCCGCGCGCGACGGTGATCGGATTCATGGCGCCGTTTCCGCGGCAATGGTTCGAAAGCGGAAGCTACGGCGCCACCGGCAGAATGCTCAGCGGAGCCGAAACGTTCGTCATGTACTTTCTTTATCTCGCCGTGGGCGTGTGTTTGTGGCGCGAGCGACGCCGGATGACGATGTGGTTAGTGTTTCTAACGGCGGCGACGGGCGTGATCGGCCTTGGTCTCGTCGTCATTAACGCGGGCGCGCTTTATCGGATCCGATATGTGTTCTGGATTATGCTGATCGTGATCGCCGCGCAGGGAATCCTTCATTTGACGGTGCGCCGGACGACTGCGATGAAGTCGTGAATGTCTTCTTCCGTCGTGTCAAACGACGCCATCAGTCTCACTTCCGAAATCGCCTCGTTCCAGGTGTAGAAACGGTAGCGTTTCCGTAGTAGTGGAATGTACTGCTTCGGCACGACGGCAAAAACTCCATTGGCTTCGACCGGTCGCGTCAGCGTGATTTGCGGCACTTTCTCCAATTCACTCGCGAGCAGTTGGGCCATGCGGTTCGCGTGCGCCGCGCTGCGCCGCCATAGATCACCGGACAGCAAAGCCTCGAACTGCGCAGAGATGTAACGCATCTTCGAAGGCAGGTGCGTGCCCTGCTTGCGAATGTATTTGAAATCGTGGGCCATGCGCGCGTCGAAGAACACGACCGCCTCGCCGTACATCATTCCGTTCTTCGTTCCGCCGAACGAAAGCAGGTCGACGCCGGCGTCGGCCGTGATCTCTTTCAGACTCGCGTTCAGCGTAACTGCGGCGTTTGCGATGCGCGCGCCGTCGACGTGCAGCAGCATATTGTTGTCATGCGCGAACTTCGCGATCGCCTTCAGCTCAGGCTTCGTGTAGATCGTGCCGAGCTCGGTCGCCTGCGAAATGGAGATGATGTGCGGCTGCGCGTGATGCTCGTTGCCGACGAGGTGGAGGAACGGTTCGATCTGTTCGGGCCGCAGCTTGCCGTCGGGCGTGGGAAGATCGATCAGTTTGCAGCCGGTCAACTTTTCCGCCGCGCCGCATTCGTCGGTGTTGATGTGCGCCGTCTCCGCGCAAACGATGGCGTGATACGGTCGCGTGATCGCCTTCAGTCCCAGCACGTTCGCGCCGGTGCCTCCGAAGACGAAATAGACCGCGACGTCTTTGCCGAAATGTTTTTTGAATAACTTGACCGCGCGGGCGGTGATCTCGTCGTCGCCGTAGGCAATCATGTGGCCTTCGTTGGCGGCGCGGATCGCGTCGATCATTTCCGGATGAATGCCGGCGTTGTTGTCGCTGGCGAAACTTCGTTTAATCATACCTTGCCCGATTTGAAGTCGCGCGCGATCTCCCTGGCCGCATTTGCTCCAGGAATCCCAGTGACTCCGCCGCCTGGATGCGTGCCCGCGCCGCAAAGATACAGCCGATTCATTGGCGTGCGATATTGCGCCCAGCCGATCAACGGGCGGAAAGTGAAAAACTGATCGAGCGTCTGTTCGCCGTGATGAATGTGTCCGCCGCTGAGCCCGTACGTCTGTTCGAGATCGACCGGCGTGATGATGCGTCGATCGACGATCAAGTCGCGGATGTTTGGGGCGTATTTTGCCAACGTATCGATCACGACGTCAGCAAACTCTTCGTCGCGGGTATTCCAATCCCCTTCCTTTAGTTTGTACGGCGCAAACTGAGCATGGATCGACATCTTGTTCGGCGACGTCATCGCAATATCGAGATACGGCTGACGTGAAAACTCACCGTACTTCGCCGCATCGAACGCGCGCTCGAGATAATCGATCTCCGGTCCGATGTGAATCCGGCCAGTAAGTTTTTCCTGAGAATCTACACCACGAAACTCCGGGATGCCGGAAAGCGTCAGATCGATCTTCGCGACGACACCGGGAGCGCGATAATTCCGCATCTTCGACAGGAAATTCGGGTCGAGATCGATCGGATCGACGAGCTTCAAAAACGTCGTGCGCGGATCTGCGTTCGAAACGACTGCGCGAGCCTCAATCTCCTCGCCGTTGCGCAAAATCACCTTGCCGCTTTCGATTCTGATCACCTCAGCCGACGTACGTATCTCCGCTCCGGACGCACCAACAAGTGCTTGTGTGAGTCCTTTCGCGACCACCGACGGAGCGATCGCGCTTCCATCCATCGCGGCCTGCCACAACAAACCGAGACTCGTCCCCGCAGACCACGGTCCTGCAAGCGCGCCGTGAATCCCGCGCGCCGCGACGGTCGCGCGCAACAGTTCAGTTTCAAACCACTCCGCAACAAGATCCGCGATCGCCATCGGCCCCCAACGCAACAGCCGGTACTCGTCTTTCTTCCCAAGCCCGCGAAACGCCATGCCGACTTTGCCTAACTGCCACAAGTCGCCCTTCGCAGGTTGATCGATTGACGGCGGCGTCATCGACACGAGCGGCGCGAGCACGCGTCCGATGCGCGAAAAGCTCTCCACAAACTCCGGATAAGCCTTCGCATCCTTCGCCGAAAACTTCTCAATCTCTTTAACTGTCGCAGCGGTGTCGTTGTTGTAAATACAAAGCGAACGACCATCGTCAGCCAACGCAAGCACGCGCACTTTCGGCGTGATGAATTCGACGGGAAGTTTCAGGTCCGCGACGATCTGTTGTGAAAACGGACCGGTCGCATGGTCCAGCTCCGCGCCGCCGCCGAGAACTTCGCGACGTTCGAGCACGAGCGTCTTCAACCCGCTCTTCGCGAGGTAACACGCGGCCACCAGACCATTGTGACCACCACCGATGATGACGACGTCGTATTTGGACATTCTTGTTATTGCCGATTGCCGATTGCCAATTGCCGATTTGTCGCTTTCAGGACTCTCGCTTTCAGCATCGTTCCGCTCTTTAATATCGGCAATTGGCAATTGGCAATCGGCAATGGCTCACGGCTTCCAATCTTTCAACAACTGGAGCGCGCCGTTGCGCCCGGGCGCGCCCATGATGCCGCCGCCTGGATGCGTCGCGGAGCCGCACATGTAAAGGCCCTTGATCGGCGTCCGATACTGAGCCCAACCGGGCGCGGGCCGCAGGAAGAAGAGCTGTTCGAGCGTCAGCTCGCCCTGGAAGATGTTTCCTTCCGACAGACCGAATTCGCGTTCGAGATCGAGCGGCGTCAACACCTGTCGATCGCGAATCAGGTCCTTGATGTTCGGCGCGTGCTCGGCGATCGTGTCGACAACCGTATCGCCAAACTCGTCGCGCTTCTCGTCCCAGTTACCTTCTTTCAAGTTGTAAGGCGCGTACTGCACGAAGCACGACATCACGTGTTTGCCGGGCGGTGCAACTGAAGGATCGGTGAGACTCGGGATCACCATGTCAATGTACGGCCGTCGCGAGAAGCGCCCGTACTTCGCCTCGTCGTAGGCGCGCTCCATGTAATCTACGCTAGGCGAGATCGAGATCGCGCCGCGCAGGTGCGCGCCGGTCCCGGGCATTGCCTTGAAATCCGGCAAGCCGTCGAGCGCGAGGTTCACCTTCCCGGACGACCCGCGATACTTGTAGCGCTTCAGATCGGCGCAGAAGTCGTCCGGCAGATGCTCCTCGCCGACCATCTTCATGAACGTCAATCGCGGATCGACGCTCGACGACACCACGTCGGCTCGAATCTCATCGCCGTTCGCCAAGACCACGCCCGTCGCGCGCCCATTCTTCAACAAAATCTTCGCAATCGGCGCTTCCATGCGGATCTCGACGCCTGCTTCGCGCGCTGCGTCGCCAATCGCGTTCGAGATCGCCCCCGTTCCGCCGCGCGCAAATCCCCAGGAGCGAAACGCGCCGTCGATCTCGCCCATGTAGTGGTGCAACAACACGTACGCCGTTCCCGGCGAACGAACGCCGAGGAACGTGCCGATGATGCCTGACGCCGACATCGTCGCCTTGAGCACGTCCGTCTCGAACCACTGGTCGAGAAAGTCGACGGCGCTCATCGTCATCAACTGCACCTGGTTGTACTTGTCGTCGTCGGAAAGTTTTTGGAAACGCCGGCCCAGAAACGCGAGGTTCTTCCACGCTTTCGGCTCCAGCGTCGTCGGGTCGGGAGGCGTCATGCTCATGATCGGTTTGACGAAGTGGGCCATCTCGATCATGGCTTTGCCGTACTCGTCATAAGCTTCGGCGTCGAGACGCGAATGACGCGCGATCTCGCGGCGCGTGCGGGCGTGATCGTTGACGCGCCAGAGATAGTCGCCGTTCGGCATCGGCGTGAACGTGCCGTCGAGTGGAAGTATCTCCAACCCGTGACGCGGCAGATCGAGCTCGCGAATGATTTCCGGTCTTAACAGTGAGACGACGTAGGAACAGACGGAAAACTTGAAGCCCGGGAAGACCTCTTCCGTAACGGCCGCGCCACCGAGCACGTGGCGGCGCTCGAGAACCAGTACCTTTTTGCCTGCGCGCGCGAGATACGCCGCGTTTACCAGACCGTTATGTCCGCCGCCGATCACGACGACGTCGTATTTTTGCGTCATGCTAAGTGGGTAATGCAGCTTGCTGAAGAATCGTAAGGATACCTATAATCGCTCGCCCAGACAAATCTGAGATCTCAAATCTCAGATCTGAGATCTCAGATGCCGATCGGAACCGCATTTCACGAAAGAACGTTTCAACTGTGCGAGAGTCTTAGCTATCGCGAGTGGTCCGGCTACTACGCCGTCAGTTCGTACGAACCGCATCACGAACACGAATACAACGCGATCCGCAACGCGTCGGCGTTGATCGACATCTCGCCGCTCTTCAAATATCGCATCACCGGCAGCGACGCCACCAAGCTGGTCGATCGCGTGATCACGCGCGACATGCGCAAGGTCTCCGTGGGCCAGGTCGTCTACACGCCGTGGTGCGACGAACGCGGAAAAGTGATCGACGACGGCACTGTTTCGCGTCTCGAGGAGAACGTCTATCGCTGGACTGCCGCCGATCCGAGTCTCCGCTGGTTTACGCAGAACGCCGCCGGGATGGACGTGCAGATCGAAGACATCTCCGAAAGCGTTTCCGCGCTCGCGTTGC
Source organism: Pyrinomonadaceae bacterium (assembly GCA_036279935.1). Lineage (GTDB taxonomy): Bacteria > Acidobacteriota > Blastocatellia > Pyrinomonadales > Pyrinomonadaceae > PSRF01. The sequence goes on from DASURS010000269.1 coordinate 5,387, forward strand.
AAGGTCCGACTTCCGGGCGCCTTCTTAAAAGCCTGGTCTCCGATGCCGACATCGCCAACTTAAAATACTTTCGCGTGACGAAAGGCACGATCGCCGGCGTACCGGTCGAGATCTCGCGCACAGGCTACACGGGCGATCTTGGTTACGAGATCTGGATCGCGTCCGAGCACGCGCTCCGGGTTTGGGACGCGTTGATGGAAAGCGGAAAGGCGTTCGACATTCACGCCGCGGGGATGCTGGCGCTCGACGTCGCTCGCGTCGAAGCGGGCTTGTTGCTGATCGACGTCGATTTCAATAGCAGCAAGAAAGCGCTGGTCGACGAGCAGCGCTACACGCCGTACGAGATGGGGCTCGGGCGGCTCGTCAATCTCGACAAGAACCGGTTTGTGGGCCAGGCCGCGTTGATCGCCGAAAACGAGCGTGGTCCGGCGCGCGAGATCGTCGGGTTGGAGATTGACTGGCCGCAGGTTGAAAGTATCTACGAAGATGTTGGTCTGCCGCCGTCGATCTCTGCGATGGCGTCGCGCGTCCATGTGCCTGTTTACAAGGAAGGCATTCAGGTCGGTAAAGCGACGACGAGCACGTGGTCGCCGACTTTGAAGAAGATGATCGCGCTGGCAACCATCAATCGCGGCTACACACGGCCCGGCACGCGTCTGCAGTTCGAGATCACCGTCGAAGCCGTCAGGCATCACGTGCGCGCGACGGTCGTGAAGACTCCGTTTTTCAATCCGAAACGTAAAACGGCAACGCCGATTGTTTGATGATTATTGTTTGATGAGTATCGTTAACGATTACGATCCCGATCTTCCGCTTGACCATGCATCGACAATCCCTGCCTCGTGGTACACAGATAAGAATCTTTACGACCTCGAACTGAAGTCCGTGTTTTCCAACACGTGGCAACTGGCGGCGCGCCGTGATCAAGTGCAGCAGCCGGGGCAGTACGTCACGAACGACATCGCCGGCGAGCCCATCGTCGTGGTGCGTGGACAGGATGGCGTGTTGCGCGCGTTCTTCAACGTTTGCCGGCATCACGCGGCGGCGGTGATGACGGAGCCGCACGGAAACGCCGCGCAGCTTCGCTGTCCGTATCACGGTTGGACCTACTCGCTTGAAGGTGAGTTGAAAGGCACGCCTGATTTCTCGGGCGTTTGCGATTTCGATCGCGCGCGAAATGGGCTCGTGCCCGTCGAGTTGCTCGAGTGGGAAAACTGGGTTTTCATCAAACTCAATAAAAACCCGCTTACCTTGGAGGAGTTTCTTGGCGGAGACGTCATTGAGCAAATTCAATCGTTGAGACTCAGTAGTCTTCACTGGTTCGAGCGCCGTCATTATGACTTCGACTGCAACTGGAAAGTGTTTGTCGACAACTATCTCGACGGCGGTTATCACGTTCCGTACCTGCACAAAGGCCTCGACAGCGTGCTCGACTACAGTAACTACATGATCGAAAACGGCACGCACCATTGTTTGCAATGGAGCCCGATGGTGAGCGAAGGCGCTGAAGCGCAGACCGGCGCCGTCCGCCGCGGCGACCGCGCGCTCTACTACTGGATTTATCCAAACTTCATGATCAACTGGTACGACGGCGTGCTCGACACGAACCTCGTGATCCCGCGCGGCGTCGACAAGACCGAAGTCATTTTCGACTTCTACTTTCCGGACGTAGTCAGCGAGGAAGCGCGCCGGCGCAATCACGCGAGTGTCGAAGTAGGACAACGCATCCAGGACGAAGATGTCGCGATCTGCAAATCAGTTCAACGCGGACTCAACTCGCGTGCCTACAACGCCGGCCGGCTCTCCGTGCGACGCGAAGCCGGCGAGCATCTGTTCCATCGCCTGTTACACGCCGATCTGAGCACACGCTAATTCATTGCGCATAACCGCCACCCCCACTTCCACGCCAGTCAGACAACGCGGACAGTTGTGGCGTGTGCTGGGCGTTGGATTTGGGCTTGCGGTGATCATCGGCAACACCATCGGCGCCGGGATCTTCAGGGCGCCCGGGACGATCGCTGCGCAGTTGCCGAGTCCGTGGCTGTTTCTCGGCGTTTGGGTCGCCGGCGGATTGTACGCGCTGCTCGGCGCGCTCGCGCTCGCCGAGCTCGGCACGATGATTCCGCGATCAGGCGGGCAGTACGTCTTCTCGCGTTATGCGCTTGGCGATTACGCGGGCTTCATCGTCGGCTGGAGCGACTGGATCTCGTCGTGTGGATCGACGGCGGCGGTGTCTCTCGTAATAGGCACGTTTTCCGGCGCGCTCGTTCCGGCGCTGAACGGCAAAGGACCGGCGGTTGCCACCGCTGTCGCGCTCGTTTTCGCGGCATTGCAGTGGCGCGGAATCGTTTGGGGCAGCAACATTCAGAACGTCACCAGCCTGTTGAAAGCGCTCGCCTTCCTGATACTCATCGCGGCGGGTTTCGCTTTCGGCGGCGGTGGCGCGCTGGTAACGCCTGAAGCGCTACCCACGCCGAGCGGAACGCTATTGCTCGCCGCCATTGTCATTTCGCTGCGCGACGTGATCTACACCTACGATGGCTGGAGCGGAGTCATCTACTTTTCCGAGGAGGTGCAGAATCCCGGACGAGATATTCCGCGATCGCTCTTCGGCGGCGTTCTGACGATCACGGGTATCTACCTGCTGGTCAATGTCGCGCTGCTGTATGTTTTGCCGATTTCGGGAATTGCGGGGAAAGAGTTTGCGGCCGGTGAAGCCGCAAACGCGATCTTCGGCTCGTATGGCGACACGGTCTTCCGCTGCCTGACGATCGTCTCGATGCTCAGCGGTATCAACGCGCTGCACCTGATGGCGACACGCGTGATTTTTGGAATGAGCCGCGATGGGCTGTTTACGACGCGGGCGGCGGTCGTCAACGACGGCGGTACGCCGAGTGTGTCGCTTTGGTTGAGCGCGCTGGTTGCGATCGTATTTATCGTGTTCGGGAAGACGTTTGAGAAAGTCATCACGATCGTAGCGTTCTTCTTTGTCGCCAACTACACGCTCTCGTTCATTTCGCTTTTCGTGCTGCGGCGTCGTGAACCGGACACGCCGCGGCCGTATCGCGCGTGGGGCCACCCGTGGACCACGGGGCTGGCGCTGGCCGGCTCGCTCGTGTTTCTGGCGGGAGCAGTCGCGAGTGATAGGGAGAACAGTTTGTATGCGTTGGCGTTGCTGGCGGTGAGTTATCCGGTGTTTCTGCTGATCAAGTGGCGCGTAAGGTAACGCCGGTTAGGTAACGCGGCAACCGTCGTTGTCGACGTCGAGGATCCGCACTGTCGATTCGATCTTGTGCGCGCGAAAACAGCTCGCGATCTTGCCGCCGATCTGTTTTTCGTTATCGTCGACTAACGCGACGATGCTTGGCCCGGCGCCGCTCAACGCGACGCCCAGCAGACCGGGCATCTGCGGCAGCGCCAGTGCCTCCGCCAGCCCGGGCATCAGCGACGCACGTCGCGGCTGGTGCAGTCGATCCCGCATCGCTTCCCAAAACAGATCGTAACGCTGCTGAGTGAGGGCTGAGATGAAGAGCGACGCGCGCTGGAGGTTGTATACGGCGTCCGCGCGGCTCACGGTTTTCGGCAGCGCGGCGCGCGTGACGTGCGTTGGCAACTGCGAGCGAGGAGAGACAACGACGGCGCGGATATGCGCGGGCCATTCGAAGTGGGTCGTGAGCACTGTGCCGCTGTTGATCATGCAACTGGCGACGAAACCGCCGCTCAGTGTCGCCGTTACGTTGTCGGGATGTCCTTCGAATTCGGTGGCGTAATTGCGAATTGTTTCATCGGGTAAATCTTTGTCGCCGAGCAACGCGCACAGCTTGATGCCCGCGACGATGGCGGCGGCGCTGCTGCCGAGCCCGCTCGCGAGCGGGATGTCGTTGTGAGCGACGAGATGAACCGGCGGAAGAGACACGCCTTCGCGTCTCGCGGCAAAACCCATCGCGCGGTACATCAGGTTCGACGCGTTGCGCGGCAGCTCGCGGTTCTCTGTGGCGCCGGTCGTGCGGACTCGACACGGTTCTTTCGCGTCGGGAACAACCGTGCAACGCACTGTCAGGTACAGCTTCAGCGCGAGACCGAAACAGTCGAAACCTGGACCGAGGTTCGATGTCGACGCCGGCAGGCGGACTTCAAAAGTTTTCTCGCTCATCGAGGCTGTTGATTCGTGTGCCGTCCGGCGCGATTAGTGTGTGCTCGTGATACTTGATCACGTAATCCGTGTCTTTCAGTAAGTGGCCGGTCAGGATCGCAACCACCGATTCGTCTTTCTTGATTGCATTTGCACCGACAAGCTTGCGGATTCCGGCGACAGTCGTTGCCGACGCGGGTTCACAGCCGATGCCGTCGCGGCCAATCATCGCCTTCGCGTCGGCGATCTCCTGCTCGCTGACTGTGATTACGTCGCCACCTGTGTCGCGCACCGCGTTCCATGCCTTTTTCCATGACACAGGCGCGCCGATCTTGATCGCTGACGCCAACGTCTCTGGGTGCTCCTCATTCTTTATGCCCGCGGCGCCTTCTCGATAGAAGCGGGCGAACGGCGCCGCGCCCTCAGCTTGAACAACCGTGATCCGTGGCTGCCGATCGATCAACCCCGCCGCGATCAGTTCTCTGAAACCTTTTCCAAACGCGGAACTATTTCCCAGATTACCGCCCGGCACGACGAGATGATCCGGAACGCGCCAGTCGAGCTGTTCGGCGAGTTCGAACGCCACCGTCTTCTGTCCCTCGATGCGAAACGGATTGATCGAATTGACGAGATAAGCGTCGCCGGTTTCAGAAAGTTCGCGAATCGCCCGCATGCAGTCGTCAAAGTTTCCTTCGATCTCCTGGACTTTCGCGCCGTAGTCCAGCGCCTGGGCCAACTTCGCATTACTCACCTGGCCCGCAGGCACCATGATCGCGCACTCCACCCCGGCGCGCGCCGCGTACGCGGCCAAACTCGCCGCTGTGTTCCCGGTGCTCGCACAAACGACGCGGCTCGCGCGGAGCTTCTTTGCCTGTGTAACAGCCACTGTCATTCCGGTGTCTTTGAACGATCCCGTCGGGTTATTCCCCTGATGCTTCAACAATAACGATTCAAGCCCGCAATACTCGGCACACCTGGGCGCGTCATACACCTGCGTATTCCCTTCACCTAACGAAACAACCTCAACGTTATCTTCGAACGGCAAGAACTCCCTGAACCTCCACACCCCACTCCGGTCGCGCACGTCCGTCGACATCCGCCTCTGCCGCCATCTCTCTCTTAATCCGTGTAAATCCGTGGCCCCAACCCTCTCAATCTCCAACAACTCCCCACACTTCTCGCACACATACACGCGCTCATCGATCCCAAACTCGGCCCGACACTCCGCACTAATGCAGCGCTGAATAAATCGACTCATGGTCATTTCCTAATGTGTGTCCACTATATCATCACTAATGGACTATAGTTCGGCACTCCCTCGTCACTTATGGTAGATTCATCGCATGAGCACGGCGAAAGAAGAAGTTCAGTCATTATTGAATAAGCTACCGGATGATTGCTCGCTGGAAGACATTCAATATCACCTGTATGTCATCGAAAAGGTTCGCAATGGTCTGGAAGCGGCTGGTTCGCAGGGCACGGTTTCTCAGGAAGAAGTTGAGCAGCGGTTCAGCAAATGGATTACAAAATAGAATGGTCTCCACGAGCAGTTGAAGACCTCGAAGCGATAGTGCAATACATAGCTGCCGACTCCAACGCCTACGCGGCAGCAGTCGTTGAAACAATTCTTTGTATCACTCGAAAGCTCTCACCCTTTCCTCTTTCCGGCCGGATAGTTCCAGAACTTGGGGACGAGAGTATCCGTGAATGGTTCGCCTATAGTTATCGAATCATCTATCGAATCGAAACAGAAGTCGTAACAATTGCCGCCGTGATTCACGGCAAGCGATTGTTGAACGTCGAGTAAAGCGAAGCGGAACGAGCGGATGCGTATGAATTCAGGCAACAGCTCAGCGCGTGTTTCGCTTTCGCCGTGGGTTTACGGGCTCGCGCTTGTCTACTTTGCGGTGCATCTGCTGACTTCAACGCGGTATGGGTATTTTCGGGATGCACTTTACTACCTCGCCTGCTCTGAACATCTCGCGTTCGGATACGTCGATCAACCGCCGCTGATCGCCGTCTTCGGTTGGCTCACTCGTCACACCATTGGCACGTCGCTACCAGCACTGCTGTTCTGGCCGGCACTCGCAGGCGCGGCGCGAATCGTTCTGACCGCCGCTTTCGCACGCGAGCTCGGCGCGGGACGCTTCGGAACCGCACTCGCCGCTGCGCTCGCGATGACGCCCGGCGTTTGGTGGGTGATCGATCACCAGTTTGCGATGAACAGCTTCGAACCGTTGCTCTGGGGCGGGCTTGCGTTCGTGGTCCTGCGTTTGATCAAAACGGGAAACCCGAAGTTGTGGATCGTCTTCGGCGTAATCGCCGGCGTCGGACTGCAAACGAAATACTCGATCATCATCTTCGCGTCAGCTTTACTCGCCGGGTTACTGTTGACGAGCAAAAGGAAGCTTCTATTCACGCCCTGGATCCTCGCCGGCGGCGCGATCGCATTCCTGATCTTCCTGCCTAACCTGATCTGGAACATCCAACACGATTGGCCCTTCCTCGAGTTGATGCGAAACATTCGCGAGACCGGAAAAGACGTCGTCCTTCCTCCGCACATGTATCTCCTTCAACAGGTGCTGATGATGAACCCGGCAAGTTTTCCGTTCTGGCTTGGCGGGCTGTTGTTCTATTTCTTCGCTCGCAACGCGAAAGACTATCGCGCGTTCGGGTGGACGTTCCTAATCACGATCGCCGTTTTCATGATCACTCATGGAAAGGATTACTACTCGGCGCCGGCATACGTGATGGTTCTTGCAGCAGGCGCAATCGCGGCTCAGAGACTCTCCAGACCTTTGAGAGCGGCATGTTTCGCGTGGCTGGCGCTGGGCGTGTTGCCACTCCTGCCGCTCGTCTTGCCCATCCTGCCGATCGACACTTTCATTCGCTACCAGTCAAATCTCCCATTTGACGTTCCGAAAACAGAGACGAGCTTTGTCGGCGAATCACTGCCGCAGTATTACGCGGACGAATTTCCCTGGCCGGGACTCGTCGCCGAGGTTGCGCGCGTCTATCACTCACTGACGCCCGAAGAGCAAAAGCGCACGGCGATTTACGGCACCAACTACGGCCAAGCGGCCGCAGTCGACTTCTTCGGCCCACAGTACGGCTTGCCCAAAGCCATCAGCGGACATCAAAACTATTTTCTCTGGGGACCGCGTGACTACACCGGCGAGATCATGATCCTGATGGGCGAGGAAGAGGAGGCCGCGCGCAAACACTTCGAGTCGGTAACAGTCGCCGCCACTCTCAACAACCCGTACGCCTACCGTTACGAGAACCGTCCGATTCTGTTGTGCCGGGGATTGAAGTGGGACCTGCAAAAAGGATGGCCCAGCGTCAAGAAGTGGCGCTGAGCCGGTAGTATTTTCCGTTTCCCATTCTCCATTATTCATCTTGTCGTCGCGAGTCGACGAAATGAAAAATGACAAAACGGAAAACGAACAACGGAAAATGATTAGAAACTGAACCGAACCTGCGCGTCGATTCGGCGGTTGTACGCGGCGCCGGCGCCGCCAAATCCACCGAAGCCACCGCTTGTCGAAGTTGATTGTCCGAACAAGCTCGATCCGATGTTGCCGACCGGGTTGGCGAGGTTCGTGTGGTTCAGGATGTTGTTGAAGTTTAGCGAGAACGTCAGACTGTAGCGCCCACCGGCGTTACCACCGCCACCGAAACCACCGCCGCCGCCGCCAAAACCACCACGGCCGCCGCCGCCACCTGGTCCACCACCGCCCGGGCCGCCACCGCCCGGCATGCCACGCATCCCGCCGCCCATCATGCCGCCGCCGCGCTGACCGTCAGGTTGTCCCTGGCCACGTTGGCCCTGTTGATTCTGCGCCGTCGACCCGCCCTCGGAACCAAACGACCACGTCTTGCTGACGCGTAGATTGACCGTCGTCGAGCCGGGACCTTCGCCGAAGTTGCGCGGGATCATCACGTCGCCCGGCGCAAACGTTAGTTTGAAGTTTCCAAACGGCGTACATTTGAAATTGGCACGATCGGCGCAATCAACTCCCGCGGGCGCGAACGCCGGACGTTCGGTATTGAACGTGTCGCCATTGATGTCGCGTCCGAGCGTGATGTTGAAAGGCCGCCCGGACTGCACGATCACGAACGGATTCAGACTAACCCCCCACGGCGCGCGAATGTTTCCCGTCATCACGAAGCGATGACGAATGTCGCCCGACGCGCGTCCATATTCGGTGGTGAAATCGTAAGGATTCGCCGGCAGACTGCCGACGCCGTCAGCATCGGCGTTAGCTTTCGCGAGCACGTAGTAAGCGTTCATCGACACATTCCGCGTGAACCGGCTGTTGAAATTGACGATGAGCTGATTCTGGTTGTAACGGCCGCTCGAGTTGTACTCGAAGATGTTGCAGCGCGTCGCGGGATTGACGTCCGGCGGTATGAAATCCGCGCAGTTCAACGGGCGGATGCCGCTGTCCGGAACGCCCGGAATGAACGTGCCCGGTAACGGCGCATTCAGCGGGCGCGTGCGCAGCACGTGCAACGTCCGAATGTTGATATAACTCGTCGCGAGCGTGATGTTGTGCGGCAACTGACGCTCGACACTGAACACTGCCTGCAACGTATACGGCGCCTGAAGATTTTCAGCGAGACGATAGACCGTGCCCGGAACAGCAAACGCGAGAAGCTGATCGGGTGTCGGGATCAACGGGAAGAAATCGGGGTTCTGGACCGTGAACTGCTGCTGGTTGGTGCCGTTCAACCGCGTGGCGTTCATCGTCAGGTTCTCGCTGATGCGCTCGTAAAACACTCCATAGCCGCCGCGGATCACGGTCTTCGCCTGCGCACCGCCGGGCGACCACGCGAAGCCAAGACGTGGTCCGAAGTTGAGATTGCTGTCGATGTTCTTCTGATTCTCGTAACGCAAGCCGAGGCTCAGCGTGAGGTTCGGCCGTACTTTCCAGTCGTCCTGGAAATAACCGCCGAGGTCCCACTGGGTCACTTTCGTTTCAGGATTGCCGGAAGACAGTCGAAACTGCGTCGCGCCGCCGCCGAGAAGTCTGATCTCGGCCGGGTTGCGACCCTGTTCGAGCAGCACGAGCGTGCGGCGATAACGTTCGATACTCGAAACGATGTCGATTCCGCCAATCGCGTCGCCGTCCGCGTTCAGGATCGGCCCAAACGAACCACCGAAGAACGTGTACGTGCCGCCGAAGTTCTGCGGCGAGAACTGAAGAATGTCTGTGGAACGAAGCCGGACGCCGAACTTAAACGAGTGCGGACCTTTGACGAATGTCGTGTTGTTCGTCAGTTCCCAATCGTTGGTGTCCGTGTGCGACTTGCCGACCTGCGCGCCGCCGCCCGTGAATGCTTCCTGCACTTCGAGCGTCGGAATCGAGTTGTCGGCGTTCTGGCCGTTGGTGTTGTGCTCAAACTGGAATCGCGTCTCGTTGATGAGGCTCTTGTTGATGATAGCGGTTTCAGTTAACTGAAAGCTCTGCTCGGTGTTCTCCGAATCGTACGCGCGCGTCGGCAGTTGGAACCCGCCGACGCCCTGGATGCGCGTGGTTTTCGCGTAGTTATAACGAGCAACCAGCGTGTGGTTCTGGTTGATTTGAAAATCAATTCTGGGACTGAACGACGTGCGGCGGCTTGGTACGGCGAATGTTTCTCTGAAATCGACGATGTTGTTGTTTGCGTCGAGAACTTTGGCGACGATGAGCGTCTCGTCGTCAACGTCGCGCTTATCGAAGTCGACGAAGAACGACGCTTTGCGCTTGACGATTGGCCCACCGAAGTTGCCGCCATACTGCCGCGTCTGGATCGGAGGCCGCGTGGGGGCGAACGGGTTGCGGGCGTTCAAGGCATCGTCGTTGAAGTTGAATGAAACCTGGCCGCGATAACGATCCGTGCCTGGGCGGGTCAGGATTTCGATGCGGCCAAAACCGAGACGGTCGTACTCGGCTGAAAACGGGTTCGAGTTGATGCGGATTTCGCGAATCGAGGCGCGCGGCGGAAGACGTCCGCCAGTGAAACCATCGACGAAAATCTGACCGCCGTTAGGACCAGCGGATGGACCAGCCAGCGCCTGAAGCGCGGCGGCGAGATCGTCCGGATCGTCAGGCAGCGACTCGATGTCGTCGCCTTTCAACACGACGGCGCCGGCGTTGTTGTCAGGCTCGACGCTCAGCTCACGACTGTCGGCGGCGACAGTCACCTTCTGCTCCTCGATCGCGACTTTCAAAGTGACGTCGAGCTGCTGGACCTTACCGGCGGCGACTTCCACTTCCGCGTTCTCATACATCCCGAAGCCGGCGTTGATCGCGCGAAGAGTGTACTTGCCGGGCGCGAGGCCGCTGATGGTGTAACTGCCGCTGTCGTTAGTGACCGTGCTCTTTTCCACGCCGCGCGAATCGATCGCCGTCACGGTTGCGCCAACGATGGCGCCGCCCAACTCGTCCAGCACCTGGCCCTTCAGCGAGCCATTGCGCTGCTGCGCGCCTGCCAGGCCCGTAAGCCCAAACGCGCAGAGGGCGATAGCCAACACTATTCTCTTCATCCCGGAGCTCCTTCGAACGCTTTTGCTGATTGGCGCGGAAATAGAGCGTTACGCCCCAAACGTGGCCCGGATTGTACTCAAAAGGGGCGTAAAGAGTCTGTCAACGGATTGTAAAGTTTTGTCAGTTCCGCGAAGCCCGCGATTGACACTTCTTTACGGACGGAAAAACGGGCTTGTTGTAGGATTCCGGGCGACTTGCCTTAGAAACTGTTATGTCTTGTAATCTCGCAGAGCAACCAATGGAACGCGTACTTGTAATTGACGACGACGTCGGCCTTTGCGAGTTGGTGGGTGAATATCTGGAGCCCGAGGGCTACACCGTCGAGGCAATCCACAACGGCGAGCGAGGCATCGATCGCGCACTGTCCGACGAGCACGATCTGGTGGTCCTTGACGTCATGCTTCCCGGGACCAACGGCTTCGACGTGCTGCGCCGCATTCGCGCTCGCTCACGGATTCCCGTCCTGATGCTGACGGCGCGCGGCGACGACGTCGATCGCATCGTCGGGCTCGAAATCGGCGCCGACGATTATCTGCCGAAGCCGTTCAACCCGCGCGAGCTTGTCGCTCGCATCCGCGCGGTGCTCAGACGCACGCAACCGGTCGAAGCAGTAACCACGTCACGCGAGACGATCAAGATCGGCGACGTCGAGATGGACAGCAACACGCGCAACGTTCGCCGCGCCGGCGAGGTGATTGAGCTGACCGGCGTCGAGTACGATCTGCTGGAGATCCTGTTGCGCAATGCCGGGCAGATCGTCAAACGCGAAGATCTCGTCAAGGAAGTTTTGGGACGCGAGTTGTCGCCATTCGATCGCAGCATCGACATGCACGTCAGCAACCTGCGCAAGAAGTTGGGCCACCAGTTGAACGGGCTCGAACGAATCAAGACGATTCGCGGCGTTGGTTACATCTACGGCGTGCCCACGGAAAGACCCGAATGAAGATTCCCTTCCGCAGCCTGTACCTGAAGATTTTTATCTGGTTCTGGCTCGCAATGATCATCATCAACGTCGCGTTCTTCGTCGCGTTCATCCTGACACGGCCGACGCCGACGCGACGATCGTTGCGCGACATCGCGCAGGTTGGGCCAAACGCGCAAAAGGCCGCGGAGGTTTTTGAGCAGTCCGGATCACCGGGACTCGCTGCCGCATTCCAGGCAACGGAGAAAAATTCGGGTGTTAGTGGGACATTCTTTGATGAGAGTGGACGCGAATTGTCCGGGCGCAATGTTCCGCCGGGCGCCCCGGATTTGGTGGTGAGAGCGGCTCAGGGACGTGATATGGAATTCGATTTTGCCGGTCCCGGCACACTCGTCGCGCGTCCTGTCGTCAGCGCCAAAGGCCAACGTTACACGTACGTCGCGCACATTCCGCGTCCACCATTTCAAAGTGCATGGCAAACGTTGGCGATCCGCTTGCTGATCATCCTCGTCATCGGCGGCATCTTCTGTTACTGGCTGGCTCGTTATCTGACGACGCCGTTATTCAAACTTCGAACTACCACGAACCAACTCGCCGAAGGCGATCTCGGCGCGCGCGTCGCGACGAACCTCTCGAAGCGCCGCGACGAAGTGGGCCAACTCGGGCGCGACTTCAACGTCATGGCTGAACGGCTCGAGTCGATGGTGAAAGCGCAACAGCGTCTGCTCGGCGACATTTCACACGAGCTTCGTTCGCCGTTGGCGCGTTTGGGTGTGGCGCTGGGTTTGGCGCGGCAGCGTTCCGGAGCGGAAGCGAATGGCGCACTCGATCGCATCGAGCGCGAGTCCGAAAATCTCAATGAAATGATCAGCCAGTTGCTCACGCTGACGCGGCTCGAAAGCGGAACTGACGGGCGCAGGCGCAGCGAAGTCGATCTGGCAGCGCTGGTGCGCGAGGTTTCGGACGACGCGGACTTCGAGGCGCGCAGTCGCAATCGATCCGTTCAGGTCGTTTCAACTGAGAAATGTTCGATCAACGGCGTCGAGGACCTGTTGCGCAGCGCGGTCGAGAACGTCGTTCGCAACGCCGTGCGGTTCACGCCGGAAGGGACGGCGGTCGAGGTCGCGTTACGCAGACAGAATGGCGGGAGTGATAACTACGCGGTGATCAGCGTGCGTGATCGCGGTCAAGGCGTTCCGGCTGAGTCGCTCGAAAAGATCTTTCGCCCGTTCTATCGCACCGAAGACGCGCGTGACCGCCAGAGTGGCGGCGGCACAGGTCTCGGCCTGGCGATCACGGAACGAGCGGTGCGAATGCACGGCGGATCCGTGCAGGCGTCGAATGCGCCCGAAGGCGGGCTCGCCGTCGAGATGCGCTTCCACCTTCCGTCACAGTGATTCTTCGCGGCCCGCGAGCGCGCGCCTTCTGCGTCGCCGCAACTGCATCTCCACAAATCTCACCACGAGTATCCAAATCAATGCGGCGGCGAATCCGGCGATGACGTCAGTCGTGTAGTGTACGCCGAGATAGATTCGCGAGAAGCCGATCAGCAGAAATATCGACGAGCAGATGATCCAAATCACGGTCCTGAGCCGCCGGCTCTCGATGCGCGCACCGAGAATCGCCGCGAACGCGCCGAAGAAGCAGCAGCTCGTGAGCGCGTGTCCGCTCGGAAAGCTGTACGACTCCGGCGGGAACAGGTCGAAAAATGGAATCGGTCGCGGGCGCTTGAACGCGAGTTTCAAAGTGACGTTCATCAGCGGTGCGCCGGCCATCGTGATCGCAAAGAGTTTCGCCTCGCGTCCCCACTTTCGCAACGCGAACCAGATGATGACTGCCGCGGTCGCGAACGTGAGAAACAGCATCGAGCCGAGGAACGAGATGCCGCGCATTAGAGTCGTCATCGCGGGCGATGCGAGTTGATGGACCGCCGCGCGAGTCGCCTCGTCAAAGTCGCGCGTCTCGCCGTCGAGAACTTCAGTTGTCAGCCAGCCGAAGAAGACGATCGTGCCGATCGCCGCGATGAGGCCCAGCAGGAGCGACAGACTAAGGAATTCGAGCAGGCGCTTTTGTGCTTTTTGTGCCTTTTTGTGGCTCACTTTTGTGGCTCACTTCAAACTGCGTCCACTTCGTGACTGTACGCTTGCTCACCTGGTCTTCGACGACGATCTGGAGGACGTATTCGCCGGGTGTGAGCGCGGGGCCGAGTTGCAGTTGCGCGCCCGTGGAGATTCGTTGCGGGTCTGTTTGTCTGTCGGTGTTCACGGGGGCCGCATCGGAACTGTAAATCTTCACCGCGTCGCGGAAGACAAGCGTGCGCGTCGTCAGTTTCGGCAGATGCGTCGACTTGTTGAGCGTCCCGTTGTAGATCGTGTAACCGAAGGCTAACGACGTTCCCTGCGGAAAGCGCTTCGTGACGAGATTGCGTGGCTGATCGTCTTCGGTGCTCGTTTGGATCAGTATGTCGGACAAAGCCAGCTCGCCATTCGTCAGCCTGGGAACGTAAACCAACTGGCCCGACGCGCCGACCTTCTGCGTTGCAGTGTCGCGTACGGCAAGACGCAACTGAAAAGCTCCGGTCTGTTTCAGCGGCCAGTCGAAACTGTAGACCACGCCTTCGTGAAGCGCTCGTTCGTAAGGCTTGCCGCGCAAAAGCAACGTGGCGTTTTGATCCAGCCGGTTCGCCACCGCTCCATTCTCACCGAACAACACGCTGCTGACGTCGAGTTTCGCGACTTGTGTTCCGTCGGGTTCGCCTGTGTACGTCAAATCCTGAGCGTCGAGCGTAAGAAAGACTCGCAACAGAGAACCGCGCGTGGGATCGTTAGCGAAGTAGGTGGCGACGCGGACTGCGATATCGTTCGGCGCGAACGGTGAAATGAGTGCGTGCTTGAGACGATCCGCGGGTTGCGCCGCGCGCGATTCCTCTCCGGTGACGCCGAAGAACCCGCTGCGCGTGCGCACAGTCATGCCGCCGCGTTTGACGCGCGCCTGGATCGCGTGGAAACGTCGATCGAATGTCGTGCTCGCGGGACGATAGCCAATCAGATAGTAGCCACTCTGATCTTCGAACACGCGTTCGAGACCGAAATCGTTGGTGTTGCGGACGACAAAACCGCCGGTTTGCTTCGCCAACACTTCCGCGCCGTCAGCGTTTCGTTGCAGTTCGAGCGAACGAGTGTTTACGAGATTCGTGAGCGCGTCGCGCTGGTCGGGCCGCCGTCTCACTTGCAGCGGAGCATACGAGATCTCGTCAGCAGGCGTGGCGCCGATCGCCTGCAATCGCTGCGACATGATTCCGTAGATCACGACCGAACCGCGAATCGCGAGCTCGCCGAGGCTGTGCATGCTATCGCGATAGCTCGTCGATTGGGTCCACACGTCGATCAGGTTCGCGTCCTGCCTGACCGGCCGCTTAAATCCGAAATCGACTGCTGTCGCTTCCTGCCGTTCGAGTGGCAGATTGTCGGAGATGATCATCATCGACTTGCGGCCCGGCAACTCGCCCATGCCGCGCAGGATGAAACGCACCGCAGCGATCGAATACCCAGCGGAGCCGCCGACCGAACACGGGTTCGATTCATTGCTCACCGTCGGTCGACTAACCTGCGCGCTGCCTGGCGATCTGTCCGGTGGTATTCGTCCCTGCAATTGCGACTCGGGAGGATTCGCGACGACCAGCGACCGCTCC
This sequence comes from Pyrinomonadaceae bacterium, assembly GCA_036279935.1. Lineage (GTDB taxonomy): Bacteria > Acidobacteriota > Blastocatellia > Pyrinomonadales > Pyrinomonadaceae > PSRF01. Next base: position 20,665 of record DASURS010000269.1, read on the forward strand.
GGACTGAACACGCTCGCGCCGACGCGGCTGCACGGGTTCCACTTCAGATCGGCAATCGCGTTTGCGAGCACGCGCGGATCCGTCGTGAACTGCTGCAACGCGCCAACATCACCGCCGGTGCGGATTATCGCAACGAGATCGTTCGGCCGCAGGTTTTCCGAGAGAAACTTCGGCAGGTACGTTCGCAGGTTCGCCATACTCTGAAACGACATGCCGAGATCGTCGACGACGATGGCAACAGTGCGTTTGATCTCGCGCGGCAGCGGCGGCTTCGGGATGACGGCCGGCGCTTCCGTGTTGTTGTTCGGCGTCGCAGCCGTCGTACCGTTGGTGGAAACGTAAGTGAAGGTCGTGATCTGTTGTGGCCGCCCGTCTTCGAGGATCTCGAAGTCTTCGGGTTTCAGATCGATAACGTGCTTGCCGTCTTTCGTGACTACCACGTCCACCTGGACCAGGTTCGTGGTAATGCGCACGACGTCCTGGTCCTGCTCTTGTCCACGCAGATTGAGCGCGAGGGAAAAGAGCAACAGACAGGTGACGGCAAGACGTAGGTTCATCAACTTAGGATGTGCGGCCGCATCACGCCGTACGCGCGATCGGCGGCGCTCGCAACCAGATTGATCGTGTTCTTGAATTCGGCGGCGCTGAGCCACTGTTCTTTCAACTGCGACATCACGAGCAGGTCGTCGTCTGAATCGATGCAGAGGCGTACGTAGTTAAGATCGTAGGATAGCTTCATCATTTTTTGCATCGACTCGCCCGTGATGCTCAGTTTGCGTTTGGGAACGACGACGGCGCCCATCGCGATTGAACTCGGGCCGGCGCCGAGAATGATCCTGATTTCGCCCATTTCCTTGCCGGGAACGAGCAGGTACCAGGAGTTGGCCTTCACTTTGTGGAACTCGTAACCCGATTGTTGCAGGTAAGTTTCGACTTTCGCTTCAAACGTTCCTTGTGTGGCGGCGGTCGGCTCCTGGTGTTGCGCGGGCGTACTGAGGGGAAACGACAGAATAATAAGGGCGGTCGCTACGAGAACGGCAGGTCCAGTCTTCACGAGTTGCGAACCCTCCTGAGGGGGATTGGTACAGATCGGCCGAAGCCGGTCCATCGTACCAAAGCAACCCGCCAACAGGAATGTTTATTCGGTTCTCAGGCTGCCGCCGCGATCATCAACGCCGCGTCGTCGCGAAACGTGTTGCCGCAGAACTCGGCGGCGGCGTTGAAGATGATGTCTTTGAGTTGCTCCGCTGTTGCGCGTCGATGATGGCGGAGTAGTTGAATCAAACGTTCCTCGCCGAACTGCTCGCCGCTCGCATCGATTGCTTCTGTTAACCCGTCCGTGAAGAGGAGCAATCGATCGCCTGTCGTCAATTCGATCTGTCCTTGCGTGTAGCGGCTGTTCGGGAAACCGCCGAGGACGCCGCCGCCCGCTTCGAGTCGAACGCAATCGCCGGCGGCATTGATGAGCAGCGGGGGATTGTGACCCGCGTTCGTGAACGTCAGTGTGCGGGTGCGGGTGTTTATGACGCCGTAAAAAGCCGTGACGAACTTGTGTAGCGGAATGTTGGCGAAGAGAAATGTGTTGAGACGCGCACTCACTTCCGCGGGTGAAACATGTTCGGACGACAGTGACTTCAGAGCGGCCTGGAAGTTTGACATCAACAACGCCGCCGGGAGTCCCTTGCCGACAACGTCGGCGACGCACAACGCAGCGTGCTCGTCGTCGATGTTGAAAGCGGCGACGTAATCGCCGCCGACTGTCGCTGCGGGTTGCCATGTCACCGCGACCTTAAGACCGGGCAACGTGGTGAATGCGTTCGTCAGTAGGCTTTCCTGAAGCTCGCGGGCTTCGTTTAGTTCGAGGGTGAGTCGCGTGGCGATTTTGCGATTGATGGCGATTCGATCCTGAACGCTTCTGCGCGCGTGGGCGTGCTTCACTTGTTTGCGCAGCGTTTCGAGGAGACGAACGTTTTCCCACGGCTTTTGCACGAAATCCTGGACACCGCGTCGCATTGCTTCGACGGCGAGATCGACCGTTGCCCACGCGGTCATCACCACGATCGGCAGTGACGGATCGAGCGCGTGGATTCGGGAGATGAGGTCGATGCCTTCGCGGCCGCTCGTCGTGTCGCGCGCGTAGTTGAGATCGATTAGCACGACGTCGAACTGCGCGCGTTCGATCGCTTCGAGTACGGCTGTTGGTGACGACACCGTTTCCGGCTCGTAGCCGTCGCTCTTCAACAACAGACGCAGTGCTGTCAGGATGTCGGGTTCATCGTCCGCGATCAGCGTGCGGGGATGCTGCGGGACGGATGCACATGTAGTGTGGAGGGGAATCACGAATTTTTAAATTCTGCTTACAGATTTCTGTCAGCGTTGATTAGACAAGGGCTGTGCCAGCGTCGATTCCCATGGTCCACGCGGTGTTTTGAAGTCTTCGCGAGACGTTTTGATTTCACAAATGAGACCGCGCGATCCCATTTTCGATAAGAAAGTTCCTGACAAACGGCGCCCTCGTAACATAGGATCGAGCCACTATGACGATTATCGGCACTGTCGAAAGCCTGTGGCGCTATCCGGTTAAGAGCATGGGCGGGATGGAAGAGCCCGAAGTCTTTGTCGGATTTGCGGGCGTTTACGGCGACCGGCGCTACGCGTTCAGGAGTTCCGCAGCACGCAAAGGCTTTCCTTATTTGAATGCGAATGTGCAGCAGGAGATGCTGCTTTACTTGCCGCAGTACCGGGACCGCGAGCGAGCTGCGAAACCGTCGAATCTGGTTGAGGCGGAGATTATCGCGCCCGGCGCTAACCCCGCGAACGGCGATGAGGAAGATATGGCGCTCGACGTTATTTTACCGACGTGCGAGGTGGTGGCGGTCGAGGATCCGGTGCTGATCGAGAGGTTGAGGGAGGGGTTGAGTGAAGATACTGAATTGAGGCTGGTGAGATCGGATCGCGCGTTGACTGACTGCCGGCCGGTTTCGTTGATTAGTTTGCAGACGATTGCGCAGATCGAGTCGGAGTTGGGCATGGCGATGGATAAGCGACGGTTTAGGGCGAATATTTATTTTGATTTTGGGTCTGGAGGTGGCGGTGGCAGCGCCAGCGGCTTCGGTGCCGGTTCCGGTTTCGGTTCCGGCTTCGGTGAAGATGACTTCGTCGGCCGCCGCATGCGTCTCGGCTCGAAAGCCACGGTCATGGTGCTCGAACGCGATCCGCGGTGCAAGATGATTTCCCTCGACCCGGACACCGGCGAACACAACCCGGAAGTTTTGCGAAGAGTCGCGCAGGAACACGACGCTTGCGCCGGCGTCTATTGCGCAGTGCTGGTCGAGGGGTTGGTGAAAAAAGGCGATCCGATCGAACTGCTCGAGTGAGTCCCGATTGGCCGTTTTGATTTGAGTCGGGCCACAGCTTTAACGGCGCGAGAATCGCATCCCTAGTCGATCTTTCCATCGCGGCAGGAAATCATTGTCGCGTCTTTATAATCACGTTACACTAAGCGCCGGTGCTTGCTACGCGCTAGACTTACTTCGACTCATTTATGTCTAAGAGGAGTTGGGCTTACAGTAACGATGAGCCGAAGGCAATACTCTACCAGAACGGAAGAAATTCAGCCGCACTTGTCTCAGTGCGGTTATGATAAGTCGCGACTGGCCTTCAATGTCAAAATCGATTCAGTCAAAAGCATCCCCCTTATAGCATTTGCGCACTCACCGCATGACTCACGATCTGCTTGCCTAGCTGTATTAGATGAGGTTTCCGATCCGGAAAGGGACGTCGCGTCATGCAAGAGCGTTGGTGCGCCAATAGTATTTGCCTATTTCGATCGCCAATGGCAGTTGTGGAAACAGGGGAGTTCGTATCCAGAGCTTCTTTCAAGTTGTGACAGTAGCGAGTTGGCTGCTTTTTTCCGTGAGCGCAGTGCAGCGTTAGCCCCGCTTGCGATCTATCGGGCTAAGACTTGGGCCCGCTTCGATCATGCCTATCAGCTGAGTTTCGTCGATCGTGGTCTCATGCCATTGGTTGAGGAACAGGCTGGGCAAAAACTCTCGGAACTCATCGAACGTGTAGTGCTAGACACTAAGGATCGTCTGGAATGGAACCAAGTAACCGACTACCAGGGCCATTGGCTATTAAAGTCGAGTTTTTGGTTACTTGCTGCGAAGATTTTAAAAGATAAACGCGTCCGGACGTTCGCGGACTTGGACCTGACAGAGATTGATAAGGTATTCGAAAAGGTAGCGCTGCATTATGGCGCGTTGGAGCCCATTGCGCTAGGTGGCGACGCCCAGACCCGTGCGTTAAAAGAGGCCGCCAATGAAATATCAAGGTTCGCCAGTCTTAGCATGGTTACGATTGAGGCTTTGGCATACTTATATGAGAATGCGTTGATTACTAAAGCCACGCGTACAGAACTTGGCACGCAT
>DASURS010000270.1:0-7064 GCA_036279935.1 Pyrinomonadaceae bacterium
GGGCGCATCGAAGTATCAAGCGACTTAGGCAGGGGAACGGTCTTCACGATCGTGCTTCAGGTCGAGTCTCCCATTCTCGAGGAAGGCGGGAACTAGTCGCCAACAGCTACGAGATGAGTTTTAGAGCGGATCACACTGAGAAAGATTTGTCCCTTGATGAGGGCAACGGCATATCGTCGCTTCTGTTGGATGGGCGTTTGCTCGTCGTCGACGACGAAGAGAGCCTGCGCATCACCACCGCGGCGATTCTCGAAAAGGAAGGCTACACCGTCGACACCGCTTCCAGCGGAGACGAGGCGATAGAGCTGATGCACCAGGCAGACTACGACCTCGTGCTCACTGACTTGCACATGGAAGGCGGCGACGGTCTTTCCATGCTCAACCAGATCCGCCGGAACTCGCCGCTGACAATCTCCGTCGTCCTTACGGGTTTCGCGTCAGTTGAATCGGCAATTGCGGCGTTGCAGGAAGGCGCGTACGACTATCTCGTCAAACCCTGCGATATCGACAGCATGAAACACACGATCCGGCGTGGCGTCGAGCACCGCCGGCTCATGCTTGCCGAACAAAAAGCGCGTACGGATCTTGAGCAGCTCAATCTCGATCTCGAACAAAGAATCGTCGAGCGCACCGCCGAGCTCACGCGGTTGAACGCCGAGCTTGCCGAAGCGAACCGCGCGAAAGACGTTTTTCTCGCTACGCTCTCGCATGAGCTGCGCACGCCGCTGACGCCCGTCGTCGGTTGGATCAAACTGTTGCGCAGCGGGAACCTCGACGAAAAGAGCGTCGCGCAGGCGCTGGACGCGATCGAGCGCAACGCGTGGCTTCAGTCGAAGCTGATCGACGATCTGCTCGACACTTCGCGGATCGCCACCGGCAAACTTCATTTCGAGCCGAAACCGACGGACCTGAACACAATCGTCAACGCCGCGATCGATACCGTGCGCGCCAGCGCCGCCGCTCGCAATATCCGAATGTCGATCGACATCTGTCCGCACACGCTGGTCGTGATGGGCGAGCCGGTGCGTCTGCAACAGATCGCATGGAACCTGATCTCGAACGCTATCAAGTTCACCGACCCTGGCGGCAAGGTCATGATCTCTACAGACACCGATGGTCCTAACGCGCGGCTGCGAGTCGAGGACACAGGCGTCGGCATCGCGCCGGAGTTCCTGCCGCACGTTTTCGATCGTTTCAAACAGGCCGATGGTTCGACGTCGCGGCGTCATGGCGGTCTCGGGCTTGGCTTGGCGATCGCGGACGCGCTCGCACGAATGCACGGCGGGCGAATTGAAGCCGAATCCGCGGGTCAGGGAAAAGGCGCCTGTTTCACGTTGCGCGTCGATCTCGCGGCGAGTGCGAGAGTCGCGCCCGAGCCGATTCATGAAAAGACGCACTCGTTGAGCGGACTGGACGTGCTGATCGTTGAAGACTCCGAGGACACGCTGATGTTGCTCAGGGCGCTTTTCAGCAGGGAAGGCGCGACTGTTACCACTGCCGCGTCGGCCGCCGAAGCCCTCAAGCATGCAGTAACCAGGCGTCCGAGCGTGATCATCTCGGACATCGGCATGCCGGACGTGGATGGATACGAGCTACTGGAGCAATTGAAGGTGATTCCGGGTATGGAGGACGTACCCGCTATCGCGATCTCCGGTTATGCCAGCGACGAGGATCGCGAGCGCGCGCTCGGCACGGGTTACCAGGCGCTGGTCGCCAAGCCGATCGACGTCGACACGCTGTTCAATCTTATTCACGAACTGGATCTGCCCGAATTATCCGGTAGGCAGACGTAATCCGTAGTGCCTTAAAACCGGACTCCGCGTTATCACACATCAATCAATTTGACAAAATCCAAATTGTAACTATAATGGTTACAAAAAGGAACCCCAGTGTCCCCGAGCCGTATTTGATATGTCGACTAACAGCAGGTTCGCCGTAGCCGTACATGTGCTGAGTTTAATGGCCTGGTCGGGCGAGGAACCTCTTAAATCCGAACAGGTTGCGGAAAGCGTCAATACGAATGCGGTGGTGATCCGCCGCATGCTTTTGGAGTTGGCCGAAGCCGGACTCGTCGTTTCGCAAACCGGGTCACTTGGAGGTTCGCGGCTGGCAAACGATCCGGCTAAAACAACCCTCCTAGATGTGTATCAGGCAGTCGAGTGCGGAGGCGTCTTTTCGTTGCATCGACAGCCTCCGAACCCGGATTGCCCGGTCGGCGTGAACATTGAAACCGTGTTAGGCGACGTTCTTCTGGAGGTTGACTCTGCGGTCGAGCAGGTGCTCGGGAAGATCACGATTAACGACGTAGTACAGCGGTTGAAACCTTGCGGCGCTGCCGCGAATCACCCGGTGGTGGCGAGAAACGGCCGAAACGGGGTGGGTAAAACAAACGGCGGAAACGGAACGAGGACGGTTTCGAAGAATGGCCGTAAGAAGCATTTTGACCAAAGGCAGGTAGCTTTGTCCGAATTGCGCGCCGGCACAAAGACCAGGAGAGCCAAGGCGCTCCGAACTGCCTAACGAACCGCGAGAAAGGAATGTCTTATTTTGTCCAGGCTTGAAAAAGATCAAAGCGATATCGAACTCATGAATTCGGTGAAAGGCGAGTTTGTCAACCTCAGCGAGGAACTGACCGACGACGCCGTGTCTATTGAGGATATCGACGAGGTTCTACAAACCCTCGAAAGAGCCACCAGCAGTGAAGCTGAAATCGAGGAGCCTTTGATCGAGGAGTCGTCGTCTGCGGTCGAGTCTGACGAAGCAATGAGCGAAGAGGTCGAACTGGACCTTTCCGCCGGCGAGATGGACAAGACTTCAGATCCCATTCGCGTCTACATGCGCGAGATGGGCGTAGTGCCGCTGCTCACGCGCGAACAGGAAGTTTCGATTGCAAAGCGAATCGAGCGCGGCCAGAAACGTGCTGAAAAGGCGATTGCGCGTTCGCCGATTGCAGTTGTCGAGCTTTTCAGAATCGGTGACGAGTTGGCGGCGGGAGCACTCAACATCCGCGACGTCGTCGCGTTCTCGGATCAGATGGAGACCGAGGAGCACGAGGACCGCAGCGAAGAGTATTTGCAGTGGACGATCGAGGGGCTTCAGAACATCAGGGGACTCTACAAGCGCGGCCTGAAAGAGTTTGAGCGCTTCGCCGACGAACAGAAAGCATCGCGCGGCAAGCGTTCGAAGAAGTTGCTGCGCTACCGGCGGAAGCTTGCTCGCACCCGACTGGAGATCGCGCAGGAGATTCGCGGACTGCACCTGAAAGAAGCCGCTCGGCAGCGGTTGATCGCCTCCATCGGCGTCGTCTACAAGGAGGCCCGCGCGCTCGAACGCGACATCGAGTCCAACTCGGAGAAACTCAAAAAGAAAGGCCTCAAGGCCGACAAGCAGAAGGAATACCGGAAGCACATCGCCACCGCGAAGAAGCGTCTGAAGGAGATCGAGCTCGAGCATCACCTGTCGCCGTTGGAGATCAAACGGTCGCACCAGATGATCGCTGTGAGCGAAGCTCAGACCGCACAGGCCAAGCACGAGTTGACGGAAGCTAACCTTCGTCTCGTCGTTTCGATCGCGAAGAAATATCAGAACCGTGGTCTGCAGTTCCTCGATCTGATCCAGGAAGGCAATCTCGGTCTGATGAAGGGCGTCGACAAGTTTGACTGGCGCCGCGGCTACAAGTTTTCGACCTATGCAACGTGGTGGATTCGTCAGGCCATCACCCGCGCCATCGCGGACCAGGCCCGCACGATTCGCATCCCGGTGCACATGATTGAGGTCATCAACAAACTCAAGAACACGTCGCGAGAACTGGTGCGCGAGCTTGGGCGCGAGCCTACGACCGAAGAGATCGCGAAGAAGATGGACACCTCCGTCGACAAGGTGCGCAAGGCGCGCAAGCTGATGCAGGATCCGATTTCACTCGAGACGCCGATCGGCGAAAACGGCGATTCGCAGTTGGGCGATCTCATCGAAGACAAGTCGAGCGAGAGCCCGGCGGCCCGCGTGATCACGTCGAACCTGCGCGAGATAGCCGGCGATGTGTTGCAGACTTTGAGCCCCCGCGAAGAGCGAGTGATTCGTTTGCGGTTTGGTCTCGATAACGGTGGCCACGAGCGGACGCTCGAAGAAGTCGGCCAGAACTTCAACGTGACGCGCGAGCGCATTCGGCAGATCGAAGCGAAGGCGTTGCGGAAACTGCGGCATCCGTCACGCGCGAGGCTGCTGAAGAATTTCCTCGAAGGCGAGGGCAATTAATTTTCGGAAAAGATTACGGCGCGCCAGCGCGCGTCATATTCAGACTAGGAGCGATTCAAAACATGAGTGAATTTGTAAAGGAAGTGAGCGACAGCTCGTTTGAAAAGGATGTACTCGGATCCAGCAAGCCGGTATTGGTGGATTTTTGGGCGCAATGGTGTACGCCCTGCCGCATGCTGGCGCCGACGGTTGAGGCTGTCGCGGAGCAGTTTAGCGACTCGGCCAGCGTCGTGAAGCTCAACGTCGACGACAACCCGTCGACAGCGCAGCGCTACGGCATTAAAGGCATTCCCACCCTGATCCTGTTTCGGGAAGGAAAGGAAGTCGAGCGAGTTGTGGGCGCGACTAGCAAGGAGTCGATCACGCGCATGATTGACAAGTACGTGACGGTGCGCGCGTAGTTACAACCGAATCAGTTGTCGAAAGGCCGGGTCCACCCCCCGGCCTTTTTTGTTTTTGTCCAAAATCCGTGGGAGAATGCGCTCACGACATGGAACAAACGAAACCTGCGCGGCTGATTGTCGGTATTACCGGCGCGACTGGAACTATCTTCGGGGTCCGTGTTTTGCAAATGCTCCACGGGTCGGGGGTCGAGACGCATCTCGTGATGAGCAAGTGGGCGCAGCGCACGCTTACCCATGAGACGCCGTTTTCGATCAAGCAGGTCCAGGAACTGGCGACGCAGAGTTACGGGAGCGGCGATCAGGGAGCGGCGATTTCCAGCGGCTCGTTCGTGACGCTCGGAATGGTGATCGCACCGTGCAGCATGCGCACCCTTGCCGCGATCGCGCACGGGCTCGGCGACAACCTCGTGCATCGCGCCGCCGACGTGGTTCTCAAAGAACGACGCAAACTAGTACTTGTCGTGCGCGAGTCGCCGTTCAGCGAGATACATCTTGAAAACATGTTGAAGCTGGCGCGCATGGGAGTCGTGATACTCCCGCCCGTGCCTGCTTTCTATAACCATCCGCAGAGTCTTGACGACATGATCAATCACGTCGCGATGCGGGTGGTCGACCAGTTTGATATTCACCTCGACGTAATGAACCGGTGGGATGGCGTGATGCTCGATCAGAAGCGGGCGGGAGCGAGAACCGATTGAAACTCAGCGGTGCTCAGCGTTCTCTGCGACTCGGCGGTGGACCGCGTTTCAGTTTACGCGGAGGAACGCGGAGGACCCTGAGCAACGCGGATTGACGCCGCAAGGTCGACAAGGAGGCGAATCATGGGAGAAATGGTTGAGTTTCCGGTGAGTGGCGGCAGCATCGAAGGTTACGAGGCCGCGCCGCAGTTGGGCGGCGGCCCGGGCGTGGTAGTGATCCAGGAGTGGTGGGGACTCGTGGACCATATCAAGGACGTTTGCGACCGTTTCGCGAAAGCCGGTTTCGTCGCGCTTGCTCCCGATCTCTATCACGGCAAAGCAACGAAGTCGCCGGACGAAGCGGGCAAGCTGATGATGGCCATGCGCATCGACGAAGCCGAGAAAGATCTGGCCGGCGCCGTCGACTACCTGCTGAAGCACGATGGGGTTACGAGTAAAAAGATCGGGATCGTCGGCTTCTGCATGGGCGGCGCGCTGTCGCTGTACGAGGCGACGAAGAACGAAAACGTCGGCGCTTCGGTCGTCTTTTACGGCGGACATCCAAAGGTCAAACCGGATCTTCCGAACCTCCACGCGCCGGTGCTGGGTCTGTATGGTGAAAACGATCGCTCGGTGACGCCGGCGACGGTACACGAGCTCGAGAGCAAACTGAAAGCACTCGGCAAAGAGATCGAAACAGTGATTTACCCGGGGGCCGATCACGCCTTCTTCAACGATTCGCGTCCCCAGGTTTACAACGAGGAAGCCGCTGCCGATGCATGGCAGCGCACAGTGGATTTCCTGAGACACAGATTGCAATGATCCACACAATCCGTGTTGCCTGATCGTACCTAACAGCTCTCTACACAACTAGAAAAAGGAAGCCCCTTTTATGAATACCTCTGCGTGCGCCGGCGCTCTGCTACTCATGTCGTTGTTAGTCGTTTGCCCTGTTCGCGTTAACGGACAGCAGCCGTCTCCAACACCAACGCCGTCTGCTTCTCCGGTCGCGAGCCCGAGCCCCGGCGCGAGCCCGTCAGCATCGCCAGACGCGTCGCCGACGCCGCGCGATCCGATGTCGACGCCGACGTTCAACGGTTTGCGGCTGCGCTCGATTGGACCAGCATTCACGTCCGGTCGCGTTGTCGGGTTCGCCGTCGATCCGACCAATCCGACGCGTTACTACGTCGCAGTCGCATCGGGCGGCGTGTGGAAGACGATCAATGCCGGCGTCACGTGGACTCCGATCTTCGACAACGAAGCGTCGTATTCGATCGGCGCGATCGCACTCGATCCTAAAAACCCGCTCACCGTTTGGGTCGGCACCGGCGAAAACAACAGCCAGCGCAGCGTCTCGTACGGCAATGGGCTCTACAAGTCTGACGACGGCGGCCGCACCTGGCGCAACGTCGGTTTGCGAACGTCGGAACACATCGGACGCATCGCGATAGATCCGAAAGACTCAAACGTTGTTTACGTCGCCTCGCAGGGACCGTTGTGGGGACCGGGCGGCGAACGTGGTCTTTTCAAGACGACCGACGGCGGCAAGACGTGGAAGAACATTCTCAACATCAGCGAAAACACCGGCGTCACCGACGTCGTGATAGACCACAACGATCCGAACACCGTCTACTGCGCTTCGTATCAACGACGCCGTCACATGTGGACGCTGATCAACGGCGGCCCGGAAAGCGCGATCTACAAGTCGACGGACGCGGGCGCCACCTGG
>DASURS010000271.1:0-10179 GCA_036279935.1 Pyrinomonadaceae bacterium
GGCGCGACAAAGTTGCTCGGCGTCCTCCTGGTCCTGTTATTGATCGCGGGATCGTTCTACGCCGGCGCGCGCTACAAAGAGCGCATTCCCTTCCTCGCAAGCAAAACGCAGTCAGCGACCGCGGCGGCGCCCGTCAACGCGCCGACGCCTGTGCCGGAAGAGGTGTTCGTCAAATTCGAACGAGCGCGGCGGCAGGTCGATCAGGACCCGCGTGCCTGGCTTCAGACTGACCCGGCTAAGGAGTTGGTGAGTGCCGGCGTGCAAAGCCCGCTCGATTCGCCAAACGCTGAGTTTTTATATCTTTACGGTCGCGCAAATCTGCTGACCGGCAACACGGAAGAAGCGACGAAGGCGTTCGATGCCGCGATCGCCAAGGCAGACGCCGCTCCTTCGCCGACGTCGGCCACGATCAAGAAGGAGGCGATTCTCGGTCTGGCGGCGCTTAGTTTCAAAACGCAACGAGATCGCTGGAAAACCCTCAATCATTACGAAGAGCTGACGAAACCTCCCGCCAGCAGCAGCACTCCATGAAAGTTGAACCCTGATGTGTTTGTGATGCATCTAAGCCGACTCAGGGCATAAACAATGTCGCAACTCAAACTACAACAGAGCAGACTCGACGGCCGCTATGACATCGTCGAGTGTCTCGGTCGCGGCAGTTATGCTGAGATCTACGTCGCGAACGACAACGCCGCCGTGGACGGCGCGCCGCGCACTGTTGTAATCAAAGCCCTCAACCTGTACTTGCAGGAAGACCCGGACGTCGAGCTCGAACGCACACTCGTTGCCAACTTTCAAAACGAAGCAGTTGCGCTCGATCGCGTCCGCCATCCGAACGTCATCAATCGTCTCGGCCACGGCACGGCAATCGACCTCGCGGGAACTACTTTTCACTACATCGTCCTGGAATATCTTCCCGGCGGCGACATGTACGCGCTCACGCGCACGCATCCGCTGACGATCCAACGGGCGCTTCACTATCTCGAGCAGGTCTGCTCCGGTCTCGCGCACGCGCACAAGTGCGGCGTCATTCATCGCGACATCAAACCGCAGAACCTGCTGCTCACGGCGGACAAGGAGATCGTGAAGATCGCCGACTTCGGAGTCGCGCGGCTGGACGCCACCGAAGGCGCGATCACGCGCGTCGGCACCAACATCTACTCGGCGCCAGAGCACAACCCGCTGATGCAGACAGGTCAACTCGATACGACCGGCTTGCGAACTCCGGCGCGCGATTTTCTGACGCCGGCTGCCGACATCTACTCGCTCGCGAAAACGATGTACGCGCTGATCGCGGGTGAATCGCCGCGCCGCTTCGCTCAGCACGCGATCACCGAACTGCCCGCGGCTGTGAGCGACAACTTCTGGGCCCGTCCGATCGTTCGCGTACTCGAAAAAGCGACGCAGAGCCGTCCTGAAGATCGTTATCAAAGTGTCGAGGAGTTTTGGGACGAGATCGCGGACGCGAGTTTGCCGCCGACGCGGCCGTTGCAAATGGTCGCGCCCGATGCGGAGGCGCGTCGCAAACCGAGCGAGGATCTTTCAGTCGAACCCGAAGACTTCACCGAAGCCGCGCCGCCGCGGCCGCACTTTGCCGTCCCTGAACCGCGCGCGCATGAGCAGGTTGGTGTGGATACGCTTAAACGTCCGCGCATCGTCGTGCCGATCAGTCTCGAAGCGCAACGTCAGATGGAGTTGCGCGAGCGACAGCAGATGCAGGCGGAGAAAGACTTCGCCGCCAGCCGTCAGGACAGACGAGCGACTGCGTCCGTGCTGCCGCCGAGCCGCACGCGCCGTGCTCTCGTCGCCGCCGGGTTGATTCTCGCTTTCTCCGGTATGCTGCTGGCGACGCACAAATACGTCACGACGCGTTGGAACCCGCTGGCGGCGATTCCGGCAACGGCCGAATCGATGGTCGGGCGCGAGGGCGTCACGACCACCGATTTGAATCTGCGGTCGGTTGCCAACAGCACGTCAAATGTGCCCATCGGTCTGGCGGAGTCCGGTTCGCGAGTGAAGGTTCTGAATGTCGACAACAACTGGTATGAGGTTCTGGTAGTCGAACACGCCCGTCCCAAGACTGACCCGTATTCGTCAGACCGCGGCTGGGTCAACAAAAGGTTCGTAAAGTTTGACTGATAACAGGAGTGTTTGAGCTTGGGCCTGCTTGAATCGATTCGAAAATGGATAGACGGTGAGACCGGCGAAGACCTGCTTGAGGCGGCCGACGAGCACGCGAAACCGCGGCGTGTGTGGGAAGAGTTTCTGGTGAAGATCGCGCGCGAAGTCGAAGCGGCGATGCAGCGCGAGATGTTCACGCCGCCCGGTGGTCCAACCTACATTCCTCGCGAGTACATCGTCTATCTCAGCCCCGACGACGACAAAGACTGGCAAGGCGACAAGCGCCGCGGCCTCGAGCAGGGGTTGTTTCACGTCCTTTCCGAACGTGCGCGCGAACTGAGCGGCACGACGCAACTGGCTGTTAAGTCGTTTGCAGTCGAGCTGCGAGTTGACGGGACGCTGAACAAAGGAGAGTTTCGCGTGCAGGCTGTGTGGGACGAGACTGAGAGCGGGCACACGATGGTGACGCCGCGCGTTACGCAGTCGTCGCAAACGTTCAATCCGAATGAAACGGTTCTTGAACGGGCCGAGGACGTCAGCGAGAGTGAGAATACTGTCGTGCGTCCGAAAGCGCCGGCGCTCTACACGGTCGAGGTTTGGCGGAACGGCGTGCGCGAGACGGTGGTGCCGGTGACGAAGAACGAGATCACGATCGGGCGCGGGTCGCGGAGTATTTCAGTCGATCTTCCGATCAAGGGCGATCCGGAAGTGAGTCGCGTTCATGCGGTGATGTCGAGAGATAATGAGGGGCGTTTCTGGTTGGTGGCTAAAGGAAGAAACCCGACGCTCGTCAACGGCCGCGAGCTCGCGCGTGAAGAACCCACTGAAGTCGCACCGGATCAGAAGATCTCGATCTGCAACTTCGTTATTAGAATCCAGCCAAGGTAGTAAGTGAAATATCCACCAACTGCCGTTGGTGGGATTCGCTTCAATTCAAAAACAGCTGTGTAGGTCGGATCTAAACATCCACCCACTCCCGTGGGTGGTATTGTGGAGGCAGCGCGGTGGATGGTATTGCGGAGCCGGTTACAGAGCGGCGGTGGTTGATCTGGTGCCTTCCAGATCGCTGATCAAATCACTCAGCAGAGTCGCGACGTGCTCGCCTTCCAGGTAGCTCTTACCCAGCATTTTTGTGATCGTCCGTTTTTTCGCGACGCCGTTTACTTCTTTAAATATCGCTCGCGCGAAGGCTGCCACCACTTTCCCGTCGAACTGCGTCCCGCTGTTATCTCGTAAGTCGCGTACGACGTCTTCAAACGATCGACGACGCCGATAAGGCCGGTCCGTAGTCATCGCGTCAAACGCATCCGCCAGCGAAACGATCTTCGCACCCAACGGAATCTGTTCATCGGTGAGACCATCAGGATAACCGCGCCCATCCGGACGTTCGTGGTGATACTTCGCCATCAGCGGTATGTCGGCGTACGGATGATTGATCGGCGCGAGTATCTCGTATCCTGCCACCGGATGCTTATTCAGCTCGTTCGATTGTTTCGCGTTGATGTAATGCGGCGCGTTGATGATATCGCGGTCCACCACCAGCTTCCCGATGTCGTGCAGGTAGCCGGCGATCTGTATCCCCTCGACTTCCTCTTCGCTCCAGCCCATCTCACGCGCGATGATCTCGCTGTAACGGCCGACGCGCTCGGAGTGGCCCTGCGTGTACTTGTCCTTGATGTCGATGGCGGTTGCGAAAGCGCGCACTGTGTCGCGATAGATCGCACGAAGATCTTCGTACAGTTTGCGATTCTCTTTCGCGCGCTGGGCCACCTGCTCGATCAACCGGTGGGTGTGAATGCCGACGCCGATGTGCCGGACCATCGCCTTGATCGTTTCGAAGTCGGCGGCGGAGAACTCTTCTCCACTCGCCTTCCCTCCGAGCAGCACCAGCCCCGTGACGTCGCCGCGCACGATCATGGGCAACACGAGTTCGATCCCTTCGCGGGTCAAGCCTTCGCGATTGCGGCTGATGAAAATGATTGCGCTTTCTCTTACGAGACAATCAGGCTCGTCGGCGCTGAGCATCTCGTGCTTCTCGGCTTCGTTGACGGCAAACTCGCGCAACACGCCGTCGGCGAGTCCCCATACCGCGACGCAACTCAACGAACCGGCGCCACCACTAACATCGCCACACTCGGCGACAGCGCCACGCCGCAGGGCCAGTGTTCCCAATAACAGGTGCAGCGACGTCCGCACCATCTCGGTGAAGTCGCCGGTGTTGGCAATCTCCTGCCCGAGATCGGCGAGGGCGCCGAACGTGTGAATGAGTTTCTGTGTGGAAGGCTCCATCGGCTCTCAGTGAACTGTCGGCATCGTCTCGTAACTTGAGAGATTGAGCAGTGCTTCATGCTCGTCCTTCGCAAGGGCTACGTGGCGGGTCAGTCCGAGCATTTCGAACAACTCGACTGTTTGATGGTTCACTTCTGAGAAGACGACGCGTGCGCCGCTCTTTTCAGCGACGTCGATGATGCCGAGAAGAATCGATATCCCGATACTGTTGACCAGTTGGGTATCGCTGAAGTCGATGACCAACGCGCGGCAACCGCAGTCGATCTGCCGGCGGCATTCTCGCTCGATCTTTTCACCAGTCAGCTTGTTGAGATAATCGCTCGCATAAACAACAGCGGTGGTGCCGACACAGTGAGAGCGAACTAAACCCGGGCTTGGTTTATCCACTCGATAGGCTCCTCCTGCCTCGAATGCTCTTTATAAAAGGCGACTCGAACAGCGCTCGCCTGAGGTAGTTTTATTCCTAATAAAGCTGGGTAGAAGCAATCACGAAGAACTGGTGCGAAGATATTTGGTCATACGCAAGCTGGTGCCCTCGTCGACTCGTTCAAACTCGACTTCGTCCATCAAAGTTCGGATGAGCTTGAGTCCCCAACCGCGTCGTTCTTCAGCCGCTTCTGTCGTCTCTGAACCGCCTTTCGTGCCGTTTAGATTGGCCGGCACGATCCCACGACTCGAAATAGTGACGACTAATCTATCACTTTCAAGGCGAAAACGTTGATAAATTTTTCGATCCGGGCTGAAACTATGTTCCGAGGCGTTTATACACGCCTCCACTACCGCGGTCTTTATCTGATTGATCGCCTCGGGCCGGAACATCAAACGCTTCGCGATCTGCTCGGCCGTGCTGGCCGCGATCAGCTCGTTGTCTTCCCCCATCGGCACGACCATCAGGAACTCATCCGATTCGGTACTCTGGAGTACAGGCTTCGCTTCCGTGTCGCCTAAACGCTCGGCCAGCAAAGCAAACTGGCGCCGGCTGGACCCGAACGCCTTGCGACGCGCCAGCAGCGCGTTTGCCTCCTCCGTGAACCCTTCGTTCGACACGAGCCACAGTTGATAACGGCTGAAACCGAGATTACCGGCAACGTTTTCGAAGCGCTCACACCACGAACGCGCAACGTCAACGTCTACTTCCATTTTCGACTCGATATCGACCGTGAGCCAGATTACTTCCTGCGCGTCTGAATACGTGCCGTCTTCAAACGTGTGCGCGACCAGGCACCGTTCTTCTTCGCACAACTGTCGCATGTCGCTGTTGAAAGCGACGCAGCTCGCGAGGTGAACCGTCTGCGGAAGTTTGAAAAGGTCAGACTCGGCATCGAGTCCGGCGCTTACAACATCGGCCTCCGCCCCCTTGTACTTGCGGCTAAATGCTCCATTGTCAAACAGGACCGCCGGCACGCGCTGGCAGTTGAACCGGTTGATGGTCTCGCGCATGCCTCCGCCGGCAAGCTGTTTGTAATGCCGGGCCATGGTGTGCGGTGCGCGTTTGAGTGAGTCGGCGAGCGCGTCGGCGACGACCAGCGCTCGCGGATCGTTCAGCACGTCGAGACGGTAGCGGACCTTCAGATAGTCTTTCCATGCCTGCGCTCCGGCGCCGGCTTCGATGATACCCTCGTTCCAGTTCACGAATTCCTGCACGTGCAGGCGATGAAGTATCTCCTGTAGCTCGCCGGCAGTTACGTGCAAACGTTTGCGCCACACTTCAAACGACGATGTCTGCTCCTCGCCCGCCGCTGCTTCCCACAACAGGCGGATCAACAAGTGACGCGTTTCGATCCGCGGCGAGATCTCTTCGAGCAACTCCGCGAAGTGACGATGAAGGTGCCCGCCGAAGAGCTCGTCGACGTACAGACGTTCGCAATCCAGATACGACGTGAGCGACGTGTTCTTTTCACGCGCCGCCTGAAGAAAGATATTGATGAAGAACGGATTGCCCGCAAACTGCTGGACCAAAAGATCGCGCGCCGCTTCGCTGATCGCGACGTGCTGCCGGCGCGCGACGTATTCGACGAGCCGCGCCGCGTCGTCAGCTTCGAGCTGGCGCAGACGCAGGATATCGAGCAGCTCAAAGTTGCACTTTGCTTCGTGCGCCGCTTCCAGTATCTGACGGCGCAGTCCGGCGAGCACGAAAGTGAAGCCTCCGCTTCCAAAAACACGCAACACTTCCGTGCCCAACACGACTGCGCCGTTCAGATATTCCGCGAGCTGCGAACCGTCCAGCATGACGAGCGGACGTCCGCGTCCCGCCGGTATGCGTTGCGGCGCTCCGAGACAGAAACGCACGAGCGCCTTGTCGTCATTGCTGAAACGCAGACGCGTGTACGACTCGACTAACTGTTCGATCCATTCCAGATCCGCGCTCGGCGCAAGCTCGACGAGGTCCTGCAACGTCAACGTGGAATGTGAAACAACCGGCTCGTCGCGACGATAAGCGATGTACTGCTGAAGAAAAGTATTCAGAAACTCGATCGCCGCGCTGACGGCAGTGGTTTCGTTTCGCGTGAATGCGAAGTAGATGGGGATGACGTCTGAGCGTCGATTGAAGATCTGATCGTAAGCCTGACGCAGGAGTTCGGAAACGCCGGCGGAAGGTTCCATCAAAAGCAGCAGCCCGCGGCCGGCGTTGGCCGGCGAGGCATGGGCCATGATCCGGCCGAGCTCTTCGCCGCGCCCGACGAAGTCGTGCTGGGTCACGCGGCCGAGAATGCGCCGGAAGTTTTCGCTGGAGCTGCGGCTGCTCATTTGGTCGGCGTGTGGCTGAGGCCGTCGTCGAGATAAAACTCGACGCGATCTTTGCCGAGGCTCTTCGCTTGATAGAGCGCGCGATCGGCGGCGGCGATAATGGTTTCGGACGTGTTGATGATCGGCGAAAACGTCGAGACGCCGATGCTCACGGTCACACGGCCCAACGGCTGCGATTTGCCGTGCGGATAGTGCGTAGTGTTGACGCGATGCCTGATGCGATCCGCGATTGTGCCCGCTTCAGCGAGGCCCGTCTGCGGTAACAGGATGCAAAACTCTTCGCCGCCGTAACGCGACGCGACGTCGGCCGAACGCAACGCTGCCTTCAGACAATGCGCGGTGATCTGTAGCGCGAGGTCGCCGGCCTGATGCCCGTTCGCGTCGTTGTAAGCTTTGAAGTCGTCGATGTCGATCATCAGAAAGCTCATCGCGTAGTCGTAACGCTTCGAACGATTCAACTCTTCCGCCAGGCGCTCCTCGAGATAGCGGCGGTTCGGCATCGACGTCAGCGAGTCGGTGATCGACATCAGTTGAAACTCAGTCGCGCGCTCCTGCCACTCTGCTCTTTCGAGTGCGAGGGCCACTTGCGGTCCGATCATGTCCAACAGGGTCAGATCTACCTCGTCAAACGGCCCGCCGCTGGATTTGTCGGTGACGTTGAGCACGCCGACTTTGCGGCCGCCGATCGTGATCGGATAGCTGATGAACGAGTCGGTTTTGTACGAGCGCTCGCGCGGCGCGGGTTTGCGTCCTGAGGCGCGGAGATCGGTGACGATTAAGGGCCGTCCGGTGTTGATGACCTCACCCGAAACGCCTTCGCCGACTCGGATCGGACCCACCAGCGACGGATCCGTCGCCAGACCGCTCGCGGCTTTGAGGATCAATTCGTTCGACTCTTCGTTGAGCAACATCACGGACGCGCGCTCGGATTGAAGCAGCTCTTTCGAGTTGCTGACGATTGAGTCGTAGGTGTTTTCCGGGTTGGGTCCGCTGATGCGTTCGAGAAAGTGTTGCAGCGAGTTCGCGAAACGCGAGCGTTGTTCGAGCTCGGTTCGCAGGCGCTGGATTTCGAGCTCGAGATCCGGTTGCGGCGCCGGAGGCGGAGTTTTCGGCGCTGGCTCGGGTTCGCTGATCGACGATCCATTTGAGTTCGCAGTGCGAAAACGGCGCGCGGCTTTGTCGACGCGTTCGCTTAGTTCATCAATCCGTTGTTGTTCCGAAAACAGGATGTTTGAGAACGCTTCGTCCGATGCGAGGCTTCGCAGGTCGCCGGTACGGAAGCGTTCGATCAGTTGTTGATAGTCGGCGCTCTTCACGAACGCGCGCCCCGCGATGACGGCGAGTTTTCGCTTGCTGCCGCCGATCTCGATCGGCCGCGCGATGCAGTGCAGACCTGCGTGACACTGATACTCGATTGGTCCACCGGCTTTGATGGCGCGCGAGTGCGCGACGCCGCAATACGGATCGCACAGCGTGACGTGATCCGGCGACGTCTGAATCGTCTGGCAGATCGAGTTGTTGTTTGAGATTGCGATCGCGGGAGGTTGATGGCCGTCAACGAGGAGCAGGGCCAGTCCGCAGGTTTCGGCCAGACCGTCCTGGACCTCCGGCCAGGCCGGCGGCGCGTCTTCACGGTGTTCCTGAGGGTTCAGGACAATGGGGGACTTTCTTGGCATCTATATCGGGGCATCCTGCTGGTTTGTCGGTAGCCGCAAGTCCACGACCGCTTGGCGGCCAGCGCGGCACCTTAGCAAGTATAGATTTCAAATGTGTGACCTACAAAGACTTAGGAGCTAGTCATGGAAAACTTCGCTCCCTTCATCCGCACATGAGGGGCCACCTTAGAGCTAAATGTTTAATAGCAAAGATATTTCGTTATTCTAAGCTGGGAAGCATAGCCTGACTGGAGGAAACAGAATTGAATACCTGGGAACGCGGTGAATACACGATCAGCACGGATCCGTCCCGCCTCGACATAAGCCTAATCCACGACTTTATCAGCAATCATTCATATTGGGGCCGCGGCCGGGCGCGCGAAGTCGTGCAACGCTCAATCGATAACTCGATGGCCTTTGGCGTGTACCACGAGGGGCAGCAGGTGGGATTCGCGCGCGTTGTGACGGACTATGCCACGTTCGCCTGGCTAGCCGATGTTTTCGTCATGCCGGGACATCGCGGTCGCGGGTTATCGAAATGGCTTATGGAAGTCATCATCGCGCATCCTCGGCTACAGGGGTTTCGGCGCTGGGTGCTGGCGACGAAAGATGCGCACGGACTGTACGAGCAGTTCGGGTTTATCAAGCTGCATCGGCCTGAACGTTGGATGGAAAGGCCCGATCCGAACATGAAGGAGAGTCCGGATTACTGGCAGCGGTGACCCGTTCTACGCAATTATTTCTTCCAATGCGCGGTGGTCCACGACTCCGGATCGAACAGTTTCGGATCGAGCTCAACGTCGGCTCGCATCTCGGAGTACTTCTCAGTCGTGACGACCTTGCCGTCGACCATGAAGATCACTTCCGGCGCGATCCACCCGCCGCCAAGCTTCTGATACTTGTTGAACTGCGTCTCCTGTGTTTGCGTCCCGTCTTTGCCCGCGGGCCGAAGCATTCTGACGAAGTAAAGGTTCTCTCTGTCGATCCAGAACTGCGGCGAGTGCAGGTCGCCGGCTTTGGCGCCCACGACATAAACGGGCCTTCCCTGCCACGTGTCTTCCCTGAACTGCGATAGATCAAACTTCAGCCCCTGCAACTTCGCCGTCACATCGGTGGCAGGTGAGCGATAGATGTCGAATCCGAGAATGAGCAGCGGATGCTCAAACGGCGTCGTGTCGACCTTGCCGTTCTTAAAGACGTAGATCTTGCTGTCAGTGAACAGGATACCGTTCCCTTCACTGGTTGGTGTGAAGTCGATGCGAAGGCTGCCTGGGACGGACATTGCCTCGTACCAGATTTCGGTCTTCGAGGTCCCATCGGGTTGAAAATTCCTCGTTTCCTGAACGAAAGTCGCCGTTTTGTACCA
>DASURS010000272.1:0-6158 GCA_036279935.1 Pyrinomonadaceae bacterium
GTAGATGGAAGTTGACCTTGCTCGAATGAACGAACGAATGCGTCTTCGAGAGATCAGGAGAAACGGTGTTTGGTTGTTATTTTGAACCGAGCGCCGCGCGGACCAACTGAACTCGGTGGCGAGGCTTCATCAGAAGTTCATCTGTAGAGTCGGTCGTCTTTGTGCAAGCGCTGTGCCCGTGAGAAGTGAGTCTCCCGCAAAGGCGCCAAGGCGCAAAGAAAAAAGCTCTGATAAACATGGTACGCTTTGCGTCTTTGCGCCTTTGCGGGAGACAGCTTGGATAATCGGCTTGTGCAACGCGGTGGTGTTCCAAGGTAGGTTGATGTGAGGCGGAATTGTTCCACGATGGAACACTTCAGTCTGTGTCGCTGTCGGCGCCGCCGCGCAATCCGAAAATCTTCATTTTGCGGTACAGCCGCGGGCGGTGATAGTTGAGGACCTCGGCAGTCTTCTTGACGCTTCCGCCGGTTCGTTGAAGCGTCTGCGCGATTGCCTCGCGTTCGATCTCTTCCATCGTGAAGTACGGTGGGATAACGCAACGAAAATCGCTCGTTTGCGTGCTGTGAAGTTGTTCGGGCAATGATTCTGGCGTCAACTTGTCTTCCGTGGCGAAGAGCACGGCGTGCTCGATGACGCTTTCGAGCTCGCGCACGTTGCCGGGCCAGTCGTAGCGCATCAGTAACGCGAATGCGGGCGTCGAGATCTCGCCAATGCGTTTGTTGTACTTCTTCGCGTAGTGCTCGAGGAAGCGGTTTGCGAGTAAGGGAACGTCGTCGAGCCGTTCACGAAGTGGCGGCGACTTGATTTTGATCGTGCTGATACGGAAGTAGAGATCTTTGCGGAGCATGCCGTCCTTGATCATTTGGGCCGTGTCGCGGTTTGTTGAGGAGACCAGGCGGAAGTCGACGCTGATCTCGGCTTCGTCGCCGAGCCGGCGCAGTTTTCGTTCCTGTAGCACTCGCAACAGCTTCGTCTGGAGATGAAGCGGCATCTCGGCAATCTCGTCGAGGAGCAACGTGCCGCCGCCTGTCGCTTCGATGAGTCCGCGCTTGTCGCGATCGGCGCCGGTGAACGCGCCTTTTTTGTAGCCGAACAACTCGGATTCCATCAGCTCGTGCGGGATGGCGGCGCAGTTGATGCGCGTGAAGGGAAGTTCAGCGCGCGGGCTTTGATAGTGAAAAGCCGCCGCGATCAATTCTTTGCCGGTGCCCGACTCGCCTTCTATAAGGACAGAGGCGTCCGACGGCGCGGCAGTGCGAATGATGCTGTGGACCTGCCGCATCTTTGGATCGCGGCCGATGATTCCGAAGTCGTCGCCGTCACGAAGCAGCGCCGCGTTCTTGAGGCTGCGGTTCTCACGTTTGATGGCCTCGAATTGGAGTGCGCGTTCGATCAGCGTCGTCACCTGGTAAGACGTGAACGGCTTTTCGATGTAGTAGAAAGCGCCGCGTTTGATGGCGTCGATAGTGATGTCGAGCGAGCCGTGCGCGGTCATGACGATGACCTGGGTGTCTGGAGTGTCGGTCTTGATGCGAGTGAGTAAGTCGATACCGCTGGCGTCAGGAAGTCTTAAATCGGTGAAGACGAGATCGTACGGCGAGCCTTTCAGTAACTGTGTCGCCTCGGCGCCCGTTTTTGCAGTATCAACACGATGACCGAGTTCGGACAGGATCAGATCGAGCGCACCAGTGACACTCGGCTCGTCGTCGACTACCAGGATACGGCTAGCACGCATAATTTTAAGAGGGAGTTAGCAGTATATCTTTCAGCTTAACTAACCGGAAGCGTGCCACGCAGGTAATGCGCTAAAACAAAGGCTGGATCTGAACAATCCACCAACTTCCGTTGGTGGCGTTGGCGATATTCGGTGTCCATTGTGTAGGTTGCGGTTGAACTATCCACCCACTGCCGTGGGTGGGATTCGGATTTCTGAGGCAAAGCGAATGCGCTATACTCTGCGGCCTGCAACGGTTTGGTTTCGAGTCGACGGTGAGTTCTCGCCTCCCGCCATACACAAGTAACCTCCAGCCCGGAGAGTAAATGGCCAGAAAATCCCCCGCAGAAATCGAAGAACGGTTCAACGCGGTTGTTGACGAGTTCGGCGTGATGCTGCGGCGGGCGATCGTCCGTCTTTGCCCGCACGACAAAGGCCTGCAATTCGACGATATCGAGCAGGAAGCGCGCATGCGGCTCTGGCGCGCGCTTCAGGATGAGAGGGAAGTGACGAGCTATGCGTCTTACCTCTATAGGATCGCGGCGACAGCGACGATTGACGCCATGCGCCGGATTCAGGCACGCCACGAAGAGCAATTACACGTGTTGATGGAGGAAAGTGTGGGCCAGGCTGAAGTTCTGGTCGTGCCCGCGCCAGTAAAGGATTCGCCTGAACGTGTCGCTGAGTCTCGCGAGGCGGTGGGGAAAGTCATGTCAGCCGTGGCAAGGCTTCCTGACGAGCAGCGCCGGGCAGTCGGAATGTACCTCCAGGGCATGACGAGCCAGGACGTCGCGGATCTCATGGCATGGACCGAGCCGAAGGCGCGGAACCTGATCTATCGCGGCCTTAAAGAATTGCGCAAGTCACTTCGCGAAGAGGGAATCGACTATGAGATTGAATAGCGAAGATTTGCGAGAGCTTTATCAACGAGAGACAGCGCGCTCCGCTCGCGGTTCTGACGACTGTTTGACGGAGGAGATGCTGGCGCGTGCCGTTGCGGGAGAGTTGAGCCAGCCGGAGCGCGAGCGTGTTGCCGATCACATTGCGGGCTGCTCTGACTGTGCAAAAGAGTTTCGCGCCTTGCGTTCGGTGAAATCGTGGGCCGATTCGGCGCCGGCGAGCGAAGACGCCGCGCAGCCGATTCCGTTTCCGGCTTCCGAAAATGGACAGAACCGGAGTCTTGCGGTCGAACCGTTGGCCCAGCTCGGTTCTCGGCGAGTTTCGTTCTATTTCCCATACGCCGTTGCGGCGGCAGCTTTGATTCTGAGTTTGATTTTGGGGTGGCTCCTGATCTCGAAGTCGCGTGACAATCAGCGACTCGTCGCGGAGGTTAATAATCGACAAGCGACAGCGACGGAAGCGCTGGACGAATCGCGCCGGCAGCTCGCGGAGACGGCTCAGCGCGCCGAACAGGAAAGCGCTGCCAGACGTGCCGCCGAACAAGAGCTTGCGCGTCGCGATGCGTCAAACCAAAGCTCGACATCGGAACGCCGTTCAGCGCCCGACGTGAACGTTCCGATCATCGATCTCAATCCTCACGACGCCGGACGCGGCGAACAAAAACAGACAGCAGCGGCGATTCAACTGCCCGCTGACACAGACCTCTTCACGTTGATCCTCAATCTCGGCAGCGAAGATTCCAGTCGCGATTACTCACTCGAAGTCACGGATCAAAACAGCCGGACGATCTGGAGCAATCGCAATCTCCGCAAGAGCGCTTACAACAATTTCACCGTCGCGTTGCGCCGCAGCTCGTTTCCCGCCGGCGAGTATCGTCTCAGGATCTACGGTGTGCGTAATGGGCGTCGACAGTTGATCGAGCAATACGCGATCCGGCTGACGTATCGATAGGATTAAGACTCATGAAAACACCTCATCTGCTCCGTTGCATGATGGTTGCGCTGCTGATCCTGACGTTGGCGACAAGCGCGTTTACCCAGGACGTTTCACGACAGGAAGAGATTAGGAAATACGAGGAGGCGATCGCGCTCTACCGTTCGACGGGAGACCGCGCCGCGGAAGCGCTCGCGTTGACGAACGCCGGAGTGGCTTACAACCGAATCGGCGAGAGACACAAAGCGCTCGAAAACCTCAACCAGGCGCTGTCGCTTCACAAACTGCTCGGCAACCGTCAACAGGAAGCTCGCACGCTGATCTACATGGGTTACGCGTCGAGTGGTCTGTTTGAAAGGCAGAAGGCGCTGGATTATTTCATCCAGGCGCTTCGCATCTACGAAGCGGTTGGTGACGTCGCCGGCGAAGTCGCCGCGCACACGGCTAGCGCCGGGATTTATGGCGCGTTGGGAGAGCTGGAAAAGTCTCTTGATGTCCTCAACGTGGCGCTGGTTAAAAGCAGGGCCATCGGCGAGCCCGCTCGGGAAGTCTGGGCGCTCGCCAATATCGGCGCCACTTACAACCAATTAGGCGACTGTCCTCGAGCCTTGGAGTATTTCAAAGAAGCGTTGGCGCTTTACAAGTCTCTGGGCGATCGCTACCACGAGGGTCTGACGCTCAACAACATCGGGGCCACTTATGCGGGCTTGAAAGACTGGCCCAGGGCGCTTGAATATTTCGAACTGGCGCTGCCGTTAGTCAAAACCGCGGACGATCGACGTTGGACCGAAGCGATGGCTCGCACCAGCATCGGTCAGGCCCACTATGCACTCGGCAATACGCCGAAGGCAATCGAATACCTCAATGAGGCGCTGACACTGCATCAGTCCGTTAATAATCGAAGCTGGGAAGGTCGCACGCTTCTCATCCTTGGCGCGGTCTATGAATCAATGGGCCAGCCGGAAAAGGGCCTGGACTATTTGAACCGGGCGCTGGCGCTGAACCGGACGTTGAATAATTACAACGCCCATGCCACCACCCTTTTGAAGATCGCTCGTCTTGAACGCAACCGCGGCAACCTGAATGAAGCTCGCGGACGCGCCGAGGAGGCGCTCGACATTATCGAATCGCTGCGCGCGAGGGTTTTCGGTCAGGAGTCGCGCGCCTCGTTCTTTGCCTGCAAACGAGACTACTACGAGTTCTACGTCGATCTGTTGATGAGGCTGGACCAGCAGACGCCCGGCGCCGGTCATGCTGCGGAGGCATTGCAGGTAAGCGAACTGGCCCACGCGCGTGGTCTGCTGGAGACGTTGACCGAATCGCGAGCTGATATTCGTCAGGGAGTTGACGCGCAATTACTCGAGCGCGAGCGTGCCTTGCAGCAACAGATCAACGTCGAGGAACTGCGGCGAGTGCGTCTACTGACAGGAAAACAAACTTCGGAAGATCTCGAGGCAGCCGAGAAACGCGTCAATCAACTGCTGGACGAGTACACCCGGCTGCAATCAGAGATTCGTCTCCGCAGCCCGCGTTATGCTGCGCTGAATCAGCCCGTACCGTTGACCGTGCAGGAGATTCAACGGCAGATCCTCGACGACCGGACGATGCTGTTGGAGTACTCGCTTGGCGAAGAGAAAAGCTATCTCTGGGTGGTGACGCAAACGGAGCTGAAGAGTTTTCAACTGCCGAAGCGATCGGTGATCGAAGCCGCCGCGCGTCGCGCTTACGATCTGTTGATGGTGAGCAACAAGACGCAGGCGCGACGTCCGGCGGAGTTGGCGCTCGCCGAATTGGGCCGCATGGTGTTGGGACCAGCGGCGAGTCTGCTGACTAAAGAGCGCCTGGTGATCGTTGCTGATGGCGCGTTGGAGTATTTGCCGTTCGCGGCGCTGCCGATCGTGTCCGCTGGATCTTACGAGCCCTTGATCGCGCGGCACGAAGTCGTCAGTCTGCCTTCGGCATCGGTGTTGAGCGCACTGCGGCGAGAGAAGTCGACTCGTCCGCGTGCTCCGGAGGCACTCGCCGTGTTGGCAGACGCGGTCTTTCAAAGCGACGATTCGCGTCTCACGCAGGCGCGCGCGAAAGCACATGCGAGCCAGGCAATGCCGCAGAGCGCGTTGATGCGTTCGGCGAGCGAGCTGGGCGTGCTCAATTTCGAGAGACTTCCTTTTAGCCGCCGGGAAGCGGACGTCATCGTCGCGAAAGCCGGTGAGCCCCGCAGTCTGAAGGCACTCGATTTCGCCGCCAGTCGCGAAACGCTGTTCAAGTCGAAACTGGACCAGTACCGCATCGTTCACTTCGCCACGCACGGGCTTCTGAACAGCCAGCATCCCGCGTTGTCAGGCATCGTGCTGTCGCTTTACGACGAGCAGGGCCGGCCGGTCGACGGGTTCCTGCGCGCTCATGAAATTTACAACCTTCAATTGAATGCCGATCTGGTGGTCCTGTCCGCCTGCCGCACGGCGCTGGGACGCGAGATCAAAGGCGAAGGCTTGGTTGGGCTGACGAGAGGTTTTATGTACGCGGGAACGCCGGCGGTCGTCGCGAGTCTGTGGGACGTGCGCGACCAGGCGACGGCGGAGTTGATGAGCCGCTTCTACGAAGGGATGTT
>DASURS010000273.1:0-35311 GCA_036279935.1 Pyrinomonadaceae bacterium
CAGCAACGGTTCCCCATCACGAACCAGTCAGCCATCGCCGCCGCGCGCAGCGACGATCACGCCGTCCGCCAGCGCGCCTTCACCACCATCCTCAACAGCTACTGGAAACCCGCGTACAAATACGTTCGCCTGAAGTGGCACGCAAACAACGAAGACGCAAAAGATCTGACGCAAGGCTTCTTCGCGAACGCCTTCGAGAAAAATCATTTTGCGAACTACGACGCCCGCAAGGCCAGCTTTCAAACATTCCTGCGCACCTGTCTCGACGGCTTCATCGCCAACGAACGAAAAGCAGGCCAACGTATCAAACGCGGCGGCGACGCAAACCATTTTCAACTCGACTTCCTCTCCGCTGAAGACGAACTCGCACTGCACGCGGCCAACGTCGATCTCAGCCCGGAAGAGTATTTCCATCGCGAATGGGTGCGCTGGATGTTCACGCTCGCCGTCGACGCCCTGCGCGCTCGTTGCGAGCAAACAGGACGCAACGTTCACTTTCAGTTATTCGAAGCCTACGATCTGCGCGATGACGACGCGAACGTATCGTACGCCTCGCTCGCGGAGAAGTTCGGGCTGGACCAGACGACGGTAAACAACTACCTCGCCGCCACACGCCGCGACTTTCGCCGCATCGTTCTCGAAAAACTACGCGAGATCACCGCGACTGACGAAGAGTTTCGCACCGAGGCGCGTTCCCTGCTCGGAGTCGACGTGCAATGAAGTGGCTGTCAGACAGCAAAGTGACCCACCTGCGCGCCATCGCCGCGGAGCCTGATTTCAGCGCCACCAAGTACACGTTTATCAAAGAACTCGCGCGCGGCGGCATGGGCACGGTTTACCTCGCCGAAGATACGGAACTGAACCGCCAGGTCGCGATCAAAGTGCTCAGCACGCCGGAGCTTACCGAAGACATGCGCCGGCGCATGATTCGCGAAGCCCGGATCATCGCGCGTCTCGAACATCCGGGCATCGTCCCTGTTCACGACGTCGGCGTGCTGCCCGACGGTCGCGTCTTCTATGCGATGAAGTTCGTGCGCGGCGTCAGGCTTGACGAGTACGCCGCGAACAACGAGTCGATCAAGGATCGGTTGCGGAAGTTTCAATCCGTCTGTGACGCGGTGGCGTTTGCGCACGCGCACGGCGTGATCCATCGCGACCTCAAGCCGCAGAACATCATGATCGGATCGTTCGGCGAAGTGCTGGTGCTCGATTGGGGCGTCGCTAAAATCGTGCATCAAGCCGTGTCATCCGAAGCAGACACACTGATGCTGCCCAGGCAAGATCACAACGAAGTCAGCGATACCGCACATGGAACCGTTATCGGCACGCGCCAGTACATGTCGCCCGAACAGGCACGCGGCGAGATCGATCAACTCGACGAGCGCGCCGACATCTACTCGCTCGGCGCGGTGCTCCATTTCCTGTTGACGAACCAGGCGCCGAAAGACGCTCGTCCGCGCGCCGTGAATCCAGCCGTGACCAAACCCGCCGAGGCCGTCTGTCTGAAAGCAATGGCGCAGGAACGTTCACAACGCTACGCAAGCGCGGCCGAACTGTCGGCTGACGTCGGGCGTTTACTCGATGCGGAGCCGGTCGCCGCGTACAAGGAAAATGCGTACGAGAAAGTCAGCCGCTGGGTCGGCAAGAACCGGTTTCTGGTCCTGTTGGTGCTCGCCTACCTGCTCATGAGAATTTTTTTCATTTTCAGCTCGCGAGGTTAAAGATTTCGCGCGCGGCGTTTAATAGAAGAGTAAGAACGAAACCCCCAAAGGAGATTACACATGTCGAAACCACTTATCGGAGTGATACTCGGCGCGATCCTCGGCGCCATCGACGGTCTCACTGCCTGGTTCACGCCTGAGGTCAGGGATCAGCTCGGCGGGATCGTCGTTGGCTCGACGATCAAAGGCATCGTCGCCGGCATCGCGATCGGGTTTTTCGCGAAGAAGTTTCATTCGCTGCCGCTGGGGATTCTCTTCGGCGTGCTTGTCGGCGCGTTCCTGGCGTTTTTGATCGCGTTGATGCAGGGTGGTTACTACCTCGAGATCGTCCTGCCGGGCACGCTGGTCGGATTGATTGTCGGGTTTGCCACGCAGAAGTACGGAAAGCCGGCGGCGACCGCGAATAGTTAAGTTTAAATTCTTAAGGAGAATCGTAAATGGCTAGAGTTGTGCATTTTGAAATTCATGCGAGCGACCCCGAGCGCGCCGTCAAGTTTTACCAGACGCTGTTTGATTGGCAGTTTCAGAAGTGGGAAGGGCCGATGGACTACTGGCTCATCACGACCGGTCCGAACGACCAGCCGGGTATCAATGGCGGAATGGTGCGCAGGCAAGGTGACATTGATGGCCAGGCGGTGATCGCTTACGTCTGTACTGTCGACGTAACCGATGTCGACGCTTCGACAAACACGGCGACGGCAAATGGCGCGCAGGTGGTTGTTCCGAAGATGCCGATTCCCGGCGTCGGCTGGTTGGTCTATTGCAAAGACACCGAAGGCAACATCTTCGGCATGATGCAAGCCGACGCGAACGCCGGCCAATAATATCCGTGGTTTTAGTCGCTGGGACGGCCCGTTAACAGTGCTTCGCACTTCAACGTTTGCGGGCCGTTCTCATTGCAGATCGCAAAGCTGCCGCCTTCGTACATCGTCACGCCGGCATACTCACCCTTCGCATTCAGGATATAAAAAGTGATGCCGAAGTTTGGCAGGCCGCGACTGTTGAGCAGCCGCTTCTCGATCGTGTTGCTCTTGATGCGGTTCAAAACTTCCATACCGGCGTCCTTCGGATGAGCGCCGCGCCGCATCTCTTCGACGATCACAAACGAGCAAAGATTGTAGAGGTTCGCTTCGCCGCGTCCGGTCGAACCCGCGGCGCCGACCGCGCCGTCGACGTAGAGACCGGCGCCGAGTATCGGCGAGTCGCCGAGCCGGCCGGGTATCTTCCACGCGAGGCCGCTCGTCGTGGTGACGCCGCAAATCTCGCCTTTCGAATTGATGCCGTCGCAGTTGATCGTGCCGTGCATGTTCTCTTCGCGCAGCAGTCCTTCGGCGAGCATCTGGAGCGCCGCTTTGCGTCCTGCTTCAGCGCGCGTCTTCGGATCGAGATAGTGTCCGGGGTCTGTGCGTCGCTTCCATTCGAGCCACTGTCGGCGTGAGTTTTCGGTGTTGAGGTCGTCTTCGATCTTGAAACCCATGTTGCGCGCGAAATCCTGCGCGCCTTTGCCGACGATCAGGTGGTGGTCCGTGTTCTCCAGCACCGCTTTCGCCACCAGCGACGGTGTGCGCACGCCTTCGAGCGCGCCGACCGCGCCCGCGCGTTTCTTCGGCCCGTGCATGACGGACGAGTCGAGTTGCACGACACCTTCGGCATTCGGCAATCCGCCGTAACCGACGCTGTCGTCCAGCGGATCCAGCTCGACGATGTTGACGCCGGCGATGACGGCGTCGAGCACGTCTGAACCGCCGGTGATCATCGTGAACGCCTTCTGCACGGCGGTGACGTTGCCGCCGTTCTTGAACCGGTTGCCGTTCGCGGACGAGATCACGAGCGGCTTCACCGCGCTCTGCTGGAGGATCGTCGGGAACCCGGGAACTTCATTGGTGGCAGCCAGCGTCAACCCAGCGACCGCACCCGTGCGCATGAAATCACGGCGTTTCATTTTTTTAGTCATGTTTCACCTCGAAACTATGTTGTGGTTCACTGCTGCGCTGCCTGAACAGCCTGTCTCACCCTGTGCACACAATCGTCGACGTTAGAGGATATCTCGTGTTCCCAGAATCTCAAGACGGTCCACCCCTCTCTTTCTAATTCCTTATTAACTTTGCGATCACGTTTGCGATTACGCTCGATCTTGGCGAACCAGTATTCCTGATTACTCTTGAATGCGGCCTTAGCTTTACTGCCCCACTGGTACCCGTGCCAGAACTCGCTGTCGCAGAAAATAACAACTCTGCGACTTACCAGCACAAAGTCCGGCTTTCCGAAGATGGAGTACTGTTTTCTATATCTAAACCCCGCCTTCCAGAGGGCAGTTCCGAGTTGTTTCTCGATAACGGAACCACTCGATCGAACCCGAGACATAGTGTAGTGAACTTGCTCACGCGTAGGTTTCATGAACGGTTACTGCGCGAGCGTCTCGCCGGTTTCCTCATTCGAAGACTCGGTCGGGATCTCCCCACCGATTTCTTCAAAACGTTCTCTGGCAAGCCGTTCGAGTCTGCGGGCCTGCGTCAATAACGTTCTCCTCAATCCTTTCGAGACATCGCGTTCACTAATGACTCGAGCCAAAGATGCGATGGTACTTGCTCTCCTCGCAATTCGCACATCGGGATGCTTTCTGTGGGCGTAGATGGATTCAGGGATTATTCGTCCGCGAAAAGACTCGGGCAGCGCTATTAGCGGTGCTGCGGGAATATCCTTTTCGTTCAGCACTGCGTTAAGTTGAGATTCTTTTAAGACCTTTTCAAAAACCGTGTATTCCGCAGAATTCAGGTGGTGTGCAATCTGTTCCGCGGACAATCGCTCAGGATAAATGGGCCAGACTTCTATTTCGGCAACCTCAAACGGATCCAGCACATTCATAGCAACCGCATCCGTCCGCTGGTTGGTTAGGTGCCTTCCGATTCTCGCCCGTAGTTTCTCTCGTGTCCGACCAACATAAATGGGTTCGCCGTCGTAATCGTAAAACGCATAAACTCCGTACTTGGCGTTGCCGATTCGTCGTTTTTGGGAATCGGACTGATCCAAAAATTTCGAGATCTCTTTTCGAATCGCCGCAACATCATGAGGCAGAATAGCATCAGGCGTATGCGGGGCGCTTTTTGCCATGGAGGTGTTCGGACAAGTCTGGCTCTAGTTCGTCAAATATTGGATTGAGGTAGTTCTTGGCAATCCATCTTATCACCGGCACGCATACGGCATCGCCAAATCCAAAGAGCGCCTGATTTGAACGGGCTTCGATGCGATAATCATCAGCCCCCATTAACCGTGCGCACTCCCGAGGTGTCAACAATCTGGCGAAATACTGTCCCTTTCCGGCTTTGAATAAAATCTGTCGTCCGCTTCCGCCGCGCGGTGTTCTCAGACAACCCGCCAAGCCATCCACGCGCAACTCAGCCATTGATTTCGACTTTCGAACGCGTCGAAAAACGGTCCCGTATGACCACTGCGTACCGTTAATCATTGCCTCTGCTATTTCTCTATGACGCGCGCTCATCTGATTGAGCAAATATTGCGCTCGTTCCGGAGCCCACCACTCAGGCGCAGACGGCGGAAATTGTTCAAGAATGCTCGTCAGGTTCTTTCGGATGCGCGTTGGAGGAGATGGTAGATTACGAATGCGCCACCGTATGTCCACATTCGTGAGAATGAAATCAGTTAATGCTCGAGGCCGCAACACGCTCTCCGCAAAGATCAGCGCGGGACTATTATCGCCGTCGCTCTCCCGCCGGCCGACAACAAAAAGGCGCTGTCGGCTCTGTGGGACAAAATACGCAGCATCAAGCATGAAAGCATCGACCGAGTAGCCGAGGCCGTTTAGCGCCCGCATAGCGTTCTTGAAATCAGTGCCGTCATGGGACGTTAGAAAGCCGGGCACATTCTCAATCAAAACCATCGGCGGTCTACGTTCGTTCATGTCCTCAATTATTTTTATAAAACCCCAAAACGCCGATGAGTGTTGGCCAGATAACCCATTGCGCGAGCCTGCCAGAGACAGGTCGTTGCAGGGAAAAGAAGCTGTTGCGAGTTCTACATTCGGAATCAACGCTGCTGATATCTCATGGATATCTCCCTGAACCATCTGCCCGAGGTCTTCGCCGAAATGAGCTTTATACATCCGGACTTTTTGGTCATCGATATCGTTTGCAAACGCGACCGACCAACCCTCGTTTTCCAGACCCAGCCTCATCAGGCCAATACCTGAAAAGAACTCGGCAAATTGTTTTTGCTTGATAACCTTTGTAGTGGACACGAAGTCTTGGTTTCGCTGCTCGGATGTCTTTAGTGTGTGTGAGGACCTGCCTTGAGGATGGGCGAGGTGCTGATCGTTCATGCTGCGACCACCTTTAAGTTTCATGCTGCTTAAGTCGCGCAATTATCTTACGACTGCAACGATATATCAAGCTGCTTGTTTTTACGGTTAATTGTCTTCGAGCGCTTCTTTGATCTTCTCGGCTGTTTTCGGACCGATGCCGTCGACCATGTCGAGGCCGCCGCCGGCGGCGAACGTCTTCAGGTCCTCGAGTGACGAGACTTTGAAACGTTGATGCAGCATCGCCGCGGTCTTCGGACCGATGCCGGGTAACTCCATCAGGTCGAGTACGCTCTCCGGTGTCTCGGCGGTTAGCCTGTCCCAGGCGTCAAACGAGCCGCGCGCGAGCAGCTCGATCACCTTGCCCGCGATCGCTTTGCCGACGCCCGGGATGGTTTGCAGACCCGCTACGCCTTCCTTTTCCGCGATCTCCTTCAACGGCGTGGGCCAGACCTCGATCGCCTCCGCCGCATTCCGATATGAGCGCCAGCGAAACGGGTCGTCACCGCGCAACTCCATCAAGGCGGCGAGGCGATAGAACCGGCGGGCGATGGCATCGTTGTCCATGAATCGATAATATCAAAAGCGCTATCGAAACACGGATGTGACGAAGAGAGGCAAAATTGAAAACAAGACGAGAATTACTGACAGCGATCTCAGTCGCCGGCGCGGGCGCGTTGCTCGTTGGTTGCCGCCGAACGCCGAACCAGGCGGTCAGCACCACCAATGAAGAAGGAAAAGAAGGAGCTACGCACGGCGAATCGACTCCGGCTGAAGTCACGGCGAACGAAGACCTGATGCGCGAGCACGGCGTGTTGCGACGCGCGCTTATCGTCTATCGCGAAACTGCCGCCAGACTTAAGCAGGACGCCGCGTCAGTGCCCGCTGAAGCGTTGGAAAAGACGGCGCTTCTGTTTCGCGTGTTTGGCGAGGACTATCACGAGAAGAAGCTCGAAGAAGCCTACATTCTGCCCGTGCTTAAGAAGTTTCGCGGACCGGCGGCGGGTTACGTCGACGCGCTGATGGCGCAACACGTG
This sequence comes from Pyrinomonadaceae bacterium, assembly GCA_036279935.1. Taxonomy (GTDB): domain Bacteria; phylum Acidobacteriota; class Blastocatellia; order Pyrinomonadales; family Pyrinomonadaceae; genus PSRF01. The sequence goes on from DASURS010000273.1 coordinate 7,074, forward strand.
CGCGGACGCGAGATTACCGACTACGTTCTGGCGGTCACGAAACAGGATCGCGTTCCGTCGAATGCCGTCGGTCCATTGGCCGCTGCGCTCGAATCGTTCGCGCGCATGTACGAGTACCACGCCGCGATCGAGGACACGATCATTTTCCCGTCGTGGAAAGCGTCACTTGGCGAAGCGGAGCTCGACGAACTGGGCGCGAAGTTTGAAGAGATCGAAGCCGATCATTTTGGCGGCGATGACGGCTTCGAATCGGCAGTGTCGAGAATTCAGGAGATCGAAACGAGTCTCGGCCTCGCAAACCTCGAAAGCTTCAGCGCACCCGCCCCACCGAAGGTTTGATACAAAAGCGCGCTTTACTTTTCATGCGGCAAGTATGAAAATGCGCGCTCACCCACCCAACAATTAATTCGGAAGCGGGCCTCACGGCCTCCAGGCGCCTCAATCCTTAACCTCTGACCTAAGGAGCCAGAATGACGTTTACACAATTCGCCGACGAACCCGATCAGGAAGAACGCATCGCCAAACTGCGTCAGGAGCTCGAGAGACTTGGCGGCAGCGCTTTGGCGCTCGAATCAATGCCGCCCGACATGGAAGAAGAGTTTCTGCGGCAAGTGCTCGAATACGAAAACGCCGAACCGACAACCCTGCTCCGCCTGCTCGAAAACTCCGGACTCGAGGTTCCTCCGCCGGACCAAATCGACGACGACGCCGTGAAGATCAAGCTGAACGACATCGTCAATCGCATGGCGACGCTCGGCGCGTACCTGTTGCACACGAACCATCTGACGGATCGCGAGCTGTACCTCTATCTCTACCACGACGGCTTGCGCGAGGAGGCGGTGCTGTTTCCGGAGAATCCGAGCTACTCGTACATGATCGACCTCACCGGCAGCGGCAGCGACGAGGACAATCAAACCTACCTGAAATACTACGCGGACGAAGAGCACCGGAAACAGTGGGCGCACGACTGGCCCGACGATGTGTTGCCGGACCACGAGGAACCGCCGTTCGATCGCGATCGGTTTCTGCCGCAGTCGCCGCACGGATAACGCGCGCGATCACGCGACGATCATCGTGCCGGTGCCTTTGTCAGTGAAGACCTCGGACAGGAGCGCGTTGCGCTTCGAGCCGCTGATGATGTGTGCGCTGTGAACGCCGCGACGCAGGAGCGTCGCAATGTTCTGTAGTTTGGGGATCATGCCGCCTGTCGCGGCCCCGCTGCTGATCAGTTCCTCAGTTTCGGCGGCCGTCAGGCGCGACAGCTTCGTCTGCGCGTCGCCCGGCGTGAGATAGATGCCGTCCACGTCGCTGAGAAGAATCAGTTTCTCGGCTTGTAGTTGGACGGCGATCTCGGCGGCGATGGTGTCGGCGTTGATGTTGAAGACCATTCCCTCGTCGTCCGCGCCGAGCGACGAGACGACCGGCAGGTAACCGTGGTCGAGCAGGACGGTGAGCAGTCGTGAGTTGATCTGCACGACGTCGCCGACGTGGCCGAAGTCTACCTTGTCGCGGACGCCTGTTTCGCGATTCAGGATCTCTTTTGGCGGGCGGCGTTCCGCGTGGACGATGTTGCCGTCGACGCCCGACAAGCCGACGGCTTCGATGCCGCGATGGCGCAGCGCTGCGAGAATGTCGGTGTTGATCTTGCCGGCGAAGATCATCTTCGCCATCTCGAGCGTGGCGTCGTCGGTGACGCGCCGGCCGTCGATGATCGTCTGTTCGACTCCGAGCTGCTTCGCGAGTTCGCTGAGCTGCTTGCCGCCGCCGTGAATGACGCAGATGCGGATGCCGACCTGATGAAGCAGCGCCAGCTCTTCGGCGAGTGACGTCAGATTTTCCTGGTCTTCCGTGACTTTGCCGGAGAGTTTGACGACGAAGGTGTGCCCTTTGAAGCGCTGAATGTACGGCAGCGCTTCACGCAGAAGATCGAGACGGAGTTGATTGTCGATCATGAAGGACAGATCTCGTTGATTACTGCTTTTTGGACGTGTAATCGGTTTTCGGCTTCATCAATTACCACCGAAGAACGCGAATCGATCACGGCGTCAGTCACGATCACGTTGCGGCGCACCGGCAGACAGTGCATGAAGATGGCGTCGTCCGTCTGGGCCATCTTTCGCTCGTTGACGATCCACTTGTGACGATACTGCGCGCGGGTGATGGTGTCCTGTTCGTCACGCCCGTAAAACTGTTTTGCACCCCAACTCTTCGCGTAGATCACTTCGGCGCCCTTGAACGCGGCGTCCATGTCGTTCATGACGGTGACGCTGCCGCCCGCTTCCGTCGCAAGCCGCCGCGAGTTGCCGATCAGCTCTTCGTCGAGGTCGTAACCCGGCGGATGCGCGATCACGAGATCGTGTCCCATCTGCGACGCCGCCAGCGCGAAACTGTTGGGCACTGCCATCGGGAGCAGTTTCGGGTGCCACGCCCAGGTCAGCACGACGCGCTTTCGTCCCTCGCCGAGCTTCTCGCGAATCGTCATCATGTCCGCGAGCGACTGGCAGGGATGATGCATCGCCGACTCGAGATTGATGATCGGCACGGACGCGTATTTCGCGAAAGCATTCAGAATCGGATCAGTGCGTTCTTCCGCCCAGTCTTTGAGCTTCGCAAACGTCCTCACTCCGATCGCGACGCAATATCGTTCAAGGACGCGAACGAATTCCGCGACGTGTTCGGTCTTGTCGCCGTCCATCACCGCGCCTTCGCGATGTTCGAGCGTCCAACTCGTGCCGCCGGGCTCAAGCACGACGGCGTTGCCACCGAGCTCGTAAATGCCGACCTGCATCGACGCGCGCGTCCGCAGGCTCGGATTGAAGAACACGAGCGCCACTGACTTGCCGGCCAGCGGTTGCGAGCGATCGTCGCCGCGTTTGAACCGCAGCGCGGACTCGATCAGTTCATTGAGGTTCACGCCTAGCGTGCTCAGGAAGTGCATATCTCTGCCAACTCGTTTACGAACAGGTCCACATCGTCGACACTCAAACACAACGGCGGCAACAGCCGCAAAACATTCCCGTCGCTCGACGTTCCCGTGATGATCTTTCGTTCGAGCAACGCCTTGTGAATCGGCGCCGCTTTGTCATTGAACTCGATGCCCAACAGTAAACCGAGACCGCGGACCGCGACGATCTGCTCGATCTCGCGCAAGCGTTCCCGCAAGTGTGATTCAACCGCTTTCACGTTCGACAGCATCGCGTCGTTCTGAATTGCTTCGAGTGTCGCCGTGACCGCCGCCATCGCCAGCATTCCGCCGCCGAACGTCGTGCCGAGATCGTTCTCCTTGATGTGTGAACTGATCGCTTCGGTCACAAGACACGCGCCGACCGGAACGCCGCTGCCGAGCGCCTTCGCCAGCGTCACCACATCAGGAACGACACCGTCGCCGGCCGCGCTGCCTGCGAAGAACCATTCGCCCGTGCGTCCGACACCGGTTTGGACCTCGTCGTAGATCAAAACAATACCGCTATCGTCGCACAACTCGCGCAGCGCACGATAAAACTCAGGCGGCGCCATGCGAACGCCGGCCATCGACTGAATCGGCTCCAGCATGATCGCCGCGACGCTGTCGTCGACGAGCGCGCGCACCGATTCAATATCGCCAAATTCGGCGGCGAGGTGGCCCGGAACGTTCGGCTTTCCGAGTTCGCGATACTTGCCGAGGAACGTAGCGCTGATCGAGTCGGCCGTTCGCCCGTGAAAACCGCCGCTGAACGTGATGATCTTCTCGCGTCCGGTCGCCATGCGCGCCATCCGCATCGCGTTCTCGTTGGCCTCCGTTCCGGAGTTGCAAAAGAAGGCTTTACTCAGCGCCACCGGAGTAACCGAAACGAGTTTCTCTGCGGCGCGAGCGCGCGCGCTGGAATAGACGAGGTTGGAGTAGAACAACAATTGGTCCGCCTGCTCGCGGATCGCCTGGACCACGTGCGGATGACAATGTCCGGTGCCCGCGACGGCGTGGCCGCCGTAGAGATCGAGATACTTTTCGCCGTCGCTCGTGTAGATCCAGACTCCCTCGCCACGTTCGACCGCGATCGGCATCTTCTTGTACGTGGTGAGCTGAAACTCGTCCTCTACCTCAAACAGAGATTTCACGGATTTGTTCCCACCAGTAGCAGGCCCGTTTTTTCATCGAGACCGTACATGAGGTTCATGTTTTGCACCGCTTGTCCCGCGGCGCCTTTGACGAGATTGTCGATCGCGGAGAAGACGACGATCTGTTTTCCGCGCGCGGCGAAGCCGATGTCGCAGAAGTTGGTCGTCTTGACCCAGTTGATGTCGGGCGAACCGCTGACGAGGCGGACGAAGAAGGAATCGCGATAGTACTCGGCAAACATCTCGCGCAATTGTTCCGCGGTCAGCTCGTTTTTGCCCTCCGCGTAGATCGACGCGAAGATGCCGCGCGCGACCGGCAGCGAGTGCGTCATGAAAACCAGCTCGTTGGTCCAATCGCCGACGTGTTCCAGCTCCTGCTCGATTTCGGGAACGTGCTGGTGCGTGAACGGCTTGTACGCGTAGAACGAGTGCATCCGCTGCGGATGGTGCGTATTGGCGGCCGCCTTGGCGCCCGAACCGGACGAACCGGTTTTCGCGTCGATGATCACGCGCCCGCTGAGCGCGCCGTTGGCGACGAGCGGTGCGAGACCAAGCAGCGTCGCGGTCGCAAAGCAACCGGGGTTCGCGATAAGACGCGCCCGGCGGATCGCCTCGCGATTGGTTTCAGTCAGGCCGTAAACGAAACCGGCCTGCGACTCCATCGCCGTGTGCGGCTGTTTGTAGTGCTTTTCGAAGACGGCCTGATCGCGCAGCCGAAAATCGCCGGAGAGATCGATGGCTTTGACGTTACCGGGCAGGCGTGGAACGATGTCCATCGCCTGCCCGTGCGGGAGCGCGAGGAAAACACAATCGACCCCGTCGAGGTTTTCCGGCGCTGCGGCGAAACTCAGTTGAGTCAAGCCGTTGAGATTCCGGTGTACGTCGCCGACCTTCTTGCCGGCGTGTTCGTTGGCGGTGACGAAAACCAGTTCGACTTCCGGATGAAACAGCAGAATACGCAGCAACTCCGAGCCGCCGTATCCCGATCCGCCAAAAATTCCGATACGAATCTTATTTCCCATTTCAAACGGTCGCGACGGGTCGCTTTGTTTCAACTTTCTGCATTACCAGCGAGAAAAGCGTCTCGCCTTCGCGGCGCGCATTTGCGGCCGGGACGTTGAAGTGCGTGTTGATGTAATCGCCGCCCATGCGCGAGTCGGTGACGGATCCGGAAATCACGTCGATCTCCACGCCGCGCTGGCGCAGCAATTCGATTCCGCCCCACGCGCCAACGTAGTCTGAGGCGCAGAAGACCAGCGCCGCCGTCGCATCCAGCAGTTCGGAATCGGCGAAAACAGTATCGACCGAATAGCCGCCGAGAATGCCGTCGCCCAACTCGATCACGATCAGATCGGGACTGGCTTCATTCAGTCGCGCGATGATGGTCTTCGCCATCGGCGCGAGATCTTCAATGTCGACTGTGGACGGTAAACCGCAATCGAGAAAACTGGCCGTCAACGCCGCGCCATGGTCCGCCATGTTCAACGTGTCGCGCAGGCAGGCAACACCGGACAGTTTTCCGGCTGCGACTTTCAGTCCGGCGCGTGTCGCCTGCTTGATGATCTCCGTGGCGGCGTACGTCTTGCCGCTGTTCATGCTCGTGCCGGCGATCATCACGATCGGCGCCGTCTCTCCCAGGCTGGCCTGCAACGGCAATCCACCGTTCGCGATGTTCAGCACGCGGCCGGCTTCATCGCAAACGAGCCCTTTCACCTCCAGCTTGATGGCGTCGCCGAGACTGGAATGATGTCCGGTGCAACAACCGATCACGCCGCCCATATTGAGCAGATGCAACTCGTCGCCCGCCTGAACAGTGGCAGGCACGTCGCCGACAAAACCCTTCAACGCGCGACGCCGTCCGAGAACACCGATCAGCAAGTCGCCCGGATTGATCTTCGCGAGACGTCCGGTGGGCAACTCGAGCATGTTGTAAGTCGCGCTGTCAGTCAGTGCGCGGACGACAACGACATCGCCTGCCTTTGGTGACACGCAGCAAGCGATCATGCCGACAGTTTTCGACAAGCAGAGCGGCGACGTTGCCGATCCGATCTTGTCGACGTCCACAACAGTAATCTCAGGCGTCATTGTCGTTCCCCCTCTTTCCTAACCTAAGCCGCAGCGCGTTGAGCTTGATGAATCCTTCGGCGTCGCGCTGGTTGTAAACCGTGTCAGCTTCGAACGTGGCGATGTTTTCGTCGTAGAGCGAATTTGGCGAACGCCTTCCGACCACGATTGTGTTGCCGCGATAGAGCTTGAGCCGGACGTCGCCCGTCACGCGTACCTGCGTCTCGTCGATCATCTTGCGCATCAGCTTGAACTCAGGCGCGAACCAGAAACCGTAATAGACGCTTTCGGCGAACTTCACACCGAGCGAATCGCGCAGGTGCATCACTTCGCGATCGAGCGTGATCGACTCGAGCGCGCGATGCGCGGCGTGCAGGATCGTGACCCCCGGCGTTTCATACACGCCGCGCGACTTCATGCCGACGAAACGGTTCTCGACCAGATCCACGCGCCCGATGCCGTGTTCACCCGCGACTTTGTTCAGCGTCTCGAGCAACGTGACGGGATCGACCTTGCGGCCGTCGATCGCGACCGGCTCGCCTTTTTCGAACGATATCTCGACGTACTGCGCTTCGGCGCTCGCGTTTTCCGGCGAGCGCGTCAGTTGAAAGATGTTCTCCGGCGGTTCGGCCCACGGGTCTTCGAGAATGCCGCCCTCATACGAGATGTGCATCAGGTTGGCGTCCATCGAATAGGGTTTTTCCGACGTCGCCGTCACCGGGATGCCGTGGTCCTTCGCGTAGGCCATCAGGTCAGCGCGGCCTTTGAAGTCCCATTCGCGCCACGGCGCGATCACCTTGATGTCCGGTTGCAGCGCGTAGTAAGTCAGCTCGAAACGGACCTGGTCGTTGCCCTTGCCGGTGGCGCCGTGGGCCACCGCGTCCGCTCCTTCCTGCTGCGCGATCTCGATCTGCCGCTTCGCGATCACCGGCCGCGCGAGCGACGTCCCCATCAGATAGACGCCTTCGTAAACCGCATTTGCTTTGACCGCCGTCCAGATGTAATCGCGCACAAACTCTTCGCGCAGATCCTCGACGTAGAGTTTCGACGCGCCGGTCGCTTTCGCCTTCTCGTCAAGACCCGAAAGCTCCGCGCCCTGGCCGACGTCTGCGCAGTAACAAACAACTTCGCAACCGTAATGCTCTTTGAGCCAGCGCAGCATGACCGAAGTGTCGAGCCCGCCCGAGTACGCCAAAACGATTTTCTTAATTTTGTCCATCCGTGGTCCCAAACAGTTTCCAGACTTTCTTGATCGTCGATCTCTGGTCGCGCACCGCGATGAAGATCGTGTCTTCGCCGGCGATCGTGCCGACGATTTCCGGGATCGCCGCCGCGTCGATTTCAACTGCGACTGCCGACGCCAGTCCCGGCACAGTGCGGGCGATTACCAAACTGTCACCCGCGTGGTCTAAACTCAGCAGGCCGCGGGCGGCGGCGCCATTTGTTCGCGGCAACGTGTAGTGGCCGTGATGTTTGACGACACCAAGCTCTTCCAAATCGCGCGAGACGCTCGACTGCGTCGCGGGCACGCCAGACCGTTCAAGCAACGCGCGCAGGTCTTCCTGGGTGCCCACGGCCGTGGCCCGGATCAGGCTCAAAATCTTTTGTTGCCGGTCGCGCTTATTCATCGTCGCATATGCAGTACTCTTGCATAATCACTGCATAGATGCATAAACTACCATGCGAGTTGGATTTGGGTCAATGGGAGGTGCGGTTTTATGTGGGGTGGCAGATTCACGGACAAGACGGATCCCGGCTTTGCCGCGTTCAATAACTCGTTTCGGTTCGACCGGCGGTTGTTCGACGCGGACGTTGCCGCCAGCGTCGCGTACTCTCAGGCGCTCGAAAACGCGCAGGTCATCACGGCCGAAGAAGGGTCGCAGATCCGCAGCGCCCTGAAGACGATTCTCGAAAACGGCTGCACCGACGATCCCAATGCGGAAGACATCCACTCGTTCGTCGAGGCGCGGCTCATCGAGTTGACTGGCGACGCCGGACGGAAGCTTCACACCGGCCGCAGCCGCAACGATCAAGTCGCGACTGACTTTCGTCTGTGGCTGCGTCAGGCGATCGACGCACTCGGCCAGGTCCTGCAAAGCACTCAATCGGCGTTGCTCGACTTCGCCGACGCGAACCGTGAAGTCGCCATTCCCGGATACACGCACCTGCAACGCGCGCAGCCGGTGTTGCTGGCGCACTGGTGTCTCGCGTACTTCGAAATGCTGGCGCGCGATCGCGAGCGGCTCGTCGATGCGAGGCGGCGAGTGAACGTCATGCCGCTCGGTTCCGCGGCGTTGGCCGGTACGTCTTTCCCGATCGATCGCGAGGCGCTGGCGAAGTCGCTCGCGTTCGACGGCGTCACGAGGAACAGTCTGGACGCGGTCAGCGATCGCGATTTCGCGGTCGAGTTCCTGGGCGCGTGTTCGTTGATCATGGTCCACCTGTCGCGTCTTGCCGAAGACGTCATCATTTACGCCACGAGTGAGTTCGGGTTTTTGGAGCTGGGCGATGCGATCGCGACCGGGTCGAGCTTGATGCCGCAGAAGAAGAATCCGGATTCGATGGAGCTGGTGCGCGGAAAGGCGGGCCGAGTGTTCGGCGACTTGCTCGGCTTGTTGACGACGATGAAAGGGCTGCCGCTCGCTTATAACAAAGACATGCAGGAAGACAAGGAAGCGGTGTTTGACGCGTTCGACACCGTCATCGCGTCGCTGTCCGTGACCAGCACCGTGTTGCGCAACATCAGCGTCAAGCCTGTTGCGTTGGGTGGTTACATGAATGCGACTGAGCTCGCGGACTACCTGGTGCGCAAGGGAATGCCTTTTCGCGAGGCGCACGAAGTCGTCGGACGAATCGTGCGGCATGCGATCGAGTTGGAAAAACAGATTGAAGAAATTAGTGTCGAGGAGCTGCAGAAGTTTTCATCGATAATAGATACGGATGTTTATGAAGCGCTGTCCCTCGAAAGAACGTTGGATTCGAAGCGGCAAATTGGTGGGACCGCGAAGACTGCTGTTTACGACGCGCTGGAGCGCGCCAGAAGGGAACTGAGTTAGCGCTTCTTCTTCGTTGGACTAGCCGAAGGGCTCGGCGACGGCGGCGGCTTCACCGCGTCGGGCTGGATCGTCTCCTGGTAGATAAACCTCACGTCCATCAATTTGATAACGACTGCGGGCTTCACGGCATTACGGTGTGAATCCATGCTGATGCTTCCGGTCACGCCTTTGAACTCTTTCGTCTGTGCGAGCGCGTCGCGGAGCTTCGGCCCCTCAGTCGTGCCGGCTCGTTTGATAGCGTCGACGAGCAACAGCGCGGCGTCATATGCCAGCGCCGCATGCGCGTCCGGCGCGAGGTTGCCGTAACGCTGCTTGTACTCCTGCACGAACGACTGGATCGACAGCGAAGGATCGTCGACTGAGTAATGCGTCGAGATGTACGCGCCGTTCAAAGCGTCGCCGCCAAGCTGCCACAACTCGGGCGCGTCCCAGCCGTCGCCGCCGAGCAGCGGTTGCGTCAGTCCAAGCTGGCGCGCTTGTTTGGCGATCACCGTGACGTCGCCGTAATAACCCGGAATGTAGATGACGTCAGGTTCCGACGTGCGAATCGCGCTCAGTTGGCCTTTGAAGTCAGAATCGCCCTGCGTGTACGACTGTTCGTTGACGATTCGTCCGCCGAGCTGTTTGAAGCTGGCCTGAAAGAAGTTCGTGAGCCCGCGGCCGTACGGCGAGTTGAAATCGAAGAGTATCGCGGCTTTTTCCGCCTTGAGCCTGTTGACGGCGAAGCTCGCCATCACTTCGCCCTGAAACTCGTCGACAAAACAGGCGCGAAAGATATAGTCGCCGACCTGCGTCACGGCCGGGTCTGTCGACGACGGCGCGATCAGCGGTACGTGCGACGACTGCGCCTTCGGAGCGGCAGCGCGGCTGTTGCCTGAGGTGCCGCCGCCGATAACGGCAACCACCTTGTCCTGGTCGATCAGCTTCGCGGTGAGGCGCGCGGCTTCTTCGCCGCTGCCCTTGTCGTCAGTGATCACGACGTCGAGCTTTCGCCCGTTGATGCCGCCGGCCTGGTTCACCTGATCCGCGGCCATGAGGACGCCGTTGATGGCGGACTGTCCATAGTTGAACGTTGGCCCACTGAGATCGCCGAAGTAGCCGATCTTGATCGTGCTGCGGTCCGGCCGGTTCGGAGGAGTCTCACTCTCGTGCGAGCAGGTTGAAAAGCCGAGCGCCAGAACAACGATGACTACGGGAAGAACTACTGCTTTCAGGTGGAGAGTCGTCTGCTGTTGCCTGGGAAGCTTTGAAATGGACTGGTTGCGAACGTGTGTTCTACTCACCGAGGTAAGCTTCTTTGATCCTTGGATCGTTGGCGAGGTCCTTCGACGGGCCTTCCATCACAATTCTGCCTGTTTCCAGCACGTAAGCGCGATCGGAATGGCCCAGCGCGGCGTGCGCGTTCTGTTCGACCAAAAGGATCGTCGTTCCTTTGCTTTTGATCTCGTCGATGGCTTCGAAGATCGTGTGGACCACGAGCGGCGCCAGGCCCAGCGATGGTTCGTCGAGCAACAGGAGTCGCGGATTGGACATCAGCGCGCGTCCGATGGCGAGCATCTGTTGCTCGCCGCCCGAGAGCGTGCCTGCCTTCTGCGACTCGCGTTCTTTCAAACGCGGAAACATCTTGAAGGCGCGGTCCATGTCGGCGGCGATCTCTGACTTGTTCTTCTTCAGGTACGCGCCCATGTTCAGGTTCTCGCGCACCGAGAGGTTCGCGAACACGCCGCGTCCTTCGGGTGACATCGAGATACCGCGCGCGACCAGTTTGTGCGTGGGTGTGGCGCTGATGTCTTCGCCTTCGAACATCACGCGTCCCTGACGCGGCTGGAGCAGGCCGGTGATCGTGCGCAGCGTGGTTGTCTTACCGGCGCCGTTCGCGCCGATCAGCGTCACGACTTCGCCCTTTTCGACGCGCATCGACACGCCTGTCAGCGCTTCGATCGCGCCGTAGTTAACTGAAACGTCTTCTAATGTGAGCATTTCATTTTTCCGTTTTCCATTTGTCATTTCTCATTGGTCATTTCTTTCAAAAATGGAAAATGAGAAACGGAAAATGACAAATGGGAAATGACTAATCGCCGAGGTAAGCTTCGATCACCTTCGGATCGTTTTTGATCTCTTCAGGCAGTCCGAGCGCGATCGACTTGCCGTAGTCGACTACCTGGATTCGCTCGCAGACGCCCATCACGACCTTCATGTTGTGTTCGACCAGCAGGATCGTCAGACCGAAGCGATCGCGGATCTGCTTGATCAGGTTCATCAAGTCTTCCTGCTCGGACGGGTTCATGCCCGCGGCAGGCTCGTCGAGCAGCAGCAGTTTCGGCCGCGTGGCGAGTGCGCGCACGATCTCGAGGCGGCGCTGCGAGCCGTACGGCAAACTCGTCCCACCTTCGTCCTTGAAGCGTGCCAGACCAAAAATGTCGAGCAGTTCCATCGCAAACTCGCGGTGCTCGCGTTCGTCACGTTCGAAGCGCGGCAGTCGCAGAACAGCGTCGAGCAGGTTCTGCTTCGCGTGCCGGTGACAAGCGGTCATCACGTTCTCCAGCACCGACATGCTGGGAAACAGCCGGATGTTTTGAAACGTTCGCGACACGCCGCGGCGCGAGATCTCGTACGGCTTCAGCCCGTCGATGCGCTCGCCCTGGAAGTAAAGCTCGCCGGAAGTCGGCGTATAGACGCCGGTCAGCAGATTGAAGATCGTGGTTTTACCCGCGCCGTTCGGCCCGATCAGCCCGTAAATCTCGCCCTCGCGCACATTCATGTCGAGCTCGTTGACTGCGACGAGTCCGCCGAAGCGGATGGTGCACTTGTTTGTGCGCAGTGGATGATCGCCGTTTGACGTGGTCTTCGCTTCCGCCATGTTATGCCTTACTTCTGTGCCTCTTGTGATTGCGCGATCGGAACGCCTTTTTCGCCGGCGGGTTTGTCTCCTTCAGGTCGCTTCTGTGCTCGTTTCAGCCACGGAATGCCAAACTCTCGCGCGCCCATCACGCCCTGCGGCCGCGTCAACATAATGATGATCAGCAACGCTGAATAGATGACGAGGCGGTAATGAATCAGGTTGCCCGGCAATTGGCGGAGTAACTCGGGCAGTATCGTGATCACAATCGCGCCCAGCACTGCTCCGGTGATCGATCCCATTCCGCCCAGCACGATCATGATGATGATCTCGATCGAACGGATGAACTGGAAATCGTTGGTGTGCAGAAACTGACGGAAGTGTCCGAAGAGAGCGCCCGCGATGCCGGCGAATGCGGAACTTATGACAAACGCGAGCACTTTGTAACGGGTCGTATTGATGCCCATCGCTTCGGCGGCGAGCTCGTCTTCTCGGATCGAGATCAACGCGCGCCCGACGTCGGAACGGACGATGTTATAGACGACGACGATCGTGATGACGGCAAAGCCGCCGATCCAGATGAAGTTGGCGTACTGCGGAATGATCGGGCGGCCATCCCATGGCGGAACCGCGCCGCGGAAACCGGTCGCGCCGCCAACGCGATCGATGTTCAGGATGATGATGCGAATGATCTCCGCGAAACCAAGTGTCACGATAGCGAGGTAATCACCGCGCAGTCGCAAACTCGGGATTCCCACCACCAGTCCAGCCGCCGCAGCTACCAACGCGCCGAACACAATGATGCCGAGAAAAACCAGCGCCTGTGCCACGGTCGCGCCGACTAAGCCCGTCAACCACTGCTCCGCGGGCTGGGAAAAATAGACAGTCAGGAACACGGACGAGTACGCGCCGACAGCCATGAATCCCGCGTGTCCGATGGAAAACTGTCCGGTGAATCCGGTGATCAGGTTCAACGAGACGGCGAGAATGATGCTGATGCCGGTCAGGTTGAGGAGTTCAGCGTAGTAGTAGGGTAGTCCAAAACCGAAGAGTCCATCTCTGCTCATCCACGCGTTTAGCGCGACGAGCAGCACGACAATGACGACTAAACCCAGAATCCGTTTGATGAAGGTTGGCATTCAGTGGACGTCGATCTGCGATTCCGTCAGACTTTCTCCTGTACGGTTGATCCGAGTAGACCTGAGGGGCGAAGCAAAAGAACGAGAATCAAGATCGCAAAAGCCACGGCATCGCGGTAAGTGGAAGCGATACCGATGTGCTGACCGTAACCGACGACAAAAGTTTCCGCGGCCCCAATGAGCAGACCGCCCAGCACTGCGCCGGGTATGTTTCCGATGCCGCCGAGCACGGCGGCCACGAAAGCTTTCAATCCCGTCAGGATTCCCATCAACGGATCGATGTTTGGATTGTATTGAGCGGTCAGGACGCCGCCGGCGGCCGCGAGGGCCGAACCAATCGCGAACGTCAGGCTGATGATCATATCCGTATTGATGCCCATCAGCTTCGCGGAGTTCAGGTTGAACGAAACGGCGCGCATCGCCGTGCCCACTTTCGTCTTGAACACAATCCACTGCAACAGGAGCATCAACGCGATCGATACCAGGAAGATAACAATCTGCGCCTTCGAGATCGCGGCGTTGCCGAAAAGTCTATACGGTTGTTGGCTCTGCGATCCGAGGAAATCCGGAAACGCGCGCGGGGTGGCGCCGATTTGTGCTACGAAAATGTTTTCGATTAACAGCGAGACGCCGATCGCCATGATCAACGTCGTCATGCGCGAGTATTTGCGGACGGGCCGGTAAGCAAAGCGTTCGATGATGATTCCCACCACCCCTGCGATGATCATCGAGCCCAGGAGCACAACACCCAACACAAGCAGCGATGGCCCCGCAGTGAAACCCGCGTACATTGCGATGTAAAAACCGGCAAACGCGCCCACCATGTACACGTCGCCGTGCGCGAAATTGATCAGGCGGAGAATGCCGTACACCATCGTGTAGCCCAGTGCGATCAGGGCATAGATGGCACCGACATTTAGACCGTTAATTAGTTGCTGAACAAAGGTATCCATCGACTGTGTCTACTTGTTGGTTCCGGAACCCGACGCTGGCGCGGCCTTCGTTTCGGCCGCGGGCTTGGTTTCAGGGGCGGGCGCCGAGGGCGGCGCTACAGCGCCAGTTGCCGGCGACGCGGCGGACGTGGCCGGAGGCGTCATGCCTTCCGGATAAATCGTGGTGTCGTAAACAAACTTTTGATCCTGAAGTTTCAGGACGACGGCGGGCTTGACGGCGTTACGATCCTTATCGATCGAGATGGAGCCGGTCACGCCTGAGAAGTTCTTCGTTTGCGCAATCGCATCGCGCAATTTCGCGCCGTCCGTACCGCCCGCGCGTTGGATGGCGTCCGCGAGAACTCTCATTGAGTCGTAACCGAGTGCGGCCAAAGCATCGGGCAGGATGTTGTAACGAGCTTTGTAGTCAGCCACAAACTTCTGAATGGCCGGCGACGGATCATCGACGGAGTAGTGGTTCGAGATGTAATCGCCGTTCAACGCTGCGCCGCCGAGTTGCCACAGTTGCGGCGAGTCCCAGCCATCGCCACCGAGCAATGGGGCTTTAATTCCGAGTTGCTTGGTCTGGTTGGCAATGACGCCGACTTCGCCATAGTAACCGGGCACGTAAATCACGTCAGGATTGGCCGAGCGAATGGCCGTTAATTGACCGCTGAAATCGCGATCGCCCTGCGTGTACGACTGCTCCGCCACGATCTCGCCACCGAGCCCTTTGAAACTGCGTGTGAAAAACTCGCGGAGGCCGCGGCTGTAGTCGGAGTTGAAGTCGTAGAGGATTGCCGCCCTTTTCGCCTTGAGATTGTTGGCGGAGAATTTCGCCATTACGTCGCCCTGGAATGGATCGATAAAACAGACGCGGAAGATGTAATCGCCGACCTGCGTCACGTTCGGATTTGTGGACGACGGCGAAATCATCGGCACTTTTGCTTCCTGCGCTTTCGGCGCCGCGGCCAAACTATTCGAGGACGCCACTTCGCCCAGCACGGCGTGGACTTTGTCCTGGTTCACCAGCTTGCTGACGACGGTTGCCGCCTTGTTTGGTTCGCCTTGATCATCTTCGACTATGAGGCGGACCTTTCGTCCCATCACGCCGCCGGCCTTGTTGATTTCGTCGATCGCCATCTCGACGCCATTCTTTGTGGACTGGCCAAAACTTGCAGTGCGTCCGGTCAGATCGCCGTAGTAACCGACGACAATCTCGCCGACGCCATCGCCGGCATTCGTTCCGGATCCGCGGCGTTCACAAGCAAAACCGGCGAATAGAGTAGTAATCAACAAAAGCGCGAGTAGCGTGCGTTTCATTTTGTCCTCACAAACGGGCGTTTAGGATTAGACGAGCGGGCTCTGGTCACTGTGACTTTAATTCAGCGACGAATTATAGCGATTTCGGTCAAAGTGTCGAGTGCAGAGCGGCTGTAAGCCGTGCAGATCTTTGGCTTATGCCTGTAAGATAGGGCGCCGTGAATAGCTCAAAGCCTGCGAAAAGCGGGTTCGCCCCCGGGTTTGGCGACATGGACAGGGAAGACTTTCGTCGCTTTGGCCATGAGTTCGTCGACTGGATTGCCGACTATTTCGACCGTGTCGAGGATCTCCCCGTGCTCGCCGCCATCGAGCCGGGCGATCTCAAGGCGCAGCTTCCACCGACGCCGCCCGAACACGGTGAATCAATGGCGCAGATCCTCGCCGACGTCGATCGACTGATCGTTCCCGCGCTGACGCACTGGAGCCATCCCTCGTTCTTCGCCTACTTCGCGACCTCGACTTCCGCGCCCGGCATCTTCGGCGAGATGCTCGCCGCCGCTTTCGACAACAAAGCCATGCTCTGGCGGACGTCGCCTGCTTCGACTGAGCTCGAAGAAGTGACGCTCGACTGGCTGCGCCAGATGATGGGGCTCGATCCGGGAATGATCGGCATCATTTACGACACGGCGTCCGTTTCCAGCCTGCACGCGATCGCCGCCGCGCGCGAAGGCGTCGAGCAGCGCATTCGCGAAGAGGGAATGAGCGGCCGGCCTGACCTGCCGCTGTTGCGCGCCTACGTTTCCGAACAGGCACATTCGTCGATCGAGAAAGCCGTGATCACGCTCGGCCTGGGCCAACGAGGTCTGCGCAAGATTCCGACGGACAAACAGTTTCGCATGGACGCGAAAGCACTCGCGGCAGCGATCGACGAAGACAAGCGCGACGGTTACCTGCCGTTCTGCATCGTGGCGACTGTTGGAACGACTTCGACGTCGAGCATCGATCCGGTCGCCGAGATCGTACCGATCGGCGAGGAGCACGCGATGTGGCTGCACGTCGATGCGGCTTACGCAGGGTCCGCGGCGGTCGTGCCCGAGCTCAGACACATTCTCGACGGTTGCGCGCGCGCGGATTCGCTCGTCGTGAACCCGCACAAGTGGCTGTTCACGCCTTTCGATTGCTCGGTTCTGTATTGCCGTCACATGGACCTGCTGCGCCGTGCGTTCTCGCTCGTTCCGGAGTACCTGCGCACGCCCGAACAGGAAAAGGTGCGCAGCGGATCGGATTACGGCATTCAACTCGGCCGCCGTTTCCGCGCGCTGAAGCTCTGGATGGTCATGCGTTACTTCGGACACGAAGGACTCGCGGCGCGCATTCGCGAGCATTGCCGGCTGGCGCGGCTGTTTGCTTCGTGGGTCGACGAATCGAGCGATTGGGAGTTGTTGGCGCCGGTGCCGCTGGGTCTCGTCTGTTTCCGGGCCCGTCCTGACGAAGGCGATAGGCGCGACGACAAACACCTCGACGTCCTGAACGAAGCGATCATGCACGGCGTGAACGCGACCGGGCGCGCGTTGCTGTCGCACACTCGCCTCAACGACAAACTCACGCTTCGTCTCTCGGTCGGAAACATTCGCACTACAGAGAAACACGTACGGCAAGCCTGGGAATTACTGAACCAGCAGTTGCAGTTACTTAAATAGTTCGCGGAGGAGAACATGAGACTCACTTTTAACTTGCTCGCCATCCTATTTCTCAGTTGCGTCTTTGCCTCCGCGCAGACGCCCAGCGAAGGGCAAAGCTTCGCGAAAGGTGGGGTCTCGTTTAACTACCCGAACGGCTGGACCATCCAGGAAGTGAAAAACGACGATGCGATCGATCTTGTGTTGTCGCGTCCAAACAACGATCTCTTGATCAAGGTCTTCGTTCACAACGGACGGATCACGGCGGAGAAGCTGCCCGACGCGAAGAAAGCGTTCATCGATCCGTACATCAAGGCGAGCGTCAAACAGTTCGAGGAGATGGGCGCGCAGCCGAAACAGGCGCCGGACGCTTCCGACGTCGCGGGAGTCAAGGCGGACGGAGTCAACATCACCGCGTCACTTGGCGGCGAAACGGGCGCGTCCAAAATTTACTGGGCGGTGGTGGGCCAGCGCGTCGTTGTGTTGACACTCTTCGGTCCGGACCGCGATATCAAAAAGTTCGCGCCAGCGTGGGACCTGGTCAGGACGACTTTGAAGATTGAAGAAAAACCAGCAGCGTCTCCTTCACCGAAACCGTCTCCGTAATTTCCAGACGGCCACCGACATTCAACTAACCTCACGAAAGGGTCCTCACATGACCGAAAATGAAATTGCCGCAGTCATTGTTGACTCCGCGCTGAAGATTCATAAGACACTTGGACCGGGGCTGTTAGAATCCGTCTACCAGGCAACGCTTATCTTCGAGCTGCGAAGACGAGGGTTGGAAGTAGCGTCGCAGCTTGTGTGCCCAGTCTGTTATGAAGGAGTGAGACTCGAGCTTGCCTTTCGAATAGATCTGGTAGTGGATAACAAGGTAGTAGTTGAGATTAAGTCTGTAGAAGCGTTGATTCCCGTACATAGAAAACAGTTAGAAACCTATCTCCGGCTGATGGATATTCGGCTTGGACTTTTGATCAATTTCAATGTGGAGTTAATGAAGCATGGGATACAGAGGGTGGTTAATAGACTCAGGGAATGAGTCGCGGCAGTTGACTCCCGCAAAGGCGCAAAGGCGCAAAGGAGAAGAGGGCGCTGTTTCCCCGGCACGGCTTTGCTTTGCGCCTTTGCGCCTTTGCGGGAGTCTTCTCTTGTTGCTTGCGTTTGTAATTCCGTGTCCGGCACAGCCGCGACGCCCGATGGCGCCGGCCGATATCGTTCGTTTCGCGAACGTCACCGACGCGCAGATTTCGCCGAACGGACAGTACGTGGTCTATAGCGTGTCATCTGTCGCGGACGAGAAGACCGTCAGCACGCTGTGGCTCGCGCGTTTGGCGCCGGAGTTCACGCCGATTCAACCGACGGCCCAACCGACGCCGCGTCCGCCGCGCACGATGACTTACGTCGAGTGGCCGGAAATCCGCACGACACCGAGATCGTTACTGCCGGCGGGCTGGTCCGCCTCGACGCCGCGCTGGTCGCCTGACGGCAACTCGATCGCATTTCTCTCGCAGCAGGATGAGCAGGACGGTCTCTGGGTCGTCAGACTGGACAAACCCGAACCGCGCTTCATCGCTCCCGTCCGTTCGACCAACTTCTTCATGACGTACGCAGGCGAGTCGATCTCGTGGTCGCCCGACTCCAAACGCATCGCGTACATCTCCGCCCGCGCTGAAGTGCCCGAACCAACCGATCGCTCGCGACGCACAGCGGACGATCCGCGCGTCATAGATCGTCTTCAGTACAAGTCGCGCACAGCGTTTTCGGACAATCTCCGCACGCATGTTTGGGTCGTTGACGTCGAGCGTCCGAACCCGCTGCAACTGACCTCGGGCGCGTATTACGATCACGCCGTCAGCTTCAGTCCGCGCGGCGATGAGATCGCGTTTCTCTCGAATCACGAACCCGATCCGGATGCGCTGAACAACTCCGACATATTCACCGTCGATCTCGGCGGACAGACGCGCCAGATCACGCAGACAAGAGGCTGCGAGTACGATCCCATCTGGTCGCCGGACGGAAAATCGATTGCTTACACCGCAACCACGCGCGACGTCACGACGATCGACAGCGTCGCCGAAGACACGCATCTGTGGGTGATTCCGTCGACGGGCGGACAAGGGAAGGAACTCGCCACGGACCAGGACCGTCGCGTGCGCGACCCGCAGTGGTCGGCCGACAGCCGATCGATCCTGTATCTCGCGGGCGATCGCGGTTACACGACGATCTTTCGAGCCTCGATCGACAACGATAAGGTCAGCCGCTTTTCGTTGTTCGTCATCGACGGCGAGATTGGCGGCGGTTTTGCTCCGCCGGGTTCGAAGCTCATGACCGACTCCGGTTCGGCCATTATTTTGGCCCAACCGTTTCAGATCACCAGTTTCAGTCTCAGCCGTCGACCGCAGACGATCACGCGCGGCAATTCGGTTGAAACGACGTTTCCGTTCGTGGTCACGATGGGCAACGCGCTGCGTCCGGCTGAAGTGTGGGCCGGGTTCGGTAGCATCGTGCCGATGCGGCGGTTGAGTGCGCACAACGACGGGGTTATGAGATCGCTGCGGCTCATCGCTCCGGAAGAGATCACGTTTCAGAGTTTTGACGGGACGCAGATTCAGGGTTGGTTGATCAGGCCGCCCGGATGTACGAGTGATCGCAAGTGCCCGCTGGTACTGAACATTCATGGTGGACCGCATGGAATGTATGGCTGGTCGTTCAATCCGTCATTTCAGGTTTACGCCGCGCGTGGTTATGGAGTGTTGTATCTGAATCCGCGCGGGTCGAGTGGTTACGGGCAAAAGTTTTCTGACGGGACGTTAAACGAGTGGGGCGGAGGGGATTATCGGGACCTGATGTTTGGGGTTGACGAGGCGTTGCGCAGGAATTCGTGGATCGACGGCGGGCGACTGGCAGTTACCGGCGGTAGTTACGGCGGGTTCATGACGAACTGGATCGTCACACAGACGCCGCGTTTTCGAGCAGCGGTTGCAGTGGCGAGCTTGAGTAACCTGATCAGTTTCTATTCGACGTCGCTGTACCAGGATCTGATTCATGCGGAGTTTGGCGGGTTTCCGTGGGACAACTTCGAGGTGTTGTGGCAATGGTCGCCGTTGCGTTTTGTGCGACAGGTGCAGACGCCGACGATGTTCCTTCACGGCGAACAGGATAATGACGTTCACATCACGCAGGCGGAAGAGATGTACATGGCGTTGAAGCGTCGCGGCGTTGAGACGGTGCTTGTTCGGTATCCGCGTGAGGGTCACAGTTTCCGCGAGCCGAAGCACCGCGTGGACGCGCTCGAACGCACGATTGCTTGGTTTGACCGGTTTGTCCGGTAGTTATTTTCCGTTTGTCATTTGACATTTTCCATTTGCCATTTGCGGACAATGACAAATGAGAAATGGAAAACGGAAAATGGAAAATGTTGCTTGCTTGTCAGTTTTGCTGGGATTCCTGTAGTCGCAGGGTGCCGACTGCGTAAGGTATGTAGACCAGCCCGAGAGGATTGCCTTGCTTCAGTAACTCAAGCCGTGCGCCACGCACAGCCCGTCCGAGCGGCATGCTCTCGTTGTGCGGTGGCGCGCCGACGAACCGCGAAAAACATTCCTCCGCAAACTTCACCGCGAGCGGTTCGAAGATCGTGATCTCCGTGCCGATAACTCCCGCCGCGCCGCTCTGCTGCACAAACGAACTGACGAAGTCGAGCGTGATCTCCGGATTGAGCGACGTCGTGTGACAGCCGTTGATGAAGACGAGCGGATGCGGCTCCTTCCACGAGATGCCCTCGCCAATAAGATCGTCCGGCCCGAAGCGATCGCTGTTTCCGATCTCGAGATATGGAAGATTGGTGTTCGCCCTGACACCGCCGTGACAATAGAAGTAGAGCAGTTGCGGAATCGTCGTTTTCAATCGGTTGACGATCGCGCCGTAACTGTTGTCGAGCTCAAACTTCAGCGCGTTCTTCAACTTCTTCAGCCTGCCGAGATGCGTGTCGCGCTCGACGAACAGCGGATCCGTCGAGACGCACGCGATCATTTGCAGTTGGTCCTTGAAACTTATCACGGGCGGGATATCTTTGTTTGTGCCGTCAAGCGTGAGCGGCAGTCCCAGCGAGTGGCGATAACCCCAGAAGCCGCTGGGACAGATCACCGGCGGCAGGTCCTGGAGCGTCTTGCCGGAACCCGGTTTCCTGATATCGGCGATCATCGCTTTCAGCGCGCAGCCGCCTTTGAAGCAATCGCATTCCTCGAGTGGTGGTCCACCGGCGCAGGCGCTGTCGAGCGCGGCGGCGAACGTCGGGCACAGTTCGAATGGCGTCGTGTCGAACGAGGCGGCGAACACGTCGGGCTTCCAGGCGTAGTCGTAAACGATCGCCGCGGGAAGCACTGCGCGAGGCGACAGTTTGAGCGCGATCTGGACCAGGCCGGGATCTGCCATCAACGTCTCGAGCTCCGCGGCGGTCTTCGTGAGGTGCGAAATAAATCCGGCGTAGATGCGCCAACCGGCGCGGGCGAGGTAAGCAAGATCTCGCGCCAGCATTTTGGCGTCGAAGGCGCCGCTCTTATAGCGGTAGGCGAGGTTCTTGTTGTCAGGGTCCCACTCGTTCTCGTTATCCCACGAAACCTTGTGCAGTGCGCGGCGGGCTTGCAGGAGAAAGCCGGAGAGTTGGTCGCCGTCGATCTGCGCGTCGTCTTTGAAGCGTTCGGTTTCGTCCGCGCCGAAGAAGCGAAAGTTGTGCGAGCCGTCGCCGTTGCTGTTCACCATGATACTGAGACGATGTGGCTCGGCGGTGAGACTCGCGAGGTGACTGGCGCGCAAATTCTGCGACAGGACGTAGTCGAGTTTCTTGGTACACGCTTCGTTGACGGCGGTGGCTGTTGTTCGGGCGCTGGCGGAGACGACGTATGATTGGACCAGCACCTGTGCGCAATAGATGTTGCAGCGCAGGCGGTACACGCCTTCGTTTTTCGGGACGCGAACGGGAAAGACGAGAAAATTTTCGAGATAGTCCGCTGGTGAGTCGGCCGAGAGCGGATTCTTGCTGAGCGGTTGCCGCAGGACTTTGACGGTGCCGTTCGCCTGGATCTTCAACTCGCCGGTATCGTGGTTCTTAGTGATCCCGAGTTCGTTTTCAAAGCCGAAGAGTGCGACGGTCAGGACGGCTTCTTCGGGAAGCTTGTTGAGATCTATTGGGGTTGGTGTGCCGATCGCGTGTTTGTGTGCGCGGCCGATGTTGAGCCAGAAGTAATAGGCGTGACCGCACGCGAGTGGTTCGTCGGGTGCGAGTGTCTTGTCGGCGGCGCTGCGGTGTGCGAAGCCCAGGTTGACGATGTTGGTGCGTTCTTCGGGCGGTGGCGTGGGCGTGATGACGGAGGCTGCGGCGGGAGACGGTTTGGGTGGTTGGGAAGACGCGGCTGTCCGCGGCAGGTTCTCAGAAATGTCACGCCAGAAGGAAGCACTCCCACCGCCACCGCTGTCGCCAAACTCGTCTAACCTCCGGCCAACTTGGACTCGGTAAACGTCCCCTTCTTGTTGCTGCTGTTGCTGTTGTTGTTTATGTTGACGCGAAGCGGATTTGTGCTTCCTTTTCTCGACGGCTTCGAGCAGGCGTTCCAGAATTTCATGACGCTGCTCCTCACTCAGCCGCGTCATCAGCCGCTTCACCTGTTTCCCTTCCGGGATTGAAACTTCCCTGATCAACATCCCGCGCCGAACGGGATGCTCCCGCCTCAACTTGATCTGTTCGACCTTAGTCGGCAGACGCCTCGCCAAGGCACGAACGAGAAACGCCCGCAACGCAGCTTCATCCGCGTTCCGCGCCAGCCAGATCGCCCGCTTGAGCAGTCTGTCCGGCAGCAGCGGGCTCAGATCGAGCAACAGGGCGAGATGGTTGACTCGCCTTTCGAAGACAATATTCTCGACCTGATAGAGTGGATCATGTGCCATGACTTAAAACCCTGACTGCACGCAAGCGGCGATCGATCGTTTCAGCTTTCGTTCTTGTCCTTGAGCGACATCGCATGGCCCGTCGTGGTGATCTCCTTGTCGCTAAGCGCCGGCGCGCGCCCGTCGAGGAACCAGGCTGAAGTGAAACCCGGCGCTTTGTTGACGAGCACCACGAGGACGAAGAAGTAAAGGAAGAAACCGGAAGCCAATCCGATGCCGTAAGCGCCAAACAGATCGCTCTTCGCGGGGAAGAGCGCGAGCACCGCGGCGCCGCCGATCGCGCCCAGCAGCGTTACGATGTCACTCAACTGCACGTCGTCCTTTCGCCACCGATTGATGTAGTAGACATACCAGCCGACCACAGCGCCGAATGCGCCTGCGCCAATGAGATGGATTGTCTTGGTGGCTTCGACCGCAGGTTCAACTTGCAGCATGAGTTTCTCCTTTTCAAATGGGGGTTAATTGGAGTTGCCGTAGCGCTTGCGGAGCTCGCTACGCCACTGAGAATGCACGAAGAGAGCAATGGGCGCCGCGATGGCGAAGTGCGGCGTGGCGGAGAAGCCGGCGAGCCACGCAGTCGCGCCCGCACCGGCGGCAAACGCGCCCGTCAACGACACGACAACGACGGGCGCCTTTTCGGGACGGACGTCGTAGAAGCCGAGCAGCCAGCCCCACACGAGACCAAATCCGATCGCTCCGAGAGAGACAATCACGAGCTCACCTCAAAGAGTGAATCGTTTTTACAAGCGAGAGCATGGAAACATATTTCCGGTCGTGCCTCAGTTTGACTCTGCGGTCTCTGCGGTCTCTGCGGCCCTCTGTGTCGCTGCGTTTTGATGCCTATGCCAACGCAGAGAACAGAGAGGACGCAGAGGTCGCAGAGAGACGCAAATGCCTCACCACTATATTTCCCGGTCACTTGAAATGCCGTAAACGGAAAAAATGTTTCTCACGCCGAATGGCCGTGAGGCGCGTACGTCGAAAGCTGAACTAGACCCCTCGCAGCGCGCTCATGACCTTCGGATCGCCGAACACGAAAGCGATATTAGGTTCGTTGTTGTGTGGAACTTCGCAGGGCTCGAGGGTGTAATCCTTTGCTACGGCCTGACGGCACGAATCGGCGGCGACGGGCGAGAAGTAAACGATGAAATGGTCGTTTTCGTCTCCTCTTCCGGGGCCTTCCGTGGCGTGAAACATCGCAAAACCTTCAGGGTGGTTGTCTTTTTCGTAGCACTCCCAGGCGCGTTTCCCGATTTCAACGAGGTCCGGGTTGATTTCGTTCGTAAAAGGAACCACGATCTTTTTCCAGGACATTGTTCGATGATCCTTTAAGAAATTCGGTAGTTTGAGTAGTCGAGGTCTAGCGCCATCTCATTTACTAAACCCATTTGTGTCTGTCAAGAGTCGTTTCTAGGCGATATTTGTCGCCGCCGTCGCCGGCGCGGCCCTGCCGCTCCAGCCTTTCACAATGGCCCAGAATGGGCTTAGAATACCGGTGCCGCTGTGAAATTCAATACCGAACAAGGAATCCGGGTACTTAAACGCTGCATGAAACTGCGCTGTCCGGCGTGTGGTGAGGCGTCGATCGTCGATCGGGCATTTCACATTCGGCATCACTGCCCGGTCTGCCTGTCGCTCTTCAAGCGCGAGGACGGGTTCTTTGTCGGCGCGATACTCGCAAACGTAGTCATCACGGAGTTCGTGATCCTCCTGTTCTGCCTCTTCTGCCTGCTGGTGTTAGGAGCCGATTACGAGAACGTGCTGGTGGTGCTGTTTGTCGTCGCGCTGGTGTTCCCGGTCGGGTTCTACCATCACAGTTGGGCCTTGTGGCTGGGGTTCGATTACCTGGTCGAGTCGTTACCGAAGTATCGGCAGTACCGCAGCCCGAGTTAAAACACCGATTTTCAAGGATCTGTGTCGTCTGCTATACTCCCGCCAGCCCCGCCCCGCTTTTTCAGGTGCTTAGGTCAAAACCAGACGAAAGTGCAGGGGAGCGATGAAAGTGCCTGCGCGCACTTACTCGGCGAGGCCCGGTTTTAGATCGTCTATCGGACGGTTTTGATTAACTTAGGTTGCAGCCGCTGACCTGGCCATTGGCCAAGCTCAACTAAGGCGCGTAAAGGACCTCAAAAATCCCTAGCGGCTCCGCGAGAAGTAACCAGGTTCCGAGCAGACAGCAGCGAGTCGGTCGATTCACTGTTTGTGCTCCCTGTGATCCATCTCCGGTCGAAAACGCCCCGCGGCTAGTCAGGTTTTCTATTTGAAAGAAAGAATTTGCGGTCGTGTTGCGGACGCACTTGATCCGCTCGCGACAAGAATCGCGCGCCGCCCGGCGCGCCGTTCAAAAACCACCTGCAAACGGCCGGGCGAGAACTCTACCTTCCCCGGCCAAATTTCGTTTCTTCCATTTCGTGGCGACGCGGTTACTCGTGTCGCTTTTTCTGTGCGGAGCATTCGCCTCGCTTGCGGGCTTGAAGGCTCGCTCCGCCCGTCAACAATTCTGAGAAAAGGCTGGTAATGGCAAAACAACTAATCGTTAGCGTCAACGGACGCGAGAAAAAGATCGCGATTATTGAAGACGACAAAGTCGCGGAGTTCTACATAGAACGTGGAGAACAACACCAGGGAATCGTCGGCAACATTTACAAGGGACGCGTGATGCGCGTCCTGCCCGGCATGCAGTCGGCTTTCGTCGACATCGGGCTCGAACGCGATGCGTTCCTTTACGTCTCCGACTTCTTCGACGAAGAAGAGGAGTACGAAAGAATCGTCATCGACAAATCCAAAAAGGGAATGCCGGAGCCCGAACATGCGGCGGCCGAGGAGGTCGCCCTCAACCGCGTCGAGCGCGAGCAGCGGATCGAGGCGACGCATGAAACTGTCGACGTGCCTGAAGCCATCGAAACCGCGGAAGAGGCGCCCGAGACGACTGAAGGCGGACGCCGTCGCAGCCGTCGTGGGCGACGTCGCGGACGCTGGGAGAAGTCGGACGAAGCCGTCGCTTCAGCGCCACCGTTGCACGAGGAAGAGGAAGACGAGTTCGAGATACCCGACACACCTTTCGTCGCCAGCGATCCTGGGATCGAGCGCATCGTCGACGAAGAAGAGTTGGCAGTCAACGGCGAGATGTTCAAAGACGCGCGCGTCCAGGAACGCATCTTCGATCACATTCACGCCGTCGAGTTCAACATGGAAGACGACTTCGGGCAGCCCGAGGTCGGTTCACTGCTCTCCGGCGGGCTGGGCGACGCAGCGTTCGAACGCATCGCCGACGACGCCGACGACGAACCGATCGTGCGTGAAGGACAGCGCCCGCGCGAAGCGCACGTTTCGACTTTCGTCGACGACCTCGATAGCGCGCCGTTAGCCGGCGGCGGTTTCGAACGGATCAGCGACGACGAAGAAGAAGCAGCCGCGGCGGCGGACGTTGAAACTCAAGCCGGTGGCAAACGCTCGCGCAAATCCGCGCCTGCGTCGAAGAAGCGCGCGAAGTCGGCGGCCCCGGCCAAAGGCGCGTCCAAGAAGCGAACGTCGAGTAAGAAGAGCTCGAAGAAACGCGGCAGCGCCGCCGGAGGCGAGAGCGAAGGCGGTGAAGCGGCGGTAGACGTTTACGCCGACTCGGAAGCGAGTCTCGGCGACGCTCAGTCGCGCGGTGAGTTTGCGACGCGTCGTGGTGGACGCCGCCGCCGTCGTCCAAGCAAGAACAAAGTATCCTCGTCGGCTGCTGATAGCGATGGCAATCAGGCCAATGGTCAGGACGAAGAGATTGATCAAACGCCGGCGATTGAAGTTCAGGAAGAGGTCGTCGTTCAACAGCCGTCCATGGCTGAACAGCGGCCACAACGCGGGCGCGATCATCGCGAACCGCGCGAACCGCGCGAACCGCGAGGCGAGCGCGACCAACGAGGCCAGCGCGAACAGCGCGGTCATCGCGGACAGTCACGCCGCGAGCGTCATCAACCGGCGATCACGGATCTGCTGAGCGAAGGACAGGAGATACTGGTCCAGATCGCGAAGGAGCCGATCGCGAAGAAGGGCGCGCGCATCACGTCGCACATCGCGTTGCCGGGACGTTTCCTGGTCTACATGCCGACCGTCGAGCACGTCGGCGTTTCACGCAAGATCGAGTCCGACACCGAACGCCATCGTCTGCGCAAGTTGATCCAGACGATCCGCGCGGAAGAAGACATACCGTCCGGTGGTTTCATCGTTCGCACGGCGGGCGTCGGCATCAGCGAGAAGGAACTGCGCGAGGACGTGCGTTACCTCGTCCGAACCTGGCTCGACATTCGCAGCGCGGCGGAGAAGTCGAAAGCGCCGTCGCTGGTCCATCGCGACCTCGACCTCGTCCAACGGTTGCTGCGCGACCAGTTATCCGACGATTTCGAATCGATCCGCGTCGACTCCGAAGAGGAGTACCAGGCGATCGTCGAGTTCATCAACCGCATTCAGCCGCGACTGGTCAGACGTGTCAAGCTCTACACGAAAGACCAACCGATCCTCGAACACTACGGCGTGCAGGTGGAGATCGATAAAGCGATCAAGCCGCGTGTGTGGCTCAAGTCAGGCGGCTATCTCGTCATCAATCAAACCGAAGCGCTGGTGGCGATCGACGTCAATACCGGCAAGTTTGTCGGACGCGGCAGCGGACGTTTGGAAGACACGATCACGCGCACAAATCTCGAAGCCGTCGATGAGATAGTCCGACAGATTCGGCTGCGCGACCTCGGCGGCATCATCGTCCTCGACCTGATCGACATGGAAGAGCGTCGCAACCGGCAGAAAGTGATGCAGGCGTTGCAGGAAGCGCTCCGTAACGACAAGTCGCCGACGAAGGTGCTTTCGTTCAACGACTTCGGGCTCGTGATCATGACGCGCAAACGCGTGAAGCAGTCGCTCGAACGGACGCTGTGTTCGCCGTGCAACTACTGCCAGGGCGCGGGACTCGTGAAGTCTCCGCAAACCGTCTGTTACGAACTGCTCGAAGAAGCGCGACGGCTGGCGAAAGGCCTGAACGGCGACGCCGATAACAAACAGGTGATGCTGCGCATCAATCCGGACGTGGCCAAGGCGCTGCGATCGTCGGAGCGCGACGTGCTCGTCGAGATCGAGGATTACCTCGGTCCGATCGATATCCAGAGTGACGAAACGATTCACCAGGAACAGTTCGACTTCGCCCTCATTTAGTTTTTGAGATTTAAGATCTCAAATCTGAGATCTCAAGATGAGTA
>DASURS010000274.1:0-13178 GCA_036279935.1 Pyrinomonadaceae bacterium
GGAGGCGGCCGGCGCCTTCCGTTGTGGGCGGCCGGAGCGTCGCGACGCGCGGCCGTTCTGCATCGTCATTCCGCCTCCCAACGTCACCGGCTCGCTGCACATGGGCCATGCGCTTCAGCACGCGCTGATGGACGTCATGACGCGACACAAGCGCATGACGGGCCACCGGACGCTGTGGCTGCCGGGAATGGACCACGCCGGCATTTCGACGCAGCTAATGGTCGTGCGCGCACTCAAAAAAGAAGAAGGCAAGACGCGCCACGATCTCGGACGCGAACAGTTCGTCGAGCGAGTCTGGAAGTGGAAAAGAGAATCAGGCGGACAGATCACTGTCCAGATGCGCCGCGAAGGCGCGTCGGTCGACTGGTCGCGCGAGAAGTTCACGATGAACGAAGATCTCTCGCGGGCCGTGCGCGAAGTTTTCGTCCGCCTGTACGACGAGGGTTGGATCTATCGCGGGAACAGGATCGTTAACTGGTGCCCGCAGGACCAGACCGTGCTCTCGGATCTCGAAGTCGACAAACTTCCGCAAGCCGGAAAGCTCTATTACCTTCAGTATCCGATCAAGAATAGCGATCGCCGCATCACCGTCGCCACGACGCGGCCCGAAACGATGCTGGGCGATACCGCCGTCGCCGTGAACCCGAACGACGAACGCTACGCGGATCTAAAAGGACAGACCGTCCTGCTGCCGCTGACGGATCGTGAGATCCCCATCATCGCCGATGATTTTGTCGATCCACAGTTCGGCACGGGCGCGGTGAAGGTCACGCCCGCCCACGATCCGAACGACTACGACATGGGCCAGCGTCACGAGCTTCCACAAGTCGTCGTGATCGATCAGCACGCGAAGATGACGGCCGACGCCGGCGAGCGTTTCGCCGGTCTGGATCGTTATCAGGCCCGCGAGAAAGTCGTTGCGGAGTTCGAGTCGCTTGGCTTGCTCGAAAAGGTCGTCGACTACGAGTTTTCGATTTCGAAGTGCGAGCGTTGCAAGACGGTCATCGAACCGCTGATCTCGACGCAGTGGTTCATGAAAATGGACCAAATGCGCGACCTCGCGCTCGACCTGATGGCGCGCGAAAAGAAACCGCGCTTCATTCCCGAAACTTACGAAAAAGTCTATACAAACTGGCTCGAAAACCTGCGCGACTGGACCATCTCGCGACAGCTCTGGTGGGGACACCAGATTCCCGCCTGGTACACGCCGTCCGGCGAAGTGATCGTCGCGCGTTCGGAAGAAGAAGCGCGCGAGAAAGCCGGCACGAGCGAGCTGACGCAGGACCAGGACGTGCTCGACACGTGGTTCTCGTCGGCCCTGTGGCCGTTCTCGACGCTGGGCTGGCCCGACGAAACGAAGGACCTCGAGACTTTCTATCCGACGTCGGTGCTGGTGACGGCGCGCGACATCATCTTCCTCTGGGTCTCGCGCATGGTGATGGCGGGCCTGAAGTTCATCGGCAAAGAACCATTCGCTGACGTCTACATCACGGGAACGGTGCTCGACGCGCACGGCCAGCGCATGGCGAAGATGAAGGCGAACGGCGTCGATCCGCTCGACGTGTTCGACAAGTTCGGCGTGGACGCAACGCGTCTCACGCTCGCGCAGGTCGGCACGACAGACACGCGGTGGAACGAGAAACAGGTCGAGTCGTATCGCAACTTCGCGAACAAGATCTGGAACGCCGCGCGCTTCTGTTTGCTCTACTCGGAAGGCGCCGGCGTTAAGCCGGAGCTGCTGCAAACAAACGACACGCAACTCGCGCTGCACGACCGCTGGATCATCTCGCGTCTCAACAAGACGGCGCGCGACATGAACGCCGCGCTCAACGCGTACGAGTTTCACGCGGCCGTGCAAACTCTCTATCACTTCTTCTGGGACGACTTCTGCGACTGGTACATCGAGCTTACGAAAGCCGATGTCACTTCCGACACCGACAGTCCGCAAAGAACAGAAGCGCGATCAAGGTTGCTGACGGTGCTGGAACAAGCGCTGCGTCTGTTGCATCCGTTCATGCCGTACATCACTGAAGAGTTGTGGCAGCGCTTGCCGGGCGAGAAGCCGCTTCACTCGGCGTATAAAACCGCCGAACCGACAGTGATGCTGACGGCGTATCCGCAAGCCGGAGCGATCGACGAAACGTCCGAAGCCGAAATGAGCATGCTCATTACGCTCGTCAGCGGAGTCAGAAACATCAGGTCCGAACACAACCTCAAGCCATCAGACAGGATCGCCGTACTGATCGGTATTCAGAGCGCGAACCTGCGCAAGGTTTTTGAAGACAACACGGACCAGATCGCGCGGCTGACAGGCGCGTCGACGATCGATATCTCGGCGAGTCTGACTGCTCCGAAAGCGGCGGCGAAGTTTCTGCTGACGAGTACGGACGAAGTCGCCGTGCCGTTGGAAGGCCTGGTCGATTTCGGGGAAGAGACTAAACGCTTGCAGAAGAAGAAGGAGAAGCTGCAAGGCGAAGAGGCGAAGCTACAGGCGCAGCTCGCAAACCCGGATTTCGCGGTGCGCGCGCCGGCGGACAAGGTCGAACAAGCTAAGAACCGTCTCGACGAGGTTCGGCTACACATCAAAGCCCTGGACCAACTAATCGAGAACCTCCAATGAACTGGATCGACGAAGGCGCGCTCTATTCACAAATCGGTCTGTTCCTGCGCGAGGATCTCGGCCGCGGCGACATCACCACGCAATCGATCGTCGAGCGCAACACGCGAGCGCGTGCGCGTTTCGTCGCCGGTGAAAACATGGTCGTCGCCGGGTTGGAAGCCGCCGAGGAAGTGTTTCTGACGCTCGATTCGCAGCAACAGCTCGAAGCGTTTGTTTCGGACGGCGAAAGCGTCGAGTCAGGCAAAGTGATCGCGCGGATGGTTGGTTTTGCGGACGTGCTGATCTCCGCCGAGCGCGTCGCGCTGAATTTGTTGCAACGGCTTTCGGGCATCGCGACGTTGACGAGCAAGTTCGTCGCCGCCGTTGACGGCACCGGCGCGCAGATCGTAGATACTCGCGCGACGACGCCAGGGCTGCGTCTGCTCGAACGCTACGCAGTCGAGCTCGGCGGTGGTTACAACAGCCGTTTCGGTCTCGACGACGGCGTCGTCGTCACGTCGAATCACGTCTCGATTCTCGGCGGCGTTAACGCCGCGGTTCGGACTGCGAAAGAGAAGCTCGGTTACCTGCACAAAGTCGCCGTGCAGATCGCGAGCGAAACTGAGCTGCGCGACGCGATTAAAGCCGGCGCTGACGTCGTGAGGCTCGAAGATCTCGAAATCGACGAGTTCCGCCGGCTGGCGGGCATCGGAAAAGAACTATCTCAATCAGTGGTGATCGAGTACTCGGGAAAGACCACACCCGAAAACGTTCGCGAGTATGCGGAAGCTGGAGCTCAACTGATCAGCGTTGAATCGTTGACGAGTGCTCCGCCGATGAACATAACCTTTCGTGTTCAGCCTTTCTGAAACATGAACTGGCGCCGACGGCTGGCCCAGCGCGCGCTGGAGCGGCAACTCCTTTATCAGCAAAACAAGGCGGAGCATCTTCGCGGTCGCGAGGACGAAGTGATTCTCGCGATGACGAAGTCGTCGCGTCGTGTCCGCGACCTGCTCGAAAGTTTTCAACCGATCGCCAAAGACGCTCGCGTGATCGAAGTCGGCAGCGGCGCACACGGTTTGATCTTCTGTTTCGGCGCGGAACGCGGTGTCGGCGTCGATCCGTTGGCGGTGGATTACCGTGGGCTGTTTCCGCGTTGGCAAAGACGCGCGTCGACAGTCGCTGCCGTCGGCGAATCGCTGCCGTTTCTGAGCGGAAGCTTCGACGTGGTGATCTGCGACAACGTAGTGGATCACGCGGAGTCGCCGGGGCAGATTGTTCATGAGCTGGTGCGGATCCTCGCGCCGGGCGGGTTGCTCTATTTCACCGTCAACATTCACCATCCGCTGTACAGCGTCGCGGCCGGCGTGCATTCAAGCTGGCGGGCGCTGGGTGTGCCGTACGAAATCGGGCCATTTGCGGATCACACGACGCACCTCACGCTAAGCTCGGCGAGCGAGTTATTTCACGGCCTGCCGCTCGACACTCTCAGCGAAAAGAGCAACATCGACGAGACGCGGGCACGTGCGCGCAAGCAGCCGCCGCGGCACCTCGGCGACCGGCTGAAACGGATGTTCTTCAAGAACGCCGTCTACGAAGTCGTTGCCAGACGCCGGTAAAACACTATTCCGGCTGATTTTGGAACTGTCTGATCCGATGCTCGTGAAAGCGAAGCATCTGGCTGGAGCTTGATGGCATCTGGATAGCGGGGGTATCTTAGGGCAGGAGAAAAGGAGTGCGCCGATGCCTGTTCGCAACTACATCAAAGTCATAATCGCGGCACTGGTGGTTCTCTGCCTCTACCTCGCGCAGGCTGACGCGCAGACGCGGAAGAAACGCTCCCGGCGCACGACCAAACCCGCCGCCGCGCAACCGGTGATCACGAACCCGCCGGTGGCGCCTCCCAACTCGCAAACGACGTCCGCGAACGACGTCAAGATCATCAGCACTGCTGACCCGTCGACCGAACAAACGGAAACCTCCGAAACAACGACGAAGAAGGCTGCCAAACCCGACTCCGGTTCGTCCGAGAATCAGCCGGACATGCAGACGACGATCAACCAGTTATCCAACCAGGTCAACAGGTTGAACGATAAGCTGAGCTCGATGCAGGAAGATGATCGCTATCAGCTCGACATGGAGCGTTTAGGCCGTGCCGAGCAGCGCGCCGAACAGTTGCGCAGCCAGTTGGTCGACACAGAAGGCAAGATGGCCGACATCGAAGCGAAGCTCGAACAGATCGATTACGCGCTGAAGCCGGAGAACATCGAACGGGCGACGCAGGGTTACGGTTCAACGCGGCCCGAAGAAGCGCGCGAGACGCGCCGCCGCCAACTCGAAACCGAGCGAAATCGCTTGCGCGCTCAGCTCAAGATCCTCGAAACAAGCAAAGCGCGCCTCGAAACCGCCTCCGCGAATGCCGACTCGGAAGTCGATCTATTGAGAGCGAAGTTGCAACAGCGTCGGGAACAGATGGAACTGAATCCGCCGAGCAACGAAAAACGCCCGCGCAAACCGGAACAACAGTAAACGCGGCTCTTCTCAAAGTCTCCAATCCCACCAACGGCAGTTGGTGGAATGTTTCACTTGCCGACCTAACAGTTTGAAATGAACCATCCACCAACTGCCGTTGGTGGGATTCGCACAAATGGTCCATCGAACTTGTAGGTTGAATATAACTATCCACCAACTCCCGTTGGTGGGATTTCCGAGTTTTGACGGAGCTACTACCAGCGAAGTTCACTCAATCGCAGCCGGCTGGCCGCTTGTGTGCAGAGCCACCGCTTTCCACCCGCCAATCTGGTTAGTAAAAGTCAACGTGTAAAAGACGAGTGCCGGAACAGCGTCGGCCCTGACTCTGCCCGGGACTGCCGAACGCTGTCGTGTCGACTCACCGCGCACAATCGCCGTATCACCGTGAACTGAAACAATGATCTTCGTGTTCTCGAGCTTCGAGAATTTCAACTGGCCTGACGTCAAACTGTCGACCAACTCTTTCTTCCCGATTCGCTCGCCATCAGGACGGACCCAGATGAATCCGTCGTCAGTTAACGCCGACAACTTCTGCCCGTCGCCCGCCAGCATCGCCTGATGAAACGCGGCTTCGGCCGTCGCCACGTCCGTCTTGCTCTCTTCTTCGCTGCGCGGCATGCGCGTCGACTGCCAGTTCACGACCTGCCATTTGCCTGCGCGTTTGACGAACGTGCCGCTGTTGAGCAGGTTCGCGACCTGTTTGCTTCCGCCGGCGTCCGTCGTAGCGACCAAACGAAAAGCGACGATCGCAGTGTCGCCGTATTGCTGAATGCGAATGTCTTCGGCGGTGTAGATCGTCTTCGCATCGCCGGGCTTTGGCGCGGGCGCGCTACGCACGTCGCGCATTACGTCGGCTTTGTTGACGCGCCGGCCGGCAGATCGCGTGTAGATCAAATCGTCGGCCCAGAAGCGTTCGTGTATGGCGGGATCGTTGCGCGAAGCGCCCGCGAGGAACTCGTTCAACAGCCGGGTCAGCTCCGCAGCGTCCGGCGCCATTTGCGCGAAGGCGGTCCCTGCTGTTATCAAAAGCACAAACGCAATCGAAAGGATTCTTTTCATATGAGTGAGACTCAACGAACGGCTGTTGAAAGTTTCGCAGCCTTGCACAAGTCCGGCTGCTTCGTGTTGCCAAATCCGTGGGACATTGGATCGGCCATGTATCTTCAGCATCTTGGTTTCAAAGCGTTGGCGACGACGTCGTCCGGTTTTGCGTTCAGTCAGGGATTGCTTGACGACGCCACGACCGTCGATGGTGTGCTTGCGCACTTTCGCGACATTGTTGGGGCAACCTCGTTGCCGGTCAATGCCGATTTCCGAAACGGCTACGCCGACGAACCGGAAGGCGTGGCTTCGAACGTCACGCTTTGTGTCGCGACCGGAGTCGCCGGACTCTCGATCGAGGATTCGACGGGAAACAGCGCGACGCCGCTCTACGATATACAACTTGGCGTCGAAAGGATCAAAGCAGCGCGACGCGCCATC
The DNA here is from genome assembly GCA_036279935.1 of Pyrinomonadaceae bacterium. Lineage (GTDB taxonomy): Bacteria > Acidobacteriota > Blastocatellia > Pyrinomonadales > Pyrinomonadaceae > PSRF01. The sequence continues at coordinate 6,614 of DASURS010000274.1, forward strand.
GACGATTCAGGCACGGGCGTGGTCCTTACCGGACGTTGCGAAGCATGGCTGACGGGGGACCCGAACGCGTTTGCTGTTTCGATTGAGCGTTTGACTGCGTACGCGGAAGCAGGCGCCGACTGTCTTTACGCGCCGGGCGTCACTGACCTGCGCGAGATCGACGCGATCGTCAAAGCAGTAGCGCCAAAACCCGTGAACGTTTTGGTATCGCGGCCGAATCCGGATCTGACGCTGGCAAAACTCACGGATCTTGGCGTTCGTCGTATTTCCGTTGGTTCGGCGCTGGCGCGCGTCGCCTGGGGCGCGTTCATGCGCGCGGCGCAGAGCATCGCGACGACGGGCACGTTCGACAGCCTCGGCGAAACCGCGGCGTTCGCGGAGCTAAACAAGATATTTACCAAATGATAGACTATCCCGACCAAAACCAATGCCAACTATTCCACAGCGCGATCTCTATCGAATGATCAACGAAGCCGGCGCTCGTGGCGAACGCGTCGTCGTCGCCACGGTCGCGCACACGCGCGGCTCGACGCCGCAACAGCGCGGCGCGAAGATGCTCTTTTTTCAGGATGGAGAGGTCGCGGGTACTGTCGGCGGCGGTTGTATCGAGGCGGAAGTTTGGGCGGAAGCGAAGGAGGCGATGCGGACCGGCAAGTCCGAGCTTCATCACTACTCGCTGACGGCGGATGAAGCGAGCGAAGAGGGAATGGTCTGCGGCGGCACCATGGAGATTTTTATCGAAGTAATGAACGGGTGATATTTTCCATTTTCCATTTGTCGTTTGTCATTTTTCATTTAAAGCGGACTTCTCAATGACAAATGGAAAACGAACAACGATGAATAGAAAACGACTTTCCATTGGCGTTTGTCATTTTTCATTTTAAGTGGGCTTCTAAATGACAAATGGAAAACGAAAAATGGAAAATGGAAAACGACTATGTCTCAAGATTTTCTGGCTAACTACAAAGCCAAACACCAGCATCCGCTTAACCGGCTCACACACAGCATCGGCATCCCGATGATCGTCATATCGCTGCCGCTCTTCTTTTTCAACTGGCAGTGGGCGCTCGGGTTGTTCATCGTTGGTTGGATTCTCCAGTTCGTCGGTCACGCAATTGAAGGTAATCAGCCCGCCTTCTTCCGGAACCCCGTTTATCTGTTGATTGGGCCACTGTGGCTCTTGCGCCGAGTCGGCTCAGCCGTTGGACTGAGCAGGAGAGCGCGCGCGGCGCATAAATAGATTCCGGGGACCCGCCTGGCAAGCAGAAAAGTTTAATGGCCGAACAGAAGGACCATGCCTCCACGCCGACGATCACGCAAGTGATCGCCGAGCTGCTCGAGCGCGGTGCGCTCGGTGTCGTCGTCACCGTTGTGCGTGGCGCGGGTGTTGGGGCGAAGCTTGTGGTCGACGAGCGGCAAGTTGCGATTGGAAGCCTCGGGAACGAGGCGTTGGACGCGGCGGCGGCGAGACACTGGGCGGAGTTTCTGCGATCGCGTAGCGAGACACGGATGTATGGGGTCGGCGAGTTTGCGCCTGACCTTCCGATTGCGAGTGAGACGTTGTTGATGTTTGAGCGTTTGCAGCCGGCGCCGCGGTTGGTTGTTTGCGGTGCGGGACACGTCGGGGCCTCGCTTGCGAAACTGGCGAGTTTCGTTGGGTACGACACGACGTTGATCGATGATCGTCCGGAGTTTCTCGAGCGGTCGCGGTTTCCGGAGGACGTCGAGCTTGTTGTTGCTGGCGATTGGGAAGAGGCGGTTGCCGGTGCGGTCGAGAACGGGCGTGGCGTTTCGGTGGCGGTGGTTACGCGCGGGCACAATGAAGACGAGCGTTGCATGAACGCCGTCGTGCGTGCGAATCCCGATTACGTCGGCCTGATCGGAAGCAAACGTCGCACGTCGATCGTGATCGAGCGGTTGCGGGAAAAAGGCGCGAGTGAAGAGTTATTGAAAAAGATTCATGCGCCGATCGGGCTCGACATCGGCGCGGTCAGCCCCGAAGAAGTGGCGCTGGCGATCATTGCCGAGATCGTGGCATCACGTCGCGGCGCGAGCGGCGAATCGCTCTCGGCCTGGCGCCGGAAGTAGTGAGTTTTGATCGAACAAGAAGTACAGACTGAACCACGACAACTCCACTCCACAGCGCGGCGGGCGGGAATGTTCCGCGCGCTCTCTCACCGCAACTTCCGTCTCTTCCTTTCAGGCGCGTTCCTCTCGAACATCGGTACATGGATGCAGACAGTCGCGCAAGCCTGGTTGGTGTTGAGCTTGACTAACTCGCCGTTCTGGCTCGGCCTCGATGCGTTCGTCGCGACCGCACCCGGTTTCTTTTTGACGTTGATCGGCGGCGTCTTTGCCGATTTGATCGATCGCCGTCGTCTTCTGCTCTACACGCAAGCCGCCGCCGGTCTCGCAGCGCTCGGCCTTGCGATACTCGTCTGGACTGACGTGGTCAACAGGTGGATGGTCCTGGGCTTCTCGTTCATGACCGGCTGTTGCATGGCGCTCGCGTCGCCTTCGTTTCTGGCGATGACGTACGACCTGGTCGGCCGCGAAGATCTCGCCAACGCGATCGCGATGAACTCGACGCAGTTCCAACTCTCGCGCGTCGTTGGACCAACACTCGCCGGCGTCGCGTTTCGCGTTTTCGGCGTCGCGGGTTGCTTCTTCGCGAATGCGGTGTCGTTCGTGTTCGTGGTAACCGCCCTCAGGATGGTGAAACAGGAGAAACGCTCGACGATCGAACCGGCGCACTCAGTGCGCGACCGTCGCGCGCTTTGGGGCGATCTGGTCGAGGGCATTCGTTACGTGCGCAAACGTCCGCGCGTCTCTTCGTTGTTGATGATGTCCGCCGTCAACAGCCTCTTCGGCGCGCCTTACTTCACGATGGTCCCCATCTACGCGCGCGACATCTTTCATCTCGGCGAGACCGGCCTCGCGCTGATGATGGGAACAGCCGGCGCCGGCGCTTTCCTCGGCGCGTTGCTCGTCGCCTACCTCGGTGACTTCCGTCGCAAAGGTTGGTTCGTTCTCGGCGGCGCGATCATGTTCGGCGTCTGTATCACTATTTTCGCGCTATCGACCCGTTTGGCGCTTTCGCTGACGTTTCTGTTCGGGCTGGGGTTCGCGCTCGTCGTTTCAGTGGCGTTAACCAACACGCTGCTCCAGAAACTGGTCACCGACAAGATGCGCGGGCGAGTGATGAGCATGTTCATTCTTTCGTTCATGGGGACGATGCCGCTCGGAAACATCATCGCCGGAACCGTCTCGAGCCACTACGGCCCGCAGCCGACGCTGGCTGTCGGCGGGCTGGTCATCACCGTCGTCGCCGCCTCGGTCGCGTTTTTCAACAAGCGGCTGCGAGAATTGCACTAAAACTCGCGCAAGAACCCATCGATCCGCCCGTTCTGTTATCAACATGAGGGTTTACGCCCGAATTTTGGAGACTCATATGCCGAAACGAACCCGGATTTTTGTACTGCTACTAATTTGCGCAGCCGCCGCGGCCGTCGCCAACGCCCAGGGAATCATCGTCCCAGGCCCCTGTCAGCGTTGCCCGCCGCCGATACGCGAAAGGCCGCCCATCACGCTCCCGCGCTCGCTCCCCGTCAAGTCCATCAAGATCGACACCCGCATCAGCTCCCAGGTGGCGACGACGCACGTCGAACAAGTCTTCCGAAACGACACGCCAGCGACGCTCGAAGGCACATACTTCTTTCCGATTCCGGAGTCGGCCTCGATTACGGAGTTTGCGATTTGGGAAGGCGACAAGCGGCTCGTTGGCGAAGTCAGGTCGCGTGAAGAGGCGCGGCAAATCTACGACGCAATTGTGCGCCGCCAGCGCGATCCGGGGCTGCTGGAATACGCCGGCAAGGATCTGTTCCAGGCGAGCATCTTCCCGATTCCGCCACACTCGGACAAGAAACTCGAATTGACGTACACGCAGGTCGTGCGCGCCGAAGGCGGGACTGTTTCGTATCGCTACCCGCTGGGCACCGGCCGGCAGTCTGCCGAGATCGGTTCAGTTGCCGGACGCGTCGAAGTCGAGAGCCGCGAGCCGTTGCGCAACGTCTATTCGCCGACGCACGTGATCGACGTCAAACGCAGCAGCGATCGCCGTTCGCTCGTGTCGTTTGAAACCTCCGGCGGAAAAGAGCCGCAGGACTTTCAACTCTTCTACACCATCTCGAAAGAAGATTTCGGACTGACGTTGCTCACTCATCGCGAACCCGGCAAGGATGGTTACTTCCTCCTCATGATCTCGCCGAAGGACGACTGGACCGATCAGGAATACTCTGCGAAGGACGTCGTGTTCGTCGTCGATACGTCGGGCTCGATGGCCGACGAAGGAAAAATGGAAAAGGCCCGTTCTGCGTTGCTCTACGGCGTGAACATTCTCCGGCCTCAGGATCGTTTCAACGTCATTTCCTTCTCCGGTGAAGAACACCTGATGGAAACCGGGTTGATTGCCGCTGACGAAAGAGGACGCCAGCGCGGCGCCGCGTTCGTCAAAGCGCTGAAACCGGTGGGCGGCACGAACATCAATCAGTCGTTGCTTGCGTCGTTGCGCCAGTTCGGCGATACGGATCGAGAACGGCCGAAGATCATCGTGTTCATGACTGATGGTTTGCCCACCGTTGACGAGACAAACGTGACGAAGATCGTTGACAACGTTCGCAAGGCAACGAGGCCCGGCGTGCGGTTGTTCACGTTCGGCGTCGGTTACAACGTCAACACCGCGCTGCTCGACAAGCTCGCTGCGGAAAACGGCGGCGTCGCCGATTACGTCGAGCCGAAGGAAGACCTGGAAGTCAAAGTCTCGAACTTCTTCACGAAAGTGAATTATCCCGTCCTGACCGACCTCCAGCTCGACATGGGCGGCGCGCAAACCGATCTCGTTTACCCGCGCGGCATTCCCGACGTCTTTCGCGGTTCACAGGTCACGCTGATCGGCCGTTACAACAATTCGTCGACGCTCGAATCAGTTCGCCTGCGTTTGAGCGGTAAATCAAACGGACAAACTCGCTCGTACACGTACGACAAACTCAGTTTCCCGCTGCGCGAGGAGGCGAACGACTATCTGCCGCGACTGTGGGCGACGCGTCGAGTCGGTTGGTTGATGGAACAGGTGCGGACGAACGGCGAGCAGAAGGAGTTGCGAGATGAGATCGTGGATCTCGGAACTCGTTACGGCATCGTCACGCCGTACACGTCGTATCTCGCAATGGAAGACAGGGAAGTCACGCAGCTCGGAGTGCCCGGACAACCCGTCACCCGCCGCGGTTTTGGCAACTTGAACTCGGTTCGTCCACCGAAGGATGCGCCTGCGCCGGCTTCGGTCGCGACGACGGGCGCCGGAGCCGTCATGGACAGCAAACGCGCGCGCGACCAGCAGGAGCGCGTGTTGTTGAAAGAAGAGGCGCGGACTGACGCAGTGCGCCGCGTTGCGGGCAAGACGTTCTATCTCGTGAACGGCGTTTGGACCGATTCGGAATTCAAACCAGACGCGCGCGTGCCCGAGACGGTCGTCAAGTTTGGCAGCGAAGAATATTTCGCGCTGGTGAAACAGCATTCGCAGTTAGGAAATTATTTCTCGCTGGGTGATCAGGTGGTGGTAGTTTTCGACGGCCGGGTTTATCGAGTGAATGCGGCTTGAATTGGGCCTCGGAAGTAGGGTACAAAATTTACAAAATCATGAGTACCCTACTTTCAAAGCTCTTCCGGCTTCCGGTTGCCGGACTGGCCATAGCAATGATTGCCGGCGCCGCCAGCGCGCAGGGAGGCTGGATTCCCACTCGCGTCAACACCGGCGGCAACGATCTCAACACCGTCTACTTTCTCGACGACAAGCGTGGTTGGGTCGCCGGCGACGAGGGTTTCCTCAGTCGCACGGACGACGGCGGCCGCACCTGGACGCGCCAGAACGTCGCCACGAAAGCCGCGATCAACGACATCTATTTTCGCGACAAGGAGATCGGTTTCCTGCTGGCAGGAAACTCGATTTACCTCACGCGCGACAATGGTTTGACGTGGAACAAATCGCGCAGCTTTCTGCCCGAGGAGTTCGAGGGCGCGGAAGTCGAGTTATACAGCGTGCGGTTCTCGAGCAAGAACAAAGGCTGGGTCGTCGGCTCCGTTAGTAAACGCGATCGCGTCGTCGACAGCATTCTGGTTTACACGGACGACGCCGGGCAGAGCTGGCGACGGCAGCGCGCGCCGAGCCGGCTCGAGTTGATCCACATCGACTTCGTCAGCGATAAGCGAGGCTGGATCGTCGGAGCTGACGGCACGGTCTTGTTCACGCGCGACGCGGGTGAAAGCTGGACGAAGCAGAACACGAACACGAACGTCACGCTCTATCACGTCGATTTTCGGAGCGACAAACGCGGCTGGGCTGTTGGTGAACGCGGCACCCTGTTACGAACCACCGACGGCGGCGAAACGTGGGCGGCAATACCCACGAACGTCAAGGTTACGCTGTTGAGCGTGCATTTTATGAACGACGACGATGGCTGGGCGATCGGGCGGAACGGGACGATCCTGCGCAGCAGCGACGAGGGAAAGA
>DASURS010000275.1:0-4143 GCA_036279935.1 Pyrinomonadaceae bacterium
GTCGGGAATCAGCGAGCGGTGAATGTGGATCGCCGCCATCGCGCCCTCCGATGCTGCGACAACTGCAAGCTGAGATCGCGGAGTAATGTCGCCCGCTGCGTAGATTCCCGTGACGCTCGTTTGTTGTGTTTCGTCAACCCACAACAAACCGGAGTCATCATCCATCCGGCAACCGAGTGTTTCGTGGAAGTTAGTTCCGATCGCAGTGCCGAGATTGAAAAACAGCGCATCGCACTCGAACGGCTCACCATCTGAAAAGAGAACGCGTTGCAACTGCCTCGTCGACGTGTCGCCCTCGAGCCCAACGACGGTGTTAGTTCGCGTCGCAATGCCGAGTGCCGCAAGCCTCGTTCGATCTTCGTCGGGTATTTCCTTGCCATCAGTCAGCAACGTCAACTGGCTGGTCCAGGTCATGAGGTTTGCCGTGAATGGCGCTGCTTTTTTCCCGTGCGAAAGCACCGCCACACGTTTGTCTCTCACTTCGTAACCATCACAATCCGGACAATGAAACACGCTGGAACCATAAAACTCGCGGAACCCCGGACAGTCCGGCGTCAGATCGCGCAGACCGGTCGCCAGCAACAACCGCCGTGCGTCGAAAGCTTGCTCCTCGCTGCCGTTGGCGCCCGCTAACACGCGAAAACAATCAGGCGAAATCCTCTCGACGCCGTTGACACAGGCCTCGACGATCAGCCCGCCGTGAGTTGTCACCTCGTCGCGGCCGCGCGCCAGAAGCTCGTGGGGCCTGATTCCGTGGTGTCCCAAAAAGCCGTGGACGCCATGCGCATACTCATTCCGCGGACTGTTGTGATGAAAGGTCAGCGTTCGCCGAAGATATCGGGCAAGGAAAAGCGACGCAGACAAGCCTGCCGGGCCTGCGCCGATGACGATGCAATCGTAGAGATCACCAAACATTTAGCAGGCCGCGTTCTCGACGTTCCTGTGATCCGTCTTGAGTAAGTTAAAGGCGTCCATATCTTCCCCCTTGCTTGTTTACCGCTTCAAACAGTCTCCTGGTTGCAGAGCGATAGGCAAGAATAGGGCCGGTGGTTCGTGCACGTTCAAGAGATGGGCTCCCGCAAAGGCGCTAAGGCGCAAAGAAGTCCTTTAAAAAACGCGGTAGCGGTTTGCGTCTTTGCGCCTTTGCGGGAAACATAGTCCGAAAAAGATGCCGGTATCGCGTGGAAAAAACTTTTACACGGACTGGAGGCGGTAGTTGAAGTGTATGTGCTTAGTACGTGCCGCGTCGCCTTGGCATGCGACCTCTTTAACAATGCGCGAGGAGAACGTCCGCGATGGCTTCGGAGATCGGCAGCCCGGGAGAACGTTCGAGCCAGAAGAATTCGCCCGAAGGATTGAGTTCGAGAAAGACGTGTCGCCCGTCAGGTGTGAGAATGATGTCGATGGCGCCGTAGTTCAGCGAGAAATATTCAATCAGATGCAGGAGTTTTTGTTCGACCTCGTCCGGGAGTTGGTACGGTCGCCACTCTTCGATCATGCGGACGCCATCGCGACGCCAGTCGTGAACGGCGCGCGCGGAGACTTGCGAGTCAATGGCGGCAGACATGACGCGTTGGCCGACGACCGTGGCGCGAATCTCGAGCGACTTGGGAACCGCCTCCTGAAAAGTTGCCGGGCAAAGACTCAGGCCTGAGAGGTTTTCGAGGTCTTCGGGCTTCACCACGTTGGTGAAGACGACGAGTTCCCTTCCTTCCTCGTACACCGCGAACGAAGACAGCATCTTTGTGATCATCCCGCCGTCGCAGCTCTCTGCGAACGCGCGGACGGCGGCGGCGTCGTTAGTCGTTATGGTCCGCGGTATGTTCAATCCGAGTTCGCGGGCCACTTGTAGTTGAAGTTGCTTGTTTTCCGCGTGACGAATGTGGCGCACGTGGTCCATGCGGAACGCTTTGAGGCTGGCGAGCAAGCCGAGAGCGGCGGCGCGCGCTTCTCCGATTGACGCGTGACGCAGTTGCTGATCGAGTCCGGCCGGAAGTTGCGCGCCGAAGCTGAGACGCCGGTGCCAGATGGCTGTGACCTCGCGAAGATCGAACTCGCCTTCTTCGTTCGTAAGCGTCAGACGTTCGTCGCCTGACGTGCCGTAGTAAGCAGTCAGGCGCACGTCGGTCGGATAGCGATCCGTGTCGAAGCGTATCGCCTGAACGCCCTTGCGAGAGATGGTCTCGGCCACTCGCGCGACGCTGTCGTTATCGTTGCTGTGTGTGACGATGAGAATGGACATCTACTTTTCGAGTAGCGCTTCCGCAATGGCCTCGGCGATCGGCAGGCCGAGGTCGTGTTCGAGCATGCCCCATTCGCCGCCGGAATTGACTTCGAGAAACACGTACTCGCCCGAAGGAGTGCAGATCAAATCGGCGGCGCCAAAGAGTAGACCGAGTTCCGACATCAATGCTTGCAGGCCCGTTGTCACTTCGTTTGGCAGTTCCGCCTTTTGCCAGCGACACTCTTCTGGGGCGGCGCGACGCCAGTCCGTGTGCCCGCGCGACGTGCCACTCGCATCGAGTGCGCCGGCAAATGCATGGCCCGCCACCCACGCAACGCGGAGTTCACACGCTTTCGGGATCAACTCCTGAAACACCATCGGGCAATGACGAAGCGAGTCGAGTCCGGCCAAATCTTCTTCGCGGATGCGATTCGTGTAAACAAACGGCTGCGTGGCGTCCATGCTGACGGTCAGCGGGCGCAGGAGTTTCGCTACCGTTTGTCCTTCGGTTTCGGCGAAGAACTGTCGCGCCGCGGCCGGGTCGTTGGTGACGAGAGTGCGCGGCACGCGTAGACCGGCGCGCGCGGCCAGCCTGAGTTGTCGCGGCTTGTTTTCGGCGTCGCGTTGGCGCTGAAGATCATTGATCCAGTGGGCGTCGTGCAGCGCGTCGAGAAAACCTTCAAGTGCGGCGGTAGATTCACCGATGCACATGGCCCGATAGCGCTCGTCGAGATTATCCGACATTTTCGGCAACCAAAGCTTACGCGCCCAGACGGCGCACACGTCGGTGGTCCAGACCTGCTCTCCTGTTTCCGTGATCAGTTGTGCGGCGTGTTCGTCGCCTGCTCGGGCCGAGAGTTTGACTGACGATGGAAAGAGATCTGTGTTGAAGCGAACGGCGCGCGCGTCTCTGCGTACGAGAGCCTGCGAAACGAGATCGACGTTATAGAAGTCGCCGCTGTGCGTCAGGAGTAGAACGGCATCGCGCGAGGAAGATGGAGGCATGCGTCCCGGGTGAGTGATTCAGGATACGGCCCGCGTCTGCCTGGCAATGGTCGATGAATAGCTATCGCAGCGCGCCAGTGCGTTTCGAACGCGGGCGGTACCCTGTCAATCGGTATTATTTATTACCGCGCTCCGTCGTTCGAAATGTAAGACGGTTTCCAATCGATCTCATCCCGGTCGGACGGGTATTTGAGCGTTTGGAAGGCTTCCTTGGAATTGTCCTGACCTTCGAGGAACCGCGCGAAGAACGGCAGTTGCTGTTCGGCGTTATCGGAGGCGTGTGATTCTGTCTTGTCTAACATTGAGTAATCTCCTTTAGAGGTTTCCTGATTAGCGCGAGGTGCAAAAAGTTTACGACAGACCTGTGATGCATTGAAAGCCTTTTGAGGCATAGAGATTCCGATGAAACAGTACAGGCGGGAGATGGCGGAGAAAACATCGAGGTTTGAGTGTGAGAAATATGATTGGACTACTTCGGTTGACGCCGGGCGTTGTGCTCGATCGCTTCCGCCGCGAGTTTCGTGGCGATGTTAGTGAGGTGTTGTTCTTCGCCATCGGGACTGCGCGGCTCGCGATAGTACATCGCAAACGAACCGAGGACCTTACCTTTACTCGACAGGATTGGCGTCGACCAGCACGCGCGCATGCCGATCGCGATTCCGTGTTCGCGGTAATCGTCCCAAAGCGGATCGGTCAGAATGTCGCTGACGCACACCGGCTTTCCGCGGAACATCGCCGTCCCACATGAACCATGCTTCGGCCCGATCGGACTGCCGTCGATCACCTTCACATAACTTTCCGGCAGACTCGGCGCGACTGCGTGACGCACGTGATTGCCGTCGTCGCTGAGCAGTAGTATCGAACAGACCATGTCCGGGGCCTGCGACTCGATCATCAACACGAGGCGGGAAAGG
>DASURS010000276.1:0-10036 GCA_036279935.1 Pyrinomonadaceae bacterium
TCAGCAGCGGCGCTTGAAAGTAAACACGATCCAGCTTTGCGATCGACTGCCAAACGGCGCCCACAGAGAGTTGCGCGATGCATTACCCGGCGTGTCGCTGGTGCAGGTTGTTCACGTCACCGGCCCGGAATCCGTCGACGAGGCGATCACGGTCGCGCCATTCGTCGACGCAGTTTTGCTGGATTCCGGCAATCAATCGCTGGCGGTCAAGGAACTCGGGGGAACAGGACGGACGCATGACTGGAGTTTGAGCCGCAAGATCAGGAAGGCGATTGACGTTCCGCTGTTTCTTGCGGGCGGCTTGAAGCCACAAAACGTTGCCGCTGCTATTCAGGAAGTTCAACCCTTCGGCATCGACGTTTGCAGCGGTCTTCGCACCAACGGCGCGTTAGACCGCCACAAACTGTCAGATTTCTTCACTCAGATCGGAAAAGCAGTTCTTTAAGATCGGCGTACGAGAGTCTCTGGCCGCCGAGGTGGCGCAGAGAGAATTGTAGTTCTAAAGACCAAAATTACTTTTCAGCACACTAGAACGTAAACTTCACCGCCAACTGCACCTGCCGCGGATCGCCGACGCCCTGACGCAGGAAACCGTCGAAGTTGAACAGGCCCGGCGTAACCAGCGGGTTGATGTTGTTGGCGTTATTGAACGTATTGAACATCTCGATGATCGGGATGATCGAATAGCGCTCACCAAGCTTGATCGGACGCTGAATGCGCCAGTCGAACGAGAAGTACTCGTTGTCTTTCCGATCGATGTTGCGATTCGTTGCGGTGCGAGCGCCGGGCGTGAGCGGTTGGGCCGTTCGTCCCTGCACGCGGAAGTTTCCATCGAATCCCCAACCCAGATCGATGTACGTGAACAAGTTGAACTTGTGACGAATGTCGCGGTCGGAGTACGCGTAGTCGAGCTGGAGATTGTTGATGTCGAAGGCGCGGTCGGTAAACGGATCGCGTTCGTTCGAGTCGTCGTCCTTGTCTTTCGCGAGCGTGTAGTTCCATTCGAGCTGGAAACGGCCGCTGAGACGCTTGCGCATGCCGATAGTGAAACCGTCATAGACTGACTTCCCGACAGCGCTCGTCACCATCGTCTCGCCGAGAAACGGTTCGAAGAAGGCGTTGCGGTTGACGTTCAGGAAGCGCGTCAGGTGGACGGCTTTGGAGTGCGTGTAGTCGAGATAGAGCGCCCAGTCCTGAGCGAGCTCCTGTTCGAAACCGACGTTGAAGTTGTAGATGCGTGGATTCTTGTAGTCGCGGCTAAACACGCGCACGCCGCTGAAACACGGGAACGGATTCGAAATCCCACCCGCAACACATGGCGTGACGCTCGATGGCGGCGTGACGACGTTGGGCCACACCGGTCCGGGCACGCCCGACGAGATAATCGGCGTGTTCAGGAAGATCGTTTGCTGCTGGACGCCGTTGGTCGTGATCGATCCGACCTGCGACAGCATGTTTTGCCGTGCGTAAAAGATGCCCGAGCTTGCGCGCAGCACTGACTTGCCTTTTTTCGAAATGTCCCAGGCGAATCCCAGGCGCGGCTGCCACTCGTCTTTCTGATCCGGAAGCGTGCCGTCCGACGGGAAACGCGGATCGTTCAGGAAAATGCCGTACGCGGTGTTCTGCGGCGGCACGACCGGCTCCGGAAACAATTGTGCTTCCCAGCGCAGGCCGTAGTTGAGCGTGAAATTGGACCCGATCCTCCACGTGTCCTGCGCGAAGATGCCGATGTCTTCATTGGTGATTCGGGAGAAGCCGGCGGCGTCAGTTGCCGGACCGGTCAGTCCCGCGCCCTGCAAGTACAGCAGGAGTGGACCGCCGCTGGTTGCGCCGCCCGGACACGTGGCCGGCGCCGTCACGTACGTGCCGTTGGAACAACCGACAGTGTTAGGACCAAAACCTCCGGGTGCGGCCGGCGAGGCGTAACGCAGGAAGCCGGTGACGCTGTCGAAGATGTAACGTCCGGTGAAGAACCCGCGGAACACCTGATCGTTGAGCGTGTGCAGCCAGTCGCCGCCGATTTTGATCGTGTGATCGCCGGTGATGATCGAGAAGTTGTCTTTTACCTGAGTCCGCCACAGCAGCTCGTCGACGTTCGGTTCGAGGAAGAACGGGAATCCGAAACGAAACGTGGTTGCGAAGCCCATCGCCGTGTCGGCCGGAATGTTCGACGGAATTGCCGAACGCGGGCGCAACTCGCGCGAGTAAGAGAAGTGGGCTTCGTTCAACTTCGTCGGCGAGATCGTGCTGAAGAGGTTCGCGCGAACGACGTTGATCTTCGATGGACCTTCGATGCCGTTTGCTGAGTTGCCGTAGGTGGCGACGTCGAACGTCTGGTTCGTATTCTTCGAGTAGTCGAAGTTGTACGAGACTTCGAGCTCGTTCGCGTCGTTCAGTCTGAAATTGCCTTTCGAGAAGAATGCCTGGTTATTGATCTTGTGTTTGACCGGCAGCCCTTCTTCCTGATTGCGCGAAGCTCGCATGAAATTGATCAGGGCGAGTCGCTGGCAATCGGTGTTGCCGTTGATGAGCGCTTCGTTGGCGATGATCGTCGGCGTGGCGATCGGACAAGGAGTGTCGCCGATCACTTCGCTGAGATTTGCGCGCGTCAGGTTTTCTTTGATGCCTTCGAAGGCGAAGAAGTAGAAGGCGCGGTCCTTTTTGATTGGACCGCCGATCGTGAAGCCGTACTGTTCGCGATGGAAGTCCTCCAGCGGTTTGCCGTCGGACGTGTTGGCAGTCAATGCTTCGAGGCGTTGGAAATAGAACGCGCTGCCGTGAACCTGGTTGGTGCCTGACTTCGTGATGACGTTGATGATGCCGCTGGCGGTGCGTCCGAACTCCGCGCTCGCGCCGGTCGACACGACCTGAAACTCTTTCACGGCTTCGAGCGTGATGTCGATGGCGGCGCGCTGTCCGCCGAGTTGTTCGCCGAAGAACCCGTTGTTGTAGTCGCCGCCGTCGAGGCTGACGTTGTTGAAGATTCCGCGCTGGCCGGCGAAGTTGATCTCGTCGCCGTCGGGTCCTTGCGTGATGCTGACGCCGGGCGTGAGCGTCAGGAAGTCTTCAAACTTGCGGCCCAGGCTCGGTTGCTTCCGAAGAACATCCTCGCTCAACGTCGAGCTTACTTCCGTCTTCGCGGTGTCGACGGTCGCCATGGATGTGACGGTGACTGTCTCATCCACGGTTGAAACCTTCATTGGAAACGACAGCGTCGCGGTTTGGCCGACCGTCAGGACGACGTTCGGGTCTTCCGCGGATGCGAATCCCTGTTTGGAAACTTTTACTGAATACTTGCCGGGCGTTAGCTGGAGCACTTTGAACCGGCCTTCGTCGTCGGTCGTCAGATTTCTGGAGAGATTGGTTTCGACGTTTCTGATTTCGACGTTGGCGCCGGGAACAAGTGCGCCGCTGGGGTCTGTAACTGTTCCTTCAATCGTTGCGGTTGTAATCTGGCTTTGCGCGCTGGCCGTGAGCGCGACTGATAGGGTGAGTAGAAGGGTTGCGACGATGCATTGAAGCCGTGAAAACCTGCAATTTACGGGGGTCCGCATGTGGTCTCCTATGTTTAGTGTGTGATGGGTATTCGCGTCCGGGAATGAATACCATAGTTTACGGGGTTTTGTCTGCGGATTCTGCTGTTTTTGCGGTGCGCTGTATCTTTTTATGGTAGCCTTAAGCGACTGAGTGAGGGTTCATTCATTGGCGATTAACGACAAGCACGAAGCCATTCTCCGCGCCGCAACCACGGTCTTTGCGCGCAATGGCTACTTCAACTCAAAGGTGGCAGACATCGCGCGCGCTGCGGGCGTCGCGGATGGGACCGTTTACCTCTACTTCAAAAGTAAGGAAGAGATCCTCCACTGCATCTTTGACCGCAGCGTCGGCGAAGCGCTCGAGGCAGCGCGGAAACGGGTCGAGCGAATCACAGATGCACGTGAAAAGCTCCGCCAGATTGCTCTCCTGCACCTGGAACGACTCGGAGCGGATCGCGACCTCGCGGTCGTGTTTCAGGTGGAACTGCGCGGCTCGACCAAGTTTATGGAAGAGTTTTCGGCGGCGGGTTTCGCCGAATACCTTTCACTGATTCGATCGACGTTCGAAGAAGGGCAGCGCGCCGGCGTATTTCGTCCGGAACTGAACGCACGCGTTGTCGCGAAAATCCTGTTCGGCGCGCTCGACGAGATGGCGACTAACTGGATCCTTTCGAAACGCCGCTACAAGCTGGCGCCGATGGCAGATCAAGTCCTGGATATTTTTCTCAACGGAGTGCAGGCGTCTTGAACCGCGTCTCTGAAAATCTCGAAGTGTTACACGAAGCGCCGCGCCGGCCCTCGTCCCCCGGCGAGCCGGCGACGCTGGTCGACGTGTTCACTCGAGTCGCGCGCGTACACAAACGTCCCGACACGTTGAACTACAAACACGACGGACGCTGGGTCGCGATCTCCTCCGATGAGCTGATGACGCGGGCGAAACAGATCGCGGCCGGGCTGCACGCGATCGGTTTACAACGCGGCGATCGCATTGCGTTGCTTTCGGAAAGTCGCGTCGAATGGACATTGACGGACGCGGGTTGCATCTTCGCGGGCATCATCGACGTTCCGATTTATCCGACGTTAACCGCGCCACAGGTCTGTTACATCCTGAAAGACTCGGGTTCGTCCGCGCTCGTCATCGAAGGCCGCGCGAAGTACGACGAGTTGAAAGAAATCTTCGCCGAATGTCCTCGGCTCCAGCACATCATCTACTTCGATCGGGACGGATTGACCGCCGCCGAAGGATTGTCTCTTGCCGAGTTGGAGGAGATCGGTCGCCAGTTTGAACAGAAGGAACCGGGCCGCATCGATGAGTTGGCGCGAGAGGTAACGCCGGACGATCTCGTGACGATCATTTACACGTCCGGCACGACCGGCGAGCCGAAAGGCGTGATGCTCTCGCACTCGAACATCGTCACGAACCTGCTCGACTCGACCGACCATCTCGATTTTGGCGAGAAAGACGTCGCGCTGTCCGTGTTGCCGTTGTCGCACGTTTACGAGCGGCAGGCGATGTACATGTATCTGCACGAGGGCATCGCCGTTTATTTCGCGGAGTCGTTGCAGACGATTGGGCCAAACTTGCGCGAGGTGCATCCGACTGTATTCGTCGGCGTGCCCCGTATCTTCGAGAAGATTTACGCGCGCATTCAGGAGAGCGCGGCGGAAAAGGGAAAGTTTGCGGCGACGCTGCTGGCGTGGGCAGTTGCCGCCGGCGTCGAGTACTCCCATTACGAGTTGGCGCACAAGCCGGCGCCTTTGTTTCTGAGGCTGAAACACTTCATCGCGACGAAGCTGGTTTTTGCTAAGTGGCACGATGCGTTTGGCGGCAGGATTCGCCTGTTGTTGTCGGGCGGCGCGGCGTTGTCGGAAGAGCTGGCGCGCATCTACATCGGCGCCGGCATTCCGATCATTCAGGGTTACGGGCTGACTGAGACGTCGCCCGTGATCACCGCGAGCCACATGAACGACATTCACGTCGGCACGGTGGGCAAGGCGATTCCGAACGTCGAGATTCGCATTGCGGCCGACGGCGAGATCGAAGTTCGTGGTCCAAACGTGATGCGCGGCTACTACAACAAGCCGGAAGAAACACGCGCGGTGTTCACGGACGACGGTTGGTTCAAGACGGGCGACGTCGGCATGCTTGACGCTGAAGGGTTCCTGCGCATTACCGATCGGAAGAAGGAGTTGTTCAAGACTTCGGGCGGTAAGTACATCGCGCCGCAGCCGATCGAGCAGGCGATCAAGAGTTCGCGTTTCGTTAACCAGGTGGTGTTGATTGGCGCGGAACGGAAGTTTCCGGCGGCGCTGATCGTGCCGGAGTGGGAGCAGTTGGAGTCGTACTGCAAGTTTAAAGGGATCGACGTGAAGAGCCGGCGCGAGATGTGCGAGCATCCGCGAATTATCGATTTGTTTCAGCGGCAGATCGACAAATTCACGCCGGATCTCGCGCGATATGAAAAGATCAAGAAGGTCGCGCTGCTCGAAAACGAGTTCAGCATCGAAGGCGGCGAGCTAACGCCGACGCTGAAAGTAAAGCGACGCGTCATCGATCAAAAGTATCGCGACGTGATCGAGAAGCTTTACAAGGAGTAAGCATTTTCCGTTTGTCGTTTTCCATTTTTCATTTTCCATTTAAATGACAAATGGCCAACGACAAATGGCAAACGGAAAATGATTACTTACCCGGTTGACTGCTCAAGTGAAGAGCTTTGAGTATCCGTTCGCCGGCGTCTTCACCTGCTCGCCGCAGTAGTTTCTCGCGATAACTCGGAAGCGTCGAGCTTGGCAGTCGCTGGGTGACTATCGGCCCTGTGCGAGAGCTGTTTTCGTAAGTCCTGCCAGTCGCTAAAACCTTCGCCGTTTGAGGCGCAAACACGACGTAATCGACCTGCAATTCAACATAGCCTGAGCTCGAGCTGGCGCTCATCGTGTCTTCCACAATGTTGATTAAGACGACGTAAGTGTTCGTCTCCGCTTTCGCTTTCGCGATCGCTTCACCGCGGCTCAGCTCGCGGTCCGAAATGCTGACCGAAGCCGACGAACCTTTCCGCAGTCGATCGGCGCAGCCGATGGCGGCCGCTTCGACGTAAGTGTAAGGGTAGCGCGAATAAGTTGTTCCTCGATCTCCGAGAGCGACCAGAATCGACGGCTGGTTCTCATCTTTCTTCGCCTCCTTCACCTCCGGTGTCGGTTCCGGAGTTGGCGACGGAATGGGCGCGACTGCGGGCGGTTTCGCTTGTCTTCTGCCGGATTGCCCAAACGCCAACAACGAGCAGACCGCGACGAGCAGAGCGAGGGAGACGCCAAATGCAATTCCAGTTGGTCTAAGACTCATAGGTTAAATCTTAATTTCGGAACGGGCGCCAATTGTAACACCGCCACAAAAAGGCACAAAAGTAACAAAAATCTTCGCCAACCTTTTTGTGCTTTTTGCGGCTTTGGTACACTGCGCCTTCCGATGTCTGACACACCGCAAAAACTCGTCATCAAACGCGTCCGCGATCAAGCGCGCCTCACTCGTTCATTCGATCTGCATCCCGTCCATGGCGCGGGCCGGGTCGAGTTTGTTCCGGGACAAGTGGCAATTCTCGGCGTCGCCGGTCAAGACCCCGCTTACTTCGCGTTTGCGAGTGCACCCGAGGATCGCGATCTGGAAGTGCTCGTCAAACAGAAAGCTGGTGCGAGCAAGGTGCTGTACGACATGACCGAAGGCGATGAGATCGAACTGCTCGGCGTCGCCGGACGCGGGTTTCCGCTCGCCGAGCACAAACATCGCGACCTGGTCTTCGTCGCGATGGGCACAGGCGTCGCGCCGCTTCGTTCAGCGTTGCGCCACGTTTTAAAACACAGGCGCGACTTCGGCCAGCTCGTCGTGCTCTACGGCGCGCGCACGCCGGACGATTTCTGCTACCGGCACGAAGTTCAGCACTGGGCCGACGCTGACGTCGAATTGCGCCAGGTGATCTCGCGTCCTGACGGGCACGACTGGTCCGGCCCCACCGGCTACGTCCAATCACTGCTCGACAACGTCCTTCCGAATCTCTCTTCACCAGTCGCCTTGATCTGCGGTTCGCGCGAGATGATCGATCAAACGCGCGAGCGTCTAGGCAAGATGGGCTTCAAACCGGAAGAGATCCTGACGAACTACTGATTCACAAGGTGCGGGTGAGCAGCCAATAAACCCCTGCACACGCGATTAGCAGCGAAAGCGCCGGAACGTGTTTCAACGCGAATGCCGGACGTTGCTCCAATCGCCGGATGAACGGCAGAACAAGAGCCGCGATCGCAATCTGCGCGATCTCGACTCCGAGATTGAATGACAAAAGCGGAATCGCAACTTGCTCGGTGAGGCCCAGCTCTCGCAGCGCTGAAGCGAACCCGAGACCGTGGACCAGTCCGAAAACGAATGTGACCAGCCACCTTGCTGCAATGCGTCGAGCAAACAGATTCTCCAACCCGACGAACACAATCGAAGCAGCGATCATCGGTTCGACGATAACGGGCCGGATGTTGACGACGCCGAGCGTCGCGAGCGCGAGCGTCAGCGAATGCGCCACGGTAAATGAAGTGATGATCTTGGCATTCGCGCGAAGTGAGCCTCCTGTCAGCAGGAGCGCGAGCAGGAACGCGAGATGATCGTAACCGGTGAAGATGTGTTCGATTCCGAGGAGCACAAAACGTCCGATCGAACGGTCTCCTGACGAGACTCGCACATCGATCGTGAGATCTCGTGATTCCGCGCTGAGCATGCGCTCCGCAAGCAGTTTGTTTTCACCATCGTAAATTGAAACGAACTGCTTGTGTCCACGCGGCAGGCTCGCGAGTATCGGAGCGCTGATGTGCAATTCGGTTGCATTCGGATTCCCGAACTCCAGCAGAAAATGCACGCTGTTCGCATCACTCGATTTCGTATTAAACGACCGTAATTCCAACGCCTGTTGCTTGTATTGGATTGTGAGAAGGTCCGATTCAATGTTTTCCGAATCGACGGGTGAAAAACTGACCTCCGCCACAATGCGATCCGCAAACACACGAACTTCCGCAGCGCTCAAACCCGGATCGTGCGCCAGCGCACTGCCACTAAGAAGAGTGAGGATGCACGCAAGCATCCCCACTCTCGCCAGCATTGAAAGATAGTTGTTCATTGAACTTACGGATGCCGGTGATTGCGGCCGTTCTGAGGCGTCGCTTCATACGGAAAGACTTTGTTGAACCCCATGTCGTTCTGATTGACGCCGTCGCCTGCTGGACCGCGAATGATCAGGTTGTTCGGATCGCGAAGATCGCTGATCAGCGCTGTGACTGCGATGTCGACAACGTCGTCTCCGAAGCGCCGCCCGTTGGGCCAGCCACCCGGAATGAATCCGCCATTCTTGAATGGATCCTGAATGTTGCTCTTCAGCACGTCACCGCCGAAGATGCTGAGACGGGAATACGCGGCGTCGTCGGGGTTCGTCGGATTGTCAGGACCACCACCTGCGAAACGAGCTTTGTTCGTCGACAAGTCGACCTTGATGAGGTCGGGAATGTAAATGCCGGCGATGTCGGTGCGGTTCGTTTCCGGAGCAACCTGAGAATTGAACACGAGCAGGTTTATCAAACGCGCAAGCTCCGGCGTCTCGGCGTATTTTCTGAACAGTTCGCCGTCGCTGGTTGGGCTCGTGCGGCTGTAGAGGTCTTTATCGGCAATCGCGACGAGCCCTTCGTTGAAGAGCGGATTGCCCTGACGCGCCACCTGCACGAATGGGCCATTGTTCTTCGGCGACTGCTTGTCGTCCAGCACGCGAATCGATCGCCGGCTGGTCGTAGCGTAAACACCCGCGACTTGCTGGTCGCCGCCGAGCTCGGCAACGGGTACTTCGAGCGCCATCAGATGCAGGTTGAACCCGCCCTGTGAGTCCTTGCCCGGATTGCGCAGCTTCAGCAGATCGAAGATCGACTGGATGTCCGCGTAGAAGCCGTCGTCACGCTGGCCGGCGAATGCGATGTAGCCGTTCGACAGTTCGGTGACAGCTTCACTCGTGTAGCGATCGAGCTCAGCCTCAGTCGCGACACCGTCTCGCGCCGGGTTCTCGCCGTTGTTTCCCTGATTGTAGAAAGGCGTCGCGTTGCCCTGGTTGTTTGGTGGAACCACTCCCGTGCCGAGCACGGTTTCGCGGTTCGCGTGGTGGTCCACTTTCGTCACGGTGTAAGTCTGCGTGAGGTTCTGGTTCGCGTCGCCGGCATGTTGCACGACGCCGAGATACGACTGAAGGATCGTGTTCTGCGTCTTGAACCCGGTGGTGAAACGAAACTGGTAACTCACGGTTGCGCGTCCCGCTGCGACGTCAGGGCCGAGCGCTACGTGGATCTCGTAAAGAACGTTGTCGTCGAAGTTGTACTTGTTCGGGCCAATCCCCGGTTCTTCGTGCGGGTAAACGCCGAGTGCAAGCACGAGAGACTTCTCGGTTCCATCCTGGTCCACGAACGCGTAAACGTCAGTGGTGTTGGCCGCG
>DASURS010000277.1:0-13180 GCA_036279935.1 Pyrinomonadaceae bacterium
GGACGCGATCGAGTTGAGATCGAAGGCTTGATCGGTTGCTTCATCAATACGCTGGTGATGGCGACGGACTTCTCCGGTGACCCGACGTTCCGCGAAGTGCTGGGCCGCGTGAGAGAAGTCGCACTCGGCGCATACGCGCATGGCGACGTCCCGTTTGAAAGGTTAGTGGAAGAACTGCAACCCGCACGCGACTTGAGGTGGACGCCGTTGTTCCAGGCGCTGTTCATGCTGAACGCGGCGCGAGAGGTGCGCGACGGAATAGAGTTGCCGGGATTGAAGATGAGCCTGATCGGCGGGTCGGCCGGCGTCGCGAAGTTCGATCTCTCGATGGGACTCGAAGAGAACAAGGACGGCGAGTTGCGAGGAGGATTGGCGTACAACGCCGACTTGTTCGACCACTCGCTGATGCAGCGGTTGAGCAAGCACTTCGCGATACTGCTGGAAGCAGTGCTGGTGAATCCGGATGCGCGACTCTCGGAACTACAGTTGCTCACCGCCGCAGAGCGCGAGCAGCTATTGGTCGAATGGAACGCAACAGCGAGAGAGTATCCACGAGAGGCGTGCCTGCACGAGCTGTTCGAGAAACAGGTGGAGCTTACTCCAAACGCCGTCGCAGTGGTCTATGGAGAAGAGCAGATCACCTACGCCGAGTTGAACGCACGCGCGAACCAGTTGGCGCGACATCTGCGCGGCCTGGGAATCACAGCCGACACGTTCGTCGGCATCTGCATGGAACGCAGCGTCGAGCTGATGGTGGGATTGCTTGGAATACTGAAGTCCGGCGGCGCTTATGTGCCACTCGACCCGCTCTATCCGAAGGACCGCTTTGCCGCTCTGCTTCAGGACGCCCGGATAAAGACATTGTTGACTCAGCAAGCGCTACTCGCGGGACTGCCGCTGCAAGGAATCCGCGTGGTGCGCGTCGACTCCGACTGGGCCAACATTTCCAAATGCGACAGCGAGAATCTCTCCAGCGTCGCAACACCGCAAACGCTCGCCTGCATGATCTACACGTCGGGCTCGAGCGGAGAGCCAAAGGGAGTACTGACCCAGCACAGTTCGCTAGTGAACTACATCGACGCCGCGAAGGTGGAATTCGGATTGAAGCCCGGTGAACGTGTGCTGCAGTTTGCGCCCGTGACCTTCGACGCCGCCTCGGAAGAGATCTACGCAGGTCTCACAAGCGGGGCGACACTGGTGCTGCGAAACGAGTTGATGGTGAGCTCAGTGCCGGCATTCCTGCAAGCCTGTCGTGATCTCGAAATCGCAGTGCTGGATCTTCCCACGGCTTACTGGCACCACCTCACTGACGCACTCTCCGTGAACAGACTGACGTTGCCCGAATCGTTGCGGCTCGTGATCATCGGAGGCGAGCGGGCCCTGCCGGAGCGGCTGGCAACGTGGCATCGAATCGTCGACGGCCGTGTTCGGCTGGTTAATACTTATGGTCCAACCGAAGCCACGATCGTATCGACGAAATGCGATCTTTCCGACACTTGTGAACAGGGACGCGAGGTGCCGATTGGCCGGCCGGTTCCGAACGCTCAGGTGTACCTGCTGGATCGAAATCTGAAGCCCGTTCCCCTGGGCGTCACCGGCGAGCTCTACATCGGCGGCGAGGGTCTGGCGCGCGGCTATTTTCAGCGTCCGGATGCAACCGCGGCGAAGTTTGTGCCGGATCGATTCAGCGCAACGGCCGGCGGGAGGCTTTATCAGTCAGGCGATCTCGCGCGTTATCTCGCGGATGGCCGGATTGAATTCGTGGGACGCAACGACCATCAGGTGAAGGTCCGTGGCTTCCGCATCGAAGTCGGTGAAATCGAAGCCGTCCTCCTCCGGCAACCCGCTGTACGTGAGGCCATCGTGATCGCACGCGAGGACGTGTCAGGCGACAAGCGCCTCGTGGCCTACGTGGTCGCCGGAGAGCCGGCGCCGGCGATCAGTGAACTTCGGAAAGCTCTCCACGAGAAGTTGCCGGAGTACATGATGCCCGCGGCGTTTGTGCTGCTGGATTCGTTGCCGCTGACGTCGAGCGGCAAGATAAACCGCCGGGCACTGCCCGCTCCTGAACAAGCAACTCCGAGCAACGGAGAACCTTATGTTGGGCCCAGCACACCCACGCAGGAACGGCTCGCGGCGATCTGGACCGAGATACTCAGACTCGAGCAGGCCGGCATCCACGACAACTTCTTTGCCCTCGGCGGCCATTCTTTACTCGCCACACAGATGGTGTTGCGTGTGCGCGATGCTTTCCAAATAGAACTGCCACTGCGCCGTCTGTTTGAATCGCCGACCATCGCCGGCCTGGCGAACGAGATAGAAAAGACGCGGAACAGCGGCGTCGTATTTCAGAAGCAGGTCATCGCACCGCTGCCGCGAGACGCCTACAGAATGAAGCGTTCCGCATTGGCGTCACAAATTGATCATGACGACGACGTGTTCGTCTTTCCCGCGTCCTTTGCGCAGCAGCGTTTGTGGTTCCTGGACCAACTGAAATCCAACACCGCCATCTACAACATCTCCGACGCAGTGCGACTAACCGGAAGACTGGACACAACTGCACTGGAGCAGACGATCAACGAGATCACGCGGCGTCACGAAGCTTTGCGCACGACCTTTGCCGTCGTCGACGAGCAACCGGTGCAGGTCATCTCTCCGGCTCGGCCCGCGGCGTTGTTAGTACATGACATCAGCGATCTGCCGCAGCCGGAACGCGAGCAGGAAGCGTTGCGTCTGATCAAAGAGGAGGGCCAACGGCCGTTCAACCTGTCGCAAGGTCCACTCTTACGCGTCAGTTTGCTGAAGCTGGACGAAGAAGAGCATGTACTGCTCATGACGATGCACCACATCGTCAGTGACGGCTGGTCCACCGGCGTGCTAATCAGGGAGATGACGACGCTCTACGCCGCGTTCTCCGCCGGTCAGACATCGCCGCTGCCGGAGTTGCCGATTCAATATCCCGACTTCGCGCTGGCGCAACGCGAATGGCTGAGCGGTGAACTGCTGGACCAACAACTTGCCTACTGGAAACAGCAACTCAACGGCATCCCGCCCGTACTCGAATTGCCGGCAGACCATCCGCGCGGGCCGATTCAGACGTTCCGTGGTTCATCGCAATCGCTGATGCTTTCGAAGTCGCTCTCCGAAGAGCTGGACGGCATCACTCTGAAGGAAGGCGCCACGCTGTTTATGACGCTGCTGGCGGCTTTCCAGACTTTGCTTTATCGCTACACGGGTCAGGAAGGGATCGCGGTCGGAACTCCGATCGCCGGTCGCACCTGTGCCGAGACCGAAAGCTTGATCGGCTTCTTTATCAACACGCTCGTGCTAAGCGCGCGTATGCGGGGCGATTCGAGTTTTCGCGAGTTGCTGGCGCAGGTGAAGGAAATGGCGCTGGCAGCGTACGCGCACCAGGATGTGCCGTTCGAGAGACTCGTCGAAGAGTTGCAGTTGCGAAGAGACCTGAGTCGCTCTCCGCTGTTTCAGGTCACGATGGTATTGCACAACGCCTCCGCTCGAGCGGGCCAGTTAAGCACTGACTTGAAACTCGGTTCGATGGGCGGCGTTGAGAGTTCGGTTTCCAAGTTCGATATGACGCTGTCACTCGCGCAAACGGGCGAAGGCTTGAGGGCGCTGCTGGAATACAACGCCGATCTCTTCGAAGCGCCGACGATCCAACGGATGCTCAAACACTTCGAGATATTGCTCGAAGGCATCGTGGCCGATCCCGATCGACACCTTTCGCAGTTGCCGCTGCTGACTGCGCCGGAGCGCCAACAACTGCTCGTCGATTGGAACCAGACGGCCGCCGGCTATCCTCGCCAGAAGTGCATTCACGAACTATTTGAAGAACAGGTCGCACGCACACCGGGCGCAACCGCGCTGGTATGCGGAGAACAGCGGTTGAGCTACGCGGAGTTGAACGACAACGCCAACCAGTTGGCCCACTACCTGCGAGCTCAGGCTGTCGGCCCCGACGTGTTGGTCGGAGTCTGTATGGAACGGTCCATCGAGATGGTGGTGGCGCTGCTTGGTATCCTCAAAGCAGGCGGCGCTTATCTGCCTCTCGATCCTACCTATCCGCAGGCGCGACTCTCGTTCATGCTGGAGGATGCGGCCGTGCCGGTGCTCTTGACGCAGGCACGACTCACGGAGAGCCTTCCGCAGACCGCCGCTTCGATCATGCGAGTTGATGCCGACTGGCAGCGTGCGTCGGTGCTGAGTGTTGAGAATCCCGTAACCGACGTCACGTCTCAGAATCTGGCCTACGTCATCTACACCTCCGGCTCAACGGGCCAACCGAAGGGCGTCGAGATTCAACATGACGGCCTTATGAACCTCGTCACCTGGCATCAACGTGAGTACAGCGTGACATCGGCGGACCGCGCGACGCAGTTGGCTGGTCCATCGTTCGACGCGTCGGTGTGGGAGTTGTGGCCTTACCTGACCGCAGGCGCCAGTATTCATATCCCCGATCAGGAGACGCGCGTAGCACCGGCGAAATTGTTGAACTGGATGGCGGATGAGTCGATCACGATCAGTTTCATGCCGACGCCGCTCGCAGAGGCCGTGCTGGTCACTTTGGAAGAGCAATGGCCGGCCGGCTGCACATTGAAGAACCTGTTGACGGGCGGCGATCAGCTGCAACGATGGCCACACTCGTCTCTGCCGTTGAACTTAATCAACCACTATGGGCCGACAGAAAACACGGTCGTCACCACGTCTTTCAGGGTTGCTGCGCGAGAATCCGCGGCGCGAGAATCGGCAGATGGACCAGCAATGCCTCCGATTGGCCGGCCCATCGCTAACACCGAAGTCTACATCCTGGACGAGCATAAACAGCCGGTGCCGATCGGCGTGACAGGCGAGTTGCACATTGGCGGCGACGCGTTGGCGCGGGGTTACCTGAACCGTCCTGAACTGACTGCCGAGCGATTCATTCCCAATCCGTTTAGTCTTCACCCCGGTGCGCGCCTTTACAGAACCGGAGATCTCGCCCGCTATTTGCCGGATGGAGATATCGAGTTTCGAGGCCGCGTGGACCATCAGGTGAAGGTCAGAGGTTTCCGTATCGAGTTGGGAGAGATCGAGGCGGCGTTAACCGAACATCCATCAGTCCGCGAGAGCGTGGTTGAGGCGAGGGAAGATGAGCACGGAGAGAAGCGGCTGGTGGGCTACGTCGCCGGCGAGCAGGTCGAGGTTGGCGAGTTGCGCGCCTACCTCAGCGAGCGACTGCCCGACTACATGGTGCCGGCGGCTTTTGTAATCCTGGATGAGTTGCCGTTGACGCCCAATGGAAAGGTAGATCGCCGGGCGCTCCAGGCGCAGGATGAAACCGCTGTCACTCAACATCGGACGTACGTCGCCCCGCGTGACAGCGTCGAACTTCAACTGGTGCAGATTTGGGAGGACCTCCTTGGAACTCGTCCCATCGGCGTCACCGACAACTTTTTCGAGCTGGGCGGCCACTCGCTGATCGCCGTCCGCTTGATGAATCGCCTTCAGGACCGCTTTCAGCGCGAACTTCCGCTGGCGATTCTGTTCCAGCGAGCAACCGTCGAACAACTCGCCGAAGCAATCAGACAGCAGCAGGACACAATCCCGCAATCAACACTGGTGGAGATCAAGTCGGGCACGGCAAACCCGCTCTTCTGTGTTCACCAGGTAGGTGGGACCGTTCTCGGCTATCACAAGCTGGTGCAGCTTTTGAGTCCGGATCAAGCCGTTTACGGATTCCAGTCACGCGGGCTGTACGCTGAAGAGCAGCCACACACTCGAATTGAAGACATGGCGGCTGAATACATCAAGGAGTTGCGCGTCGTGCAGCCGGAGGGACCGTATCTCCTCGCGGGCCATTCGATGGGCGGAGTCATCGCGTTCGAAATGTCGCGGCAGTTGCAGCAGCAGGGGCAAGAGATAGCGCTGCTTGCCTTGATGGATTCCTGGGCGCCGGTTTGCCTGCCGGAGGCGCGGGACGATGCGGCGTTGCTGGTCCAGTTTGCAAATGAGCTGGGCCTGCCGATCACGACTGAAGATCTCCAGCAAGTTCATCCGGACGAGCAGCTGTCCTACTTCCTTGAGCAGGCCCGACTGGCTCACGCGATCCCGCCGGGCGTGGGAATCGAGCAGGCTCGCCGTATCTTGCACGTCTATAAAACGAATTACCGAGCCATTCTAAATTATTTGCCGCAACTTAATCCGTGCCGCATCACGCTATTCAGGGCCAGTGAGCGTTTGACGGAGACTCATGATCCGGCGCCGGGCTGGATCAGCCTGACGGTTCCGGAAATGCAGATATACGATGTACCCGGCACTCACTCCAGCATGACCCGCGAGCCGAACGTCAGAATCCTGGCCGAACGTTTGCAGAACTGCATCAACCAAACCTCCACGGAGTAACAGCAGTGAAACTACTACGCTTTCTCTTGCGGTGTTCAAAGAGCATCCGCCATGCACGGATCATCCTTGTTCTCGTGATCATCGCCGGCATCGTCGGCGGCGCCAGCACGACGCTTTTTCTGGCGATCATCAATACGGCGATCACGAATCGGGGCGCCTCTTTGAGAGGCGTGATTCTGAGTTTTGTTGCGATTGCTCTGCTGGGCATCATTAGCCGCGGTATTTCGCAGTTGCTGCTGGCCCGCTTTACGATCGGTGCAGTCTTCGATCTGCGGATGCAACTGTGCCGGCAGATTCTCGCGGTGCCTTATCGCAAACTCGAAGAGAGTGGCTCGCATCGCCTCTTTGCGGCGCTGACCGACGATCTCCCAACGATCATCGCCGCTCTCAGCAGTGTTCCTACTCTCTGTACGCAAGCGGCGATCGTGGTTTGCTCGGCCATCTACCTGGCCTGGTTGTCGTGGTCTGTATTCCTGGTCCTCGCCATCGTTATGGGCGTGGGAACGTTTCTCTACCAGATGGCGACCAGGAGAGGCTTGCGCCACATGAAAGTAGTTCGCGAAGAATGGGCGGAACTTCTCAAACACTTTCGTGGGCTGATAGACGGCACCAAAGAACTGAAACTTCATCGCGAGCGTCGCATTGACTTCCTCTCGCGAAGCCTCGGTGCGACGTCTGCTTCGCTCCGTCACCATCGCATTCAGTCCACCCACACTTTTATCTTTGCCGATTTTTGGGTCCAGGTCGTCGCGACCTCCATCCTCGGTCTGTTGCTGTTCGGGCTTCCGGCAATCAATAGTCTCGACGCGCATGTCCTGACCGGCTACACGCTTGTTTTCTTCTACATGTTGGGTCCACTGCAAGGCGTGCTCGGATCGCTTCCGGGAATGGGCCAGGCGACGATAGCCGTTAATAAAGTCGAAGAGTTGGGCCTGTTGCTGGCTTCTAACGCGAGCGAATCCGACTCGAAAGCTCGACTCGGTCAATCTTCGCGTTGGCGGCGACTCGAGCTCGCGGGCGTCACGCACTCATATCACCGCGAAAAAGAGGACAGCCGCTTCATCCTCGGTCCGATTGATGTGACGATCCATCCGGGCGAGTTGGTCTTCGTTACGGGCGGTAACGGCAGTGGCAAGACGACGCTGGTCAAGCTGCTCACCGGCTTGTACGAGCCCGAAGGCGGAGAAATTCGCCTCGACGGCGAAGTCATTACCTCGGAGAACAGGGACGACTACCGCCAGCATTTCTCGGTTGTCTTCTCCGACTTTTATCTTTTCGACAGCTTCTTCGGCATGATTTCCCCTGACCTCGATGCGCAGGCACTCGATTACCTGATCGAGCTCCAGTTGGACCACAAGGTACAGGTCAACGACGGGAAGCTTTCCACCACGGACCTTTCCCAGGGACAGCGTAAACGGCTGGCCCTGCTGACAGCCTACCTCGAGGCCCGTTCGATTTACGTCTTCGACGAGTGGGCGGCGGATCAAGATCCACAGTTCAAAGAGATCTTCTATTACAAGCTGTTGCCCGACTTGAAGGCCCGCGGCAAGACAGTGATCGTCATCAGCCATGATGATCGTTACTTTCATGTCGCCGACCGAATGATCAAGTTGGAGTACGGCAAGCGCATCTCCGGCGAGTACGTTTCTCACCTGCCGCTCAGAGCCATCGATTTACCAGTCTCGCTCGGATAGAAACCCAGTTCTTCCGGGACCAGCTATCAGGGCCTTTCAACCAACAACAGCGCACGCCGGCAAACAATGCGGCGATCGCGCAATTTCGGCGCACATCTCTGTTCGCCCCCAGGAGCAACGACTTTTCATGATCGACAACACGACAATCGTAGAGACAGCGGAATTAATCACTCCGCCGATGATGCAACCACAGGAGTTGATTACTCCGTACGGCGGCGAGCTCGTTAACCTGCTGGTCAACGGCGAGGAACGCAACGAATTGGTGCGGCAGGCCGCGAGTTTGCCGTCGGTCCAATTATCTCAACGCTCGTTATGCGACCTCGAACTACTGGCGGTCGGGGCGTTCTCCCCGTTGCGCGGGTTCATGGGCCAGGCCGATTACGCGAGCGTGCTCGAAAACATGCGCCTCGCGGACGGCACTCTGTTTCCGATACCGATCACGCTGCCGGTCGCGGCAAACAGCGGCATTCAACCAGGGCAGCAGATCGCACTGCGCGACGCCACGTTTAATCTGATCGCGACCATGACAGTCGAGGAGGTGTTTGAATGGAGTTTGGCTGACGAGGCCGAGCGGGTATATCAAACAACAGATACTCGCCACCCGCTCGTCGCCGAGATGCACGGCTGGGGCGGCCACTACATCGCCGGTCCGATCCGTGTACTGAATCTGCCGCGACATCATGACTTCGTCGACCTGCGCCGGACGCCGGCAGAGGTTCGCAGCTTACTCGCCGAAACCGGATTTACGAACGTCGTCGCCTTCCAAACGCGCAACCCGATCCATCGCGCTCACGAGGAATTAACAAAGCGGGCGGCCGCCAGGATCAACGGGGCGTTGCTGCTGCACCCGGTCGTGGGACAGACGAGCCCCGGCGACGTCGATCACTACACGCGCGTTCGCAGCTATAAAGCGCTGGTCCGGAAGTATTACGACGGCGCGCGCACCGTGTTGAGTCTGTTGCCGCTGGCCATGCGCATGGCCGGTCCGCGTGAGGCTCTCTGGCACGCGATCATTCGCCGGAATTACGGCGCCAACCACCTGATCGTGGGCCGAGATCATGCCAGCCCCGGACCGAACTCCGCCGGCCAGCCTTTCTACGGCACCTACGACGCGCAGCACCTCCTTACGAAGGTTGGACCAGAGATCGGCATGAGCATTTTGCCGTTCAACGAGATGGTCTACCTGTCTGAAGAAGCTCGTTACGAAGAGGTGGACCATGCACCGAAAGGCGCGGCGACGCTCTCACTCTCCGGTTCCAAAGTGCGTAGCGATTACCTCGCGAAGGGAGCCAGCTTGCCGGAGTGGTTTACCCGGCCGGAAGTTGGAGCCGTTTTGGCGCAGGCGTATCCGCCGCGTCATCAGCAGGGCGTGTGCATTTGGCTGACGGGGCTCTCGGGCGCCGGCAAGTCGACCATCGCCGAAGTCCTGACTGAGTTACTCGCGGAGCATGGACGTCAAGCGACGATCCTCGACGGCGACGTCGTTCGCACGCATCTGTCGAAAGGGCTCGGGTTCAGTAAAGAGGATCGCGACACCAACATCCTGCGAATCGGCTACGTCGCGTCAGAGATCGTCAAACACCACGGCCTCGTGATGTGCGCGGCGGTGAGCCCATATGCCGCAACGCGTGACGCTGTTCGCGCGATGGTGGGTGCAGATCGCTTCGTGCTGGTCTATGTCGACACTCCTTTGGAAGTTTGCGAAGAGCGCGACACCAAGGGACTGTATGCAAAAGCCCGGCGCGGCGAGATGAAGGGCATGACCGGAGTAGATGATCCGTACGAAGTGCCGGTGCGTCCCGAACTCGTCCTGACCACGTCTGACTCAACACCGCTCGATAACGCTCGTCTAATCATCAACCACCTCAGAGACAAAGGGTTCCTGCTGAACGACGCGACGTTCTGAGATCGCGCAAGGCGATGGCTGTTCTATTGCCGCCACCGCAAATAAACAACCATTACTTTAAGGAGACTAAAATGCATACCGACGAAAGAGAAGACACCACGATTTACAAGGCTGTCGTCAATCACGAAGAGCAGTACTCGATCTGGCCGGCGCACCGCGAGAATCCGCTCGGCTGGAACGATACAGGCAAGAGCGGCCTCAAGGCGGACTGCCTGGCCTATATCAAAGAGGTCTGGACGGACATGAGACCCTTGAGCCTGCGCAAGAAAATGGAGGCAGACGCGGCGCGAGCCGGCAGAGGATCCGTCGACACACCTCTGGAAACCGTCTCCTCGACGATCGCTTGAGCGACCGCCAAATGCGCGCCTCGCCGAAACTCCCGAGGGCGGCTTTGCGCGAAAAGTCCCGAGCGCGCTCTTCGCTGTGCAACCTCAGTGTCCTCTGTGTCTCTGTGGTTGATGAATTCCGAGTAAAACCACACCACCGAGACACAGAGGACACTGAGGTGGCACAGAGATCCCCAGAACAAGGACTTTTGTGCAAAGCCCCCGAGGGCAGCTCCTCAAGTTGTATGGAGGTCGAATTATGTTAACAACAGTCAACAGAACGAATTCGGCGCAATCCCCCTGGCTTGCGTACTATGAACCAAACCCCCGAGCTAAGCTCCGTCTGTTCTGTTTCCCTTACGCAGGTGGCTCAGCTCTAGTCTTCCACAAATGGCGGGATACCCTCCCGCCGTTTGTCGAAGTCTGTCCTGTTCAACTTCCGGGGCGCGGCAATCGGTTGCAAGCCGCGCCGTTTACGGACATGGACCCCATGGTCGAGGCTGCCGGGGCCGCGCTGCTGCCATATTTCAACATGCCGTTCGCTTTCTTCGGCCATAGCATGGGTGCGTCGATCAGTTTCGAACTCGCGCGCCTGTTGCGTCGCGAGGGACGGCGGATGCCTCTGCACCTTTACATCTCGGGGCGGCGGGCCCCGCACATCATCGATCGTGACCCGCCACTGTATAATCTTCCCGACGCCGAGTTGCTCACGGAACTGCGTCATCTCAACGGTACTCCCAAAGAAGTACTCGAGCACCCAGAGTTGATGACAATGATGCTTCCTCTGCTAAGGGCTGACTTTTCGGTAGCTGAAACTTACGTCTGCAAGCCCGAAGCACCGCTGGATGTTCCGATGACAGTGTTCGGCGGACTGGCGGACAAAGATGTGACGCGCGAGGATCTTGAGGGGTGGCAACAACACTCGACTGCTTCAGTCAAATTGAGGATGCTGGCCGGCGATCATTTTTTCCTGAACACGTCGCAACCGGTCCTTCTTCGTTTGCTCTCGACCGAGCTCAATAGTCTGGTAGGAAAAAACCGAAGCGCGCAGCATGACAACCTTCCGCGCGTCGGGGATTATCTGCTCCAGTCCCGCCTGATTTGAATTGGAGAACCCACGGAGAATTTTATGGAAAGCGAAGTAGTATTCCTGAAGCAGAACGTCGTCATGGAGCCGCTATTCAACCAGTGGTATGCGTGGCCGTATCTGATATCGCCGGCGACGGCGGCAATGTTTGTTGCTCAACACGTGAAGTTGATGCAGTCGTTCATTGCTGCTCCGCAGACTCACATCGCGGCCCTTCAGAACCCTGCGATGATTGGGGGGCCGTTCATCAACTACGACGCGAGCAAGACGGGCGCCGTCAAGGAGTTGCTGGAAAGAACGACGTCGGAGCAGTCGGAGTTGCTCGCGCTCGCGGACGCGATCCGGATGCTTGACGAGATGTTAATCAACGAAGCCGGCGGCTATTCGCTCGAGCCGCTGTATCCGAAAGTTCCCGATATCCTGCAAGGCTATGTGGAACTGACTTACGACTTGCACAACAACGCTTCGTTTCGCTTGATCGAGCCGTTGCTTTACGAGAGTCGCTATTACAATCAAGAGTCGCAGAGCGTCATGTTGTCGCTGGCGGAAAGTGACTCGCGGCCTTTCGTCTTCAGTACTCCGAGATTGGCGAAGCCGGGAGCGCTCACGCTGAAACTGCCATTCAACGACCCTCGGCTCGACGAGCTCTCCAGAATGAAATACACGCCGCAACCGTTCGGCGTGATCAAGGAACTGCTGGAGGTGAAAGACGAAGACGAAGAGCAGTTTTCAGCCTTCTTCTCCGAAACGAGTCCCGCACCGCGCGCTGCCTATGACGGCGACGACATCAGAATTCGCTACTTCGGCCACGCCTGCATCCTGATCGAGACGCGCGAGGTCAGCATCTTGTTCGACCCGGTGATTAGCTACGATTACGAGAACGGCACGACGCGTTTTCTCTATTCTGACTTGCCCGAAAGCATCGACTATCTCGTGATCACGCACAATCACCAGGACCACTGTATGTTCGAGACGCTCTTACAGTTGCGGCATACGGTCAAGAACGTGATCGTGCCAAAAAACAGCGGAGGCACGCTGATCGATCCCTCGCTGAAGTTGACCTTGCAGGCGATCGGCTTCAGGAACGTCCGAGAAATCGACGAGCTCGATCCTTTGCACGTCGACGGCGGCGCGATCATCGGGTTGCCGTTCCTCGGCGAGCACGCGGACCTGAATATCAGAACGAAGATGGCCTACCTCGTAAGTCTGAAGGGCCGCTCAGTACTGTGTGCTGCCGACTCAAACAACATCGAGCCTAAACTCTACCAGCGGATATACGAGTCGGTAGGCGACGTCGACATCGTGTTTATCGGCATGGAGTGCGACGGCGCGCCGATGAGTTGGCTGTATGGTCCTTTGCTGACCAGTCCACTAACGAGGAAGATGGACCAATCGCGAAGGTTCGACGGCTCGAATTTTGAAAAAGCCAAAGACATCGTCGACCGGTTTAACCCGACGGAGGCTTACGTATACGCGATGGGCCAGGAGCCGTGGTTAACTTTTCTGACCTCCATCAAATACACGCCCGAATCCCGTCCGATCGTCGAGTCGGACAAGCTCGTAGACTATTGCACCAGCCGGGGTATCACTTCCGAGCGGCTCTACTGCCAGAAGGAGATCCTCCTGGAGGCGAAGACCTTGCGAAAGCTGCACATGTACGCGGTATAATCTGGCCCTCCCGACACCACGGCCATTCCGTTTCTCACGTTGGTTGCCGAAAAAAGTAAGCAGTATGAAATATATACTTACGACCCTCCTGACTCAGGCG
>DASURS010000278.1:0-3648 GCA_036279935.1 Pyrinomonadaceae bacterium
ACTAGAGCAATTTGTTCCAATTGGTTTCGAAAAGGTACTTCGACTCGTTCAAGCTAACGCAGTGAGCTAACGCACTGACCTAGGGCCGCAGGCGGATGCGGGCGAGGATGTCGGTGAACTTTCTTTCGGAACGGAGCTTCGCGAAGACGGGATCCACTTTCAGGTTCATCAACCAGATGTCGCGCTCTTCGACCGCTGTCTCCAACCACTTGAAAGCCTGATCTTTGTCGCTCAGCCCGGCATAGATCGCGGCGACCGTATAAGGCGAAACGTAACGCTGGTCCTGCAACTGTTGCAGGTCCGTGAGCACTTGCTGCGCTTCGGCTTTCTTTCCGGAAGCTGCGTAAGCGTGACCCAGCAGTGCCAGCATCAATGGACTGCCTGAAAGCTTCACGCCGGTTTGAAACTCGGTGATCGCCTCCGCGTACATCCCTTTCGCTTCGTACGCCAGTCCCAGGTAACGCCGCGCGGGGAACGAGTTCGGATCCATTTCCAGGATCTTCTTGCACTGCTCGATAGCTTCGTCGTTCCGTCCGGAAAGGTAGTAGATCCAGCCAAGGTGCGAGCTCGCGACAAACGACAGCGGCTCCAGCTCTTCCGTCCGCTTCGCCTCCGCGATCGCTTCGTCGAAACGCTCGACCGCAACCAGATACGAGCTGTACCACTGGTGCGCCGGCGCATAGGCCGGTTTCAACTTGATCGCCGTTTGGAACTCGCGCTCGGTGGCCGTGCGGTCCCAATCCCAACGAAACTTAATAAACGCCATCGACGAGTGTGCCTCGGCGGAGCTCTCGTCGATCTCGAGCGCTTTCGTGGCAGCGTCTTTGGCTTTCGGAAAACCTTCTTTCGGTTCGAGCCGGCCGTAGACGACGAGCATGTTGTAGCAGTCGGCGAGACCGGCGTAGGCCTCGCCGTAGTTCGGGTCGATCTGAATGGCCTGGTTGAGGTATTCGATCGCTTGCAACAGCGCGTCGCCGGTGCGTTTGTTCCAGGCGTTGCGGCCTTTCAGATAAAGCCCGTAGGCTTCGAGCTGCTTCTTCTCCTCGACGTTCAGTTTCAGGCGCAGGTTTTCGAAGATGTCGCGCGAGATGTCGTCCTGAACGAGGAGGACGTCGGCGAGTTTGTGGTCGTAGTGCTGGCCCCAAAGTTGGGCGACGTTGTCGAGGTCGATCAAGTCAGCCTGAATGCTGATGATGTCGCCGTGACGGCGCATACGGCCGGTCACAACGGCGCGCACGTTCAGCTCCTGCCCAACCTTGCGCGGATCGATGTCGCGTCCCTTGTAACTCGCAACGACGCTGCGCGGCACGACGCGCAACTGCGGCAACTTCGAAAGACTATTGATCAAACTCTCGGCGATCTTGTCGTTGATGTACTGCGCATCCGGGTCCGCTGACTCGTCCACAAACGGCAGCACCGCGATGGATTGAATCGCCTCGGCGTTTCCGGATCTGCCCCACGTCGTGAAGTAGACCAAACCGACAAGCGCAATGACGACCAGTCCCGCCACGGCGGCGAATGCCGGACTGCGCTTGAACCACGGAAAACGACTTGCCGGCGGCGGCAGGGATACAACGGGCGTCGAGGTGGAATTGTCCTGCTGCGGGATGGGTTCCGGATCAATCGATAGAGGCCCGGGCGCGTCGACACCAGGAGCGCCGTCCCACGTTTCGCTCGTCTGCGCAACGAAACGGTAGCCTCGCCGCGGCACGGTCTCGATGAACTGAGCGCCTCCGGGACTTTCGCCGAGCGCCTTCCGCAGCAGCGAAATGTTCTGCGTCAGGTTTCCTTCCTCGACATACGTGCTGGGCCAGACGCGCTTCATCAGGTCGTCTTTCGCGACGACCTGGCCGCTGTTCTCGACGAGAGTGATCAGGATGTCGAAGACCTTCGGCGTGAGCGGGACCGGTTCGCCTTCGCGCAGCAACACTCGCTCCGCCGTTTTCAAGCGGAAGCGTCCGAATTCGTAACTGTGACTGTCAGGTTGACCCACAAAAACCGGCCTTGAGAAACATCTTTGAGGACTTTTTGAGTGCGTCCTGAGGACTCGTCAGGCTAAGCAGTCTTAGTATTCAGGAACACGGATTGTACGAATAAATTCCACCTTAAACAACAAGGTATCTCCCCATGATCGAAGAGAAAAAAACTTCAGAATTGATCGAAACCTCGGTGATCTGTCTGTTGAGCGCAGTCGTCGCGATTGGCGCGTTTTTGCTCGTGTGGGTGATCGCGGTCCTGACGTAAATGGTCAGAACGGCTTATCGATCGACTCGCTCTGCGCCGTGAAGAACTTCGGCCCTGACTCCGTGATGTACAGGCAGTCTTCCAGCCGAATCCCAAACTCGCCATAGATCACCACCGTCGGCTCGTCACTAAAACACATCCCCGGCTGAATCGGTGTCTTGTTTCCACGCACAAAGTTCGTCCACTCGTGTCCGTCGAGGCCGATGCCGTGGCCCGTCCGGTGCGGCAGGCCGGGAACTTTATAATCCGGTCCAAAACCCGCGTCAGTGATGACTTTGCGCGCCGCGGCGTCGACGGCCTCACACGGCGCACCAACTTTGGCCGCCGCAAAACCAGCGTCCTGCGACTTGCGTTCGAGGTCCCAGATCTGGCGCTGGCGGTCGGTCGCCTTGCCAAACACAAACGTCCGCGTGATGTCTGACTGATAGCCCTCGACACCGCAACCGCCGTCCATCAGCACGACGTCGCCTTCCTTCAAACGCTGCGGCGTGCTGCTGCCGTGCGGAAACGCGGTGTACTTCCCAAAGCTGACCAGGACGCCACCCGATGAACCGAGCGCACGAAACGCCGCCGAGCAAATGCCGGCGAACTCGCCCTGAGTCATGCCTTCCGTCATGCTGTCGCGCGTCGCTTTGTATGCTTCGATGGTGATGTCGTTGGCGAGCTGCATCAGCGCAAGCTCGGCGGGTGACTTGAACATGCGGCAGCCCGCAGTGATCGGAGTAGCATCGACGTACTTCAACGCCGGCGCGGCTTTTCGAATGCCGTCGAACAGGAAAAACCGGACGCGTTCTTCAATACCGATCGTTCCGGTGCGCACGCCGCGGTCGTGAAAGATTTCAGCGACGCGTTTGTAAGGGCTCTCGTCTTCTTCCCACGTGCGAATGTCGGTGCCCATCTTGATCAACTCGCGCGCGCGCTCTTCCTCGAATTTCGGACAGACCCACGCGAGTTCGCCGCGCGCCGGAATCACCGCCGCGAACATGCGCTCGCTCGTGCCCCAACGCATACCGGTGTAGTAGGACATGCTGCTGCCGGGCTCGAGATAGATTGTGTCGATGCGTTGCTCGCGCATCAGTTTTTGCGCCTTTTCGATGCGGCCCTGACGTTCTTCCATCGTGATCGGAACGGCTTTGTCCGTCATGCGTCGCAAACGTCGAATGGCTTCGGGCTGGTTGCCCTGTTGCGGCGCGGGATCGAGTGGCTCGGAGTCAGCCTGGGCCACGGCGCCTCCGAATAACGACGCTGCGGCCACACCGGCTGACAAACGTAGAAAGTCTCGACGATCAGTACACATGGGGCTCCTCGGATTGTGTTTTGTAATTTGTCTTTTGTATTTTGTGCAAGTACGAGGGAATGTACACGACGAACGACAAAGGGGACAAGGGGACTACTCATGCCAGT
>DASURS010000279.1:0-40136 GCA_036279935.1 Pyrinomonadaceae bacterium
AGCGAGACAGAAACCGTACAGACTGTCCTCAGTCGTTCACAATCGCGTTCTTTTGCTCCATGTCCAGCTCCCAAATTAGCTTGTGAGTCCTGTAAACCATCAGCACGAGACCGACCGCGGCGCCGATGTTGACGTACTTGAGACCGTTGACCATCTGTCTGGTCCCAAACTGAACCAATAATCCGTTGATCACGATCAGCGCCAGACGAAATTCTGTCGGGCCAAACTTCAGATAGCTGATTTTCAGCCGGTCGGTCGCGGCAAACGCCAGAAAGGTGCTCACTTCGTACGCCGCGAAGATCGCAAGCATGATCAGGATCTGAAAACGCGAGCGTTCGGGAAGGATGAACGAGTACCCGACGATCACCGAACAGAGGAAGACGTAGTCGAGCAGGTGATCCATGTAGTAGCCCCACCTGACGAGACCCGTTCCGCGATACTTCCCGATTTTGCCGTCGTAATGGTCGGTCACGTACTGCATCGCCACCATGGCGGACACACCCCACAACCAGCGCAAGTCGCGCGCGGCGAGGTAGGAAAAGAAAAGGATGAAGCCCGACCACACGAGCGTCAGCATCGTCAGGTGATACGTCTCCAGCCAGGATGGAATGCGTGGCAGCACCCTGACCGCGAGTCGCCGCTCGAGTGGCGTCAGAAATGAAGTGTTGGTTTTTGTCGCTCCTGCGAACTGTTGAGTTTCAAGCATGGTTCATAAGTGGCCGAATGGCGCACTGACACAGGTGCAACAGGCAAGCCAGTCGTTATTGCGCGGTTATTCGGAGTTTTCGACGGCTGTGAGGATAGAGTTATCCGACGGCTGTCGGGTTTTTGCTTAAGGCGGCGGGTATTTCGGCGTCGCGGATCGCTTAGATGAACACGACGGACTGCGAGCTGGGGATCTCAAAGCGCCGCCTGCAGCGAACGTTTCGACACGCAAGCATGTCGTCGATCCTCACCATATAGTCGCGCGACTTCTGAAATCGCGCGCGATCCTGCTCGTTGGCGCCTCTCGGTAGTTGCGCTTTCTTCGTACGCTTCAACCACCTAACGTCGTACTCCGCGCGCTCGCGGCAGTGTGGACAACTGTAGGTCGCCTTCTTTACTTCTTCCTTTTCGTTAAAGAAATCACGCTCGTTCATACGATTGCCTTCTCGACTAACTGCCGCCTTCGGCCGACTCGCAAAACTCCCGCAAGTAGCGAAAACTGTAAATTCCTGTCTCGTGGCCGTCGCTCCAGCGGAAGTTCAACGCGTAACGGCCGACGAGACTCAGGTCTTTGATCTCCAGTTCATCCGAAATGGTGGCGGCGTTCAAGACGCGCTCGCCAGTCCACTCGTTTACGCACTGGGCACAGGGACAGGAGCGGCGGAGATCGGACGCCCGATACCGGCATAGCCGGCCGTCAGCCCACGTGATGCGCACGGTGAAATCGTCTTCCTGCTTGATTTCGCGTGGCTCAATCTCCGGTCCTCGCCGTTCAGACATCGTTTCAACCATTCGACTCGAGCGCCTGCGACACTGAGGCGGCGTTCACGTCAAAATGAGACGCGTCCCACACAGCTTTTCCGTCGCGCAATAGAATCACCTGCGGCGATTCGTGCCTGACGCCCGTCATTTTCTCGACCTCGCGCGAGATCTCGGGCGCCGCCTGAATCTCGAGCAGATTCACATCGTCAAGCTTCTCCATCTCGCGATACGCGCGCGCGCTGATCGGGCAGGCGTTGCTGTGTTTGAAAAGGATCACCGGCTTCTGTTTCGAATGAGAAAGCAGATTGTCCAGCGCCGAGCGATCGTCGATTCTTAAAAAGTTGTTTCCCATGTCCTCGCGCCCCCTCTGAAATGTGAGTTAGTTATAACGTATTTCAGCGCCGCCGTAAAAACGTCCGATTTTTCGGTGGTGACGCAGTTTGCAAGTTTCTCCGCGATCTCAGCGTTCTCTCAGTTCTCTGCGTTTGACTATGCTCACAAGAATGCAGTGCGCGCAGAGACCAGGGAGAGCCGCAGAGGCCGCAGAGTTCAAACTGAGGCAGAACCGATTTTTCCTGTTGACGACCGAAAGGAAATCGGACTATTGTGCGTGCGCTATCGAGAAAGCTTTGGCTGTCCTCACGGCCTGGGCACCCACTGACAAGCCTCACGAGTCTCTAACAAAGATTCTTCTGCTTCTCTCGACGTGGCAGTTTTGCGTCCAGGGTAAACCTCATCAAGGAGAACGTGTATGCACATAAACCCGAACCGTCGCCTCACGTGGCGATTCTCTGTCAACCTCATCAGCGCGATGCTGGTGCTCTTTTGCATCGCGCAAGCAGCGCAAGCCGACGAAATCGCCGTCTGGAACTTCAACGATTCGAACCTGAACGTCGATCGCGGCGCAGGCACGCTGATAAGCAACTTCGTCGCGGCTAACATTCTCTTCGCCGCCGGAACGACGAATAACGCACGGCTGGGAGACGTCGCCGGGCAGGCGCTGTCGCTTCAGGGTGGGACGGGAACCGCAAACAACGGGCGACACATCACCTTCAACGTCAGCACGGTGGGCTTTTCGAACATCATCGTGAGTTTCGCGACGCAGGGAACAAGCACCGGCTTCATCAGCAATCAGTTTCAATACAGCCTCGACGGGATCACGTTCGTGGACTTCGGCGCGCCTTACACGCCCGCGTCAGCGTTCGGATCCGTGCCGCTGGTGTTTACGTTGTCGAGTATCGCCGGACTGAACGATAACCCGAATGCCGCGTTTCGCATCGTCTTCAACGGCGCAACTTCGTCGACCGGCACGAACCGAATCGACAATTTCGTCGTCGAAGGCACGCCTTCGGGTGTTCCTGAGCCGGCAACGGCGGTGCTGTTGCTGAGTGGTTTGAGTGGTCTCTACAGCCTCAGAAAGCGAAAGAGAAAGACAGACATGAAGAGTTGAGAGTGGGCGACTAATTCCAGTCGCCCACGAGAACAAACGGCGCCCAGAAGAAGGGCGCGCTGTATTTCTTGCCGGCAATCATGTCCAGCTGCGCGCCACGGAGCGCGCTGGAGGAGGTGGTAGTGTCGCCGCCGGTCAGCAACCGCTTGTAGAAGTCGGTCATTAAATCGGCCGTGGATTTATCGGCAACCGACCACAGGCTGACGCCGACAGTCGGAGCGCCGGCATACATGAACGCGCGCGTCAGGCCCATGACGCCTTCGCCGCGCTTCTCTTTGCCCAGGCCTGTCTCGCAGGCGGAAAGCATCACGAGCGGCGAGCCGAGGCGCAGGTTGAAGACCTCGTCCGTGCGCACGAAGCCGTCGTGTGTCTTGTTGCCAACGAGCGAAAGAACCACGCCCGTGAACTGCGGACGCTCAGCGTTGAGCAGGCCGTGCGTGGCCACGTGAATGATGCGGTACTTGCTGACGTCGCGGGTGGTGACGTTGTCTTCGTTCGCGTCGAGATCGAGCCAGACGTCCGCCTGGGCGCCGGAAGTCTTCGCCAGTTTCGAGATCTGATCGGCTTCAACGCGAGTGCCGTTCAGACGTGCGAGCGGTAGACCTTCCATCGCCGCATCTGGCGATGCAGGCGGCGTCGTTCCAGCGACGTCCGAGATTGACGCCTGAATACCGAGACCGCGAACTTCAGCGTCGCCGGCCGGCGGAGTCGTGCCTTTTTTCGCGCGCGCGTCATTCGAGTTGAAGACGGGGTCGGCGATGATCAGCATCGTGCGTCCGGCGGGCTTGCTGCGCTGCTGTTTGATCGCGCCGACGACCGACGCTGACGGCGCGTAGATCACCTCGTTCGACTTGACGAGGTAAGCAAGTGACGAGAAGTCGCCGGCGTCCGGCGATTTCAGGAGGACTTCGAATGGAACATAGTTGAGAGCGCCGTCGGCGACGATCATGAGACGCTTCTCGGCCAGCATTCCCGCCGCGGGCGCGAGAACGGCTTTGTAAAGCGCGTCTGAAGCGGCGACGAATGCTGCCGTGTCAGCGGGAGCTGCCGATGCGACTCCGAGACCGCGGTTCGCTTCGGCGACGTCGATGCCGACGATACGCCGTTGCAACTGCGAGGGAATCAACTGCGCGCGCAGATCAGTGGCGAGCTTGTCGATCGCGGCGCGGCCCGGCAACTTGAACAAACTGACCGCGCTTTTGCTCACCGCAAACAGGTACGAATCGTCTGTTTGCAGTGCGTATTCGACCAGCACCGTTTGATCGTCGAGCACGTTCTGCTGCACTTCGGCGAGGCTGAGCGGCTTGTTAGCCGTCAACGTCGCGTAGCGCGGGCTGGCCGTGCGGATCTGGTTCTCGATCTCCTCGTACTCCGTCTGGAGCTGTTCGAGTTCAGCGTCGAGCTCGGCCGGCTTCTTTTTCATCTCTTCGTTCGAGATGTTTACGCCGGTCAGGATGTCGGCGATGTCCTCCTGGCGATCGAGGTTGTCTTGTTTCTTTTTCAGCAACTCGACGGGAACGCCTTCGGTAATCGCTGTATTCGTCTCACTCAGCATGTCGAGCAACGAACGCGCGCGCGATTGCTCGTTGATTTTGAAAGCCTCGCCCGCGTACTCGAGTGCTTTCCCACTCAGCGTCGCGCCAGTCGAGTTGTCGACCAATGCCATTGCCGCGTACGAGCTGGCAGCTTCGTCGAATACGTCCTTAATGGTCGAAAGGAACGTCGTCCGCGACTCGTCGGCGCGCAGACTTCCCTGCCGCAACGTTTCGATCGTCGCCAGTGATTCGCGATAGTTCGAAACGGCCTGCTCGCGCAAGCCCATCGCTTTTTTCGCATCCTTCTCCTGCGCGG
Organism: Pyrinomonadaceae bacterium; assembly: GCA_036279935.1. Classification (GTDB taxonomy): domain Bacteria; phylum Acidobacteriota; class Blastocatellia; order Pyrinomonadales; family Pyrinomonadaceae; genus PSRF01. Next base: position 4,769 of record DASURS010000279.1, read on the forward strand.
CTTGCAGCCACAAACTGCGGCCCAGCCCGCGTTGTGCCGGCCACATCAGATCCAGACGTTTGTCGTCCTGCGCGCCTTTCTTGGCGTCCGTATAAAACTTGCTCGCGTCCTTCAGCTTACCCTGCTTGAGAGCGATGTCTCCGAGACTCGTGCGCGCCGCGGCGCGAAACCTTCTGACCTGGCCCAACTTCGCGATTCCCGCAAGACTGCTGCCCGCGGCTTCGAGCGCCAGTCCGAAATTCTTCTTCGCGCCTTCGAGATCGTTGCTCGCGTACGCGAGACGGCCGAGCCCGAGCTGATAGCTGGAATAGACGATCGAGTTGCGATACTCGTCGAGCTCCTTTTTCGCTTCGAGCGCGACCGTGACCGCGCTCGTCGGCGCCGCGACGCTGACGTGACCCGTCGAGATGCCGCCCGCGATCGCACTCAACCCGCCGAAACGCCGGCCGACTTTCGACGCTGCGCCTTCAGGTTTTTTGACGACCATGCGGTCGTAAGCAGCACGCGCGTCCAGAGTCTTGCCCAGACGGAAGTTCACGTCGCCGATCTTGGCGAGCATCAAATTGGCGTTGTACTTGTCGTCGCCGAGTCCGACAGCCGCATTCACTGCGTCCTTCTTCGGATCGGGCGCGAGAAATCCGTCGAGGGCTTTCTGGTAGTTGTCCAACGCCACCTGGTACTGTCCCTGCCGGAAATAAAGATTGCCGAGCTCGTTGTGCGCGGCGGCGACGCCGCTGTTGTTCTTCGCGGCGGTGTAAAGGTTGAGCGCGTTGCGAAGTTGAACGAGCGCCTGGTCGGCGCGGCCGCGTTTTAGCAGCCGCCGCCCTTCGCGCAACGCGGCGCCGGCCTGATCCGTCTGCTGCACCACCGGCGTGTTCGCGCGCGCCGGCAGCGCCAGTGGCGCGCCGAGCAAAGCGATGCCCAAAAACAGAGCGATGAATTTCGTATAGCTCATATGATTTCCTTTTACTTAAACCTGCCGTTACTTATGAATCAGATCGAGAAGCGCGACCAGAAACGGGCTGGTCGACGAAGCCATCATGATGACTGACGGTTCCGGATCGTCTTTGGCGAGCCCCAGACCGCGCGTGCTCGCGTTGCGCTCGGACGCGGTTTGCGCGTTGCCGTAGCTTTGCGTCCGATCGCTCTTGAGCGGCTCCTGCGACTGCTTTTGGACCTGTTCCCAAACTTCGTCCGGCGGACTCCACGGACACTTGTTGTCGCGACAGAAAGCGACCAGTGCGTCGTCGATCGGCACGTTCTTCAACGGCTCGCGCGTGAAAACAAAGAACACGTGCTCGGTCCCGCCGACGTCGTCAAACGTAAACCAGCGCAACCGCTCTTCAGGTGCGTCCGGCGCGGGGATTTCAAAAGGAACGTGAGACTGAAGGTAGTTGCCGCCTTCGTCGATCTCAGCGTTCGGATAAATCATCACGGCCGGACTGTCGTTGGTCCGGTTGAAGATGTAGAGATAACCGTCCGTGTTCGTCTCGAGCAGGATGCGAACGCGATCGCCTTTGCGAAACACGCGATCGGAATCGACGCGCACCGCCAGACCATTCGTGTCGCGGCTGAACAGCGTCATGCCGAGGCCCATGCGGCGAGCATTGACGGGCTTGGAATCGGGCGTGGCAGGCTTCGAATTTTTCGGGCCGGCAGGCGGCTTGTTGTCGACTGACTTAACGGGCGCCGGCGTTGGCGTCGCTGTCGATGCCGGCGGCTTCCGCTTCGGTCTCGTCGTGCCGGAGCCGGCCGGCTTTTCTTTCGGCCGCGAAGTCAGAAACGCGCCGCGAACGTCCTGCTCATCCTGTGGCGGAGGCGGCACGGCAAAGCCGATAACCGCGCAGATAAGAACCAAGCCGAGAAGAATCGCACTCACACGCATGTTGGAAATCTCCTTATCGCGAGCCTGAGAAGGCCCTAATTGTGCTGAATACGGATATCAAAGACGATTGGATTGCCGGTCTGGTCAGGCGGCACTTTGACGCGCACTGAGGGCGCATCCGGATTTGACTCGTCGAGTTCAGTAAGCGGCGCTTTCTCCTGGTATTTCGCAACAAACGCCTTTAGTTCGGCCTGCTGCGGCGCCGTCAACGGCTTACCGGTGACAGGATCGTTCATGAAGCTCGGCGACTGCAAGGCGGTCTTTGCGAAGATCACGATGAAATTGTCGGTGCCTGGTTTCGTGTCGAGCGTCAGATCGTTCCCTTCGCCTTTCGGAAAACTGAATTCGCTACCCTGCGTCGCCTGATTGCTCGTGACGCCGGAGTCGGGCCAGGGTTTGGTCGTCAAAAACGCTGTTAGCTGGTTTCCGTTGCCGGGACCAAAAATGTAAACGTAACCGCTTTCGCTGAAGACGAAGTGAAACTTGAACGACTGTCCGGAAGCGATAGGCACGAGCCCTGCGACCCGCGCCGGCTTTGCACCAGCGGCGGCCGGCGCCAACTCGAGCCAGTAGCGGCTGACCTCGCGAGGCGCGGTGTTGGCTGTGTTCGGATTGGTTGGTCCAGTCGTGGCGACAGTGTTCGATTTGGATTTGTTCCAGATCAAGAATCCGGCAACTCCACCCACGGCGACCAACACCAACACGACGACAGCCGCGATCGCCAATCCCACTTTGCTCCCGCTCGACTTCTTCGGAGCGTCAGCAATGATCGGCTGTCCCGCAAGCGTCTGCTTCGGAAGCTGCGGCGCGGTAACGATCGACACCATGTCCGCGGACTCAGCCACAGTCGGCGCCGGCGAGCCAGGAACTGGCGGCACTGGTGGCGGCGGAGTCTTTGGCGTCGGCGCGGCAGGTTCGAACACCGTAGCCGCGGTCGGCGGCGAGGGACGATCGACCTGTGATGGAGTGACGTCGGCGCCTTCCATCGTGATCATCGTCGGCGCATTGACGTCCGAACTCGTACCCGCGTCGCGCGGGATCGCAACGGTCTCCGTAATCGCCGGCTGCGGCGTGAATTTAACGGTCGGCACACTGTCAAGCGCCTTGCGCAACTCGTCTGCGAGTGCGCCCGCGGTCGGCTGGCGGTCGTCTCGATCCTTCGCGGTCGCGCGTTCGATCGCATCGCTGAACGCGCGCGGTACGTCGGGTACAACCTCGTGCAACGGCTTCGGCTTCGTCGCTACGTGCTCGCGACGCAGCTCGTGCAACGTGTTCCCCGAAAAACAGCGCCGCCCGAGAATCATCTCGTAGAACACGAGCCCAAGACTGTAAATATCGGCCCGCCCGTCGATCTCGACGTTTCCGTCGCGCGGGATCTCTCCCCACTGTTCGGGCGACATGTAATAAGGAGTGCCGAGCACCTGACCGGCCATCGTGAGCGCGGTGTTGCCGCCGTTCTCCGCGCCGGCGATCTCGCGCAGTTTCGCGATGCCGAGATCGAGCAGCTTAACGACCGGCGGCCCGCTCTCGGGCTTTCCGATCATAATGTTTTCGGGTTTCAGATCGCGGTGGATGACTCCCATCGAATGCGCCGTGTCGAGCACGCTCATGATCGGCGTAAGGACCTCAAACGCCTCCGCGGCCGAGAACCGCCCGCGTGTCTTGATGGCGAGGTCGAGCGTATGCCCCTCGACGTACTCCATCACCATGTAGATCGTGCCGTCGGCAGCCGTGCGCAGGTCGTAAACGGTGACGGCGTTGTTGTGACGAAAACGCCGCGCCGCCTGCCCTTCGCGCCTGAACCGTCGCAGCCACTCGGCGTTGTTTCTGACTTCCGGCGGCAGGACTTTTATCGCCACGCGATCGCCGAGCAGGATGTGACGCGCCCGGTACACCGCGCCCATGCCGCCTTTGCCGAGCAGCGCTTCCATCTGGTACTGCCCGTCAAGGACGGTGTTGACGATGGACGCCGGATCAGCTTCGAGGACCTCGCCGTCCACCGAACAGAAGCTCACGCTGTCGTCGTATTTTGCGTTGCAGGCGGTGCAGTATTTCATCGGGACTTCGCAGCAAGCTCAGCAAGTCGAGCAGGTTGGTAGTCTACCATAGCAGCACAGCAGTACCGACAAATCCGTGACTAACTTGAACACCAACCGACCCAGGAACAAGTCGGGAAGGCGGCAAGCAAAGCGCGCCCCCGCCTCTGCGAATCAGCGGGGGCGTTGCCCCCTTCCTGACTTGTTCTGTTCAGGTTCAGGGATAGATTTCGCGGGCGTATTGCTCGACCATGCGGTTGCTGTTGAACTGTGGGGCGAGGGTTTGAATCGCGCGTTTCATCATCGCGATCCACTGCCGCGGCAGTTCTCCTTCGCGGTGGTAATAAAGCGGCACGACCATGTCTTCGAGCGTGCGGTAGAGCGACTCCGCGTCGGCAGCGTCAATCTGCGTCGTGTCTGCCGTCTCGATGCCGTTGCCGACCGCGAATCCGTTCGCGGTGTCGTAACCTTCGAGCCACCAACCGTCGAGAATCGAAAGGTTCAAGCCGCCGTTGATGCCGACTTTTTGCCCGCTCGTTCCGGAAGCTTCCTGCGGCCGGCGCGGCACGTTCAACCAAACGTCAACCGCCTGGACCAACTGCCGCGCGATCTCCTGATCGTAGTCTTCGAGAAACACGGCGCGCCCGTTCACCACCGGATCCTGCTTCCACTGGGCCAACTGTTGCAGCACTCGTTTCGAACCCTCATCCTGCGGGTGCGCCTTCCCGGCGAAGATGAACTGCACCGGCCGCGATTCGGCGTTCATCAAACGCAACAACCGCGCGCGATCCGACAGCAAGAGAACCCATCGCTTGTAACCGGCGACCCGACGCGCGAACCCGATCGTCAACGCTTCCGGATCGAGCTTTGGCGTCTGCGGCGAACGGGCCTGAATAAACGCGACCAGCCGTTCCTTCAACTGCGAATGAACGAACCACAGCTCCTCGTCGGGAATCGCCGCGACAGCGTCTTTCCACGCTTTCGCATCCCTCAGTTTCGCGTCCCAATCCGAGCCGATGTTCTTCTCGAACAGCCAGCGCAACATCGGCGACACCCACGTTGGAACGTGAACGCCGTTCGTAACGTACGTGATCGGCACTTCCGCGAGGCTCTTCTCAGGCCATAACTTCTGCCACAGCGCGCGCGACACCTCGCCGTGCTTGCGGCTGACGCCGTTGGTCGAACGACACATGCGAATCGCAAGCGGTGTCAGTCCGAAGCGTTCCGTGTTGTTGTTTGGCTCGACGCGGCCCAACCCAAGAAACTGATCGTCCGTCAATCGCAAATCGCGCGCGTAAGTCGGACCAAAAACGCGCGCCACGAGCGCGGCGTCAAACTCGTCGTTGCCGGCGGCGACAGGCGTGTGCGTCGTGAAAACGCATTGACGGCGAACGATCTCTACCGCTTCGTCCCACGTGCGACTCTCGAACTGAATAACTTCACGCGCCAACTCGATCGTCAGGAATGCCGAGTGACCCTCGTTCAGATGAAAGACGTGCGGCTTCACACCCAACCTGCGCAACAACCGCACACCGCCGATACCGAGCAACATCTCCTGCACGATCCGTGTCTCGCGATCGCCGCCGTAGAGATGGCCCGTGACCCAGCGATCCGTCTCGTCGTTCTCGGGAAGGTTCGTATCCAGCAGGTAAAGCTTCACGCGGCCCACATCAGCACGCCACACCTGGGCCAACACGTTGCGCTCGCGGATCAACACCTGAATCTGAAGCGGCTTGCCGTCGTTGTCATTAACCAGAGTTAACGGCAGATTGTTTGGATATGTCTCGCCGTAGTGTTCCTCCTGCCAGCCGTCGTTGCGCAGGCGCTGGCGAAAGTAACCGTAACGGTAGAGCAGGCCCACGGCGATCAGCGGCAGGTTGAGATCGCTCGCCGATTTCAGATGATCGCCGGCGAGTATTCCCAGACCACCCGAGTAAAGTGGCAGCGAATTATGAATGCCAAACTCGGCGCAGAAATACGCGACCGGATGTTCAGTTGTTATCGACAAAGAAGACGCGGCGGCGGCGCTCATGTACGCTTCGAAAAGCGTAAGGAGACGCTGGACGCGTTCGATGTAAGCGGGATCGGTAGCGGCTTCGGCGAGGCGATACGGAGCAGTCCTGGCCAGTAGTTGTCGTGGATTCTGTTCGCAGTCTTCCCACAGTTCCGGGTCGAGATCCCGAAAGATGCTGATCCCGTCAGGCGCCCAGCTCCACCAGTAATTCCATGCTAAACGTGCGAGTGGTAAGAGTAGTGCGGGAAAGCTGTTTTCCCGCACACGTTTTTCGATCTCGGTAGTTTCAACCATTAGCATTCATCGATAAGAGGATCAAAACGGGAGAGTCTACTCGAATTTCTGGTACTCCAGAAACACCCGCGCATCGCTCGGCTGGAAAAACACGAGCCGCACTTCCTGTATCTGATTGTCACCAATGAGGAAATCCTTGATGGCCCGCGACGAAACCGCCGCCGCTTCCGGCTTCGGATAACCGAACGCGCCGGTCGAGATCGATGGAAAAGCGATGGACGAACACTGGTACTCGCTGGCGAGGCCGAGCGAGTTTTGATAACAGGCGGCAAGCAATTCCGCCTCGCGCTCGGGATCGCGGCCGTAGATCGGACCAACGGTATGAATGACGTATCGCGCAGGCAGGTTTCCACCCGTGGTGATCACCGCTTCGCCGGTCGGCAAGCCTTGCGGATGGATCGTCTCTCGAATCCGGCGGCACTCGGTCAGAATCTGTGGCCCACCGGCTCGATGGATCGCTCCGTCCACTCCACCGCCGCCGAGCAGCGACGAGTTGGCGGCGTTTACGATCGCGGCAACGTCCTGCGTTGTTATATCGACGGTGAGAACAGTCACGCGTCCTTCGAGAAACGACTGCGACATGTCATTGCTCTTCTTCGCGGGGTTCGGTGCGAATCTCGTCGAACATGTCCTGACGCCGCAGTGCTTCGGCGACGCATTTTGCGGTGTGCTCCGTCAGCGGATGGTCCGGATCCGTGCTGGCGATCTCGAAGAGGCGATCGTCGAGCATGATGATTCCGAGCGAACCGAGCGTGACACCCGGCGTGATCAGAATCTCGTCCATGTTGTGAATGCGGAAACGGCCGGTCTGTTCGACCCAATCTTCGATGAACGGGTCGCGCAAAGCATGCTCGGCCTCAGATTCGGAGAGAAACGCGCCTTCGACGATGAGACAATATTCGCGCACTGCTGCTTGGGACGTTTGTGGTGTGGCCGACCGGCGTTAACTCTACCACCGTACCTCCTCATCGCCAAGCCATTAATTAGGTCCGTGTCCGTCGTCAAACGGACACGGACGCAAGGGTTATTATCGGGCTCGCGCGTACTGCCGATTCAACGTCTCACGCAGGCGCGAGAAGTATGAATCGAAGGTGACGAAGCCGGTCGTGCCCTGGAAGAACGCGCGTCCTCCAGTCTCATCGGAAATCCTGTTGAGCGAGCTCTGCCCGTAGCTGGCTGCCAGCCGATTGCGGCTCGTCAGCCCAACTGACGGCGCGTAAAAACTGAACACTGCCACGCGTCGCTTGTTCGCTTCCGAGATCGCGCGCTCGATGTCCAACGTGTGGCCCGCGGCGGTCGAATCGAAACCGCGCGAGGTGTCGAGACCGTCGGAGATCAGCAACACGGCGTTCGCGTTCGCCGACTCACTCTTGAACTTCTTCAACGCATCAATCACTTCAACGTACGGATTGAACGGCGACGCACTGGTGCTGCCAATCGGGATGCGCAGCGATCGTGCGGCCTTGTCGAGATCCGTCGTAAAAGGTTGCCTGACCTGCAATGCGCCCGAAGTGATGTAGGCAACCATCACCTGCGAGCCCTTCGGCAGAGATCGAATGAACTCGCGCGTAACGCCAAGCTCATTGCCCACTTGCGGTACGAGATCGTCCTGAATCAATACCGCGAGATTCAGCGGCTCAATTGTTTGCAAACTTCGCTGTTCAACGTCTGTTTTCGCGAAGGCAATGCTGAACGTCGAAACACCAAACAGCAACGCCACCGCCAACGACAGAAACTTACGGTAATACATGACTTTCCTTCCTCTCTTATCCCACCGTTTGTGATGCGATTTGCGTGCCGAAAGATGGCTTTTGGAGCTTGGTTCTTTGTGCTTTGTACTTGGTTTTTTGCTCTTGATTTTGGTGCTTCGCGATACAAAGTACCAAGTACAAAGCACAAAACACCAAGACCGAAGACCAAAGTCCGAAGACCAACCCCCAACTTGCTTTGCCTGTTACGGTTGGTTAAATTACTGGCCTAAATCACGGTACCACTGCCAAATTTCCCATGTCTGAAAGGAATCAAACGTTATGAAAGTCTATCCGACTGAAGCCATCCGTAACCTCGCTGTCATTGGACATGGCGACGCAGGGAAGACGCAGCTAGTCAGCTCGCTTCTCTACGTCGCCGGAGCCACACCGCGTTGGGGTAAGGTAGATGAAGGCACGACAGTCACGGATCATGAAGAAGATTCCATCGCTCGCAAGATCACACTGAATACCTCACTCGCCCATCTCGAACACCGCGAAACAAAACTGAATTTTATCGATTCCCCCGGATACGCCGCATTCGTTTCTCACGCGCGGCCGGCACTGCGCGTCGCCGATTGCGCGATCGTCGTCGTCGACGGAGTCAAGGGCGTTGAAGTGCAGACCGAAAAGACGTGGGCTTACGCGAACGAGTTCATGGTGCCGCGCGTGATGGTGATCACGAAGCTCGACAAAGAGCACGCCGATTTCGCCGCCGCGCTCCAGACCGCGCAAAATACTTTCAGCAGAGCAATCATTCCTTTTACGTTACCGATCGGGAAGGAGAAAGACTTCCGCGGCGTCGTGGACGTGGTCCATATGAAAGCGTACGAGCTCGGCGCTGACGGACAAGCGAAGGAGATCGATATTCCGTCCGAAGGCCGCGAACTTGTCGACAAGACTCGCGAGCGGCTCGTCGAGCTGGTCGCCGAATCGAACGATCAACTGATGGAGAAATACTTCGAGCAGGGCACGCTCGACGAAGAAGACATCCTGCCGAACATCAACAACGCGATCGCGCAGAGCAAGCTGTGTCCCGTGTTTGCGGTTTCCAGCCTGACGCAGGTCGGACTGCGAGCGCTGTTGAATGGCCTCGTCGACTACGCGCCCGATCCGGCGCATCACGAAGCCGAGTGGGGACGGCCGGTAGATGCCGCGCCGGATGCTGAAAGAATCGGTCGCAAGTACAGCGACAGCGAACCGTTCTCGGCTTACTGCTTCCGCACCGTCGCCGATCCGTTTGCCGGCCGCATCAACGTGTTCAAGATCATCAGCGGCCACCTGCAAACCGACGCCAACGCGTTCAACTCGTCGCGTGGTGTGATGGAACGACTCGGCGCGCTGCACGTCACGCAGGGCAAACAGCTCGACAAAGTCTCGGAAGCACACGCCGGCGACATCATCGCGTGCGTCAAGTTGAAAGAAACGCAGACCGGCGACACGTTGTGCGACAAACAGGCGCCGATCGTTTACGAGCCGGTCGAGTATCCGGAGGCCGCGATCGCATTTGCGATCGAGCCGAAGTCGCGGCAGGACGAGGAGAAGATCAGCGTCGCGCTGCACAAGATTCTCGAAGAAGATCCGGCGCTGCACTTCAGTCGCGACGCCCAGACGAAGGAATTTCTGTTGGCAGGGTCCGGACAAGTACACGTTGAAACAGTCGTCGAGAAGCTGAAGAAGCGCTACAGCGTTGAAGTGACGTTGCATCCGCCGAAGGTGCCGTACAAGGAGACGATCACACAGCGCGCCGAAGTGCAGGGACGGCACAAGAAACAGACGGGCGGACGCGGACAGTTTGGCGATTGCAAGTGCGTGTTTGAGCCGTTGCCGCGTGGTGGTGGTTTCATTTTCGAAGACAAGATCTTCGGTGGTTCGGTGCCGCAGCAGTTCCGGCCGGCGATCGAGAAAGGAATCATCGAGGCGGCGAAGTCCGGTGCGATTGCCGGTTATCCGCTGGTGGATTTCAAGGTGCAGTTGGTCGACGGATCGTTCCACCCCGTAGACTCCGACGAGCACTCGTTCCGAGCGGCCGGGCGTAAGGCGTTTCGTGCGGCGATGGAGAAAGTTAAGCCGTCGTTGCTCGAGCCGGTGATGGACGTCGAGATTGCAGCGCCGCAGGAGTACAGCGGCGACATCATGGGCGATCTCAACTCACGCCGCGGGCGCGTGCAAGGCATGGAGATGAGCGGCAAGCAGCAGGTGATCAAGGCGCAGGTGCCGATGGCGGAGATGTTGAACTATCAGTCGACGCTGAACTCGATCACTGCGGCGCGCGGTTCGTTCCACATGCAGTTTTCGCACTACGATCCCGTTCCGGGCCAACTGGCGCAAAAGATCGTCGACCAGTCGCGTGCTGAAGGACGCATCAAGGGCGGCGAGGAAGAGGAATAAGTATTTCGTTTTATCAAATTGAAAAGGGGCCACTCGGGGCTAAAGCGAGTGGCCCTTTTCGTTAGGCTAATCCGTGCTGAGAGAGCGGTTATTCCGGATTTGCCAGCTTCTTAACCCGCGCCGGCATCGGAGCCCGCGCAGGTAATCCTTCCTTAATCGTGTAATCCGCAGGAACCTCAAACATCGACTTCGCCGGCTCGCTGCGATTGATGTTCGTGAGCTTGTACGTCGTTTCACCCGTCCGCGGGTCGCTGTGACGCGTCATCACCAACAACTGCAACTCCGGTGAATACCAACGCTCGCTGACGATTTCGATCGGCCGCTCATTGCCGACCTCGCCGGCGGGAATCGTCACCGTCGTACGCGTGCCTTCCGCTTCGACACCCTCGATCATCTGCTTCCCGAGGTCCTCTTTCTTTTCGTTGGCATTCGGTCCACCGGTGGTGCGGAAAACGAAAGTGGACGCACCGGCTCCAGCTCCCATACTCAACTGTTCGGTTTGCGTTATCGCGACGCGCGTTCCCGGAGGAGGCGGCGGTCCCTGGACCGGCGCAGTCATGATCACGTTTGCGCCAGTCTCAACACCCGGGCCGACTTTGAACTCGAAGTGACGTCCCTCAACGTCTGCGCCCGCAACTCCCGCGCGCTGCGTAAACTCGAATTTGAACGGCGTGCTCTTGCGCGCAATGTGCGTCCGCGAATCGAGCGAGTACGTCACGCCGGCAACGGGATCGTTGATAAAGATGGTTTGCAACGGCTCGTTGCCGTTTCCCAATCCGCTGAGGCCTTTCAACGTCTGGTCCCGCCGAGTGCGGCCTTCACTGTCGCGATAGACTGTGCTCGTAAACTTGTTGACGATGCGATTGCCGTCGCCGAGCAACTGAACACTCTCGGTAACAGCTTCGGCCGAGTAAGGAGCGCCCTTCACGACCTTGCCGCCAAAACTCTCCGACGCGATGAAGACAAAATCGGCGTTGGGCGGCGGCGGCGGCCCGCCTTCCGGTCCCTGGACCACGCGGTTCTGCCTGATCACGACGCCTTCACCGGTCTGCTGCGATTGCGCAAACGCCACGTTGGCGACAACCAACACGGCCAATATCGCAAATACTGTTTTCATCTCCGTCATTCCTTTCAACCGGCTACGAAGCCGAAATCACGATGTCATTTATTGAACAAAACGTATGGCGTGGGCCAATCCGTCGACCCCTAACAAAACATCAGCCTTGACCTTCTCGTGGCCGCGGTCCATGTTGACCGGCAAGCCGAAATTCACGAGCGCTGAGCGCGGCAACTCGACGCGAACTATCTGTCCGCCGTCCTGCAGCGTCGCTGGGCTCAGATAACCGAGCGGCATGAAATCTGTGGCGATCTCGCGATTCACGTGGTTTGCCACTTCCGCCCTCGGCGCTCGCCGAACAGGACGTCGACGCGGCGGAGTTTGCACCGCAACTACTTCTTCCTGCTTCTTCGGCGCGGGCGCGGGTGCGGGAGATTCAGCTACGCGCGGCTCTTCCTTGATCGGCGCCGGCTCAGTGCGACCGGCACTCACCTCATTAGAATTCTTCGTGTTCCAGCTAAGTGCAATCACACTGATCGCAATCAACAAAGCCGCCGCTATTCCCGCCACCCAGTAGTTCACGTACGAACGCCGCGCCACCACACGATGCGCCCGAAACGCCGCGCGCAACTTCATCTCAACTTCGGGAGGCGCGTTCAGCGATTCCATCTCTTCGGCGAGCAGCTTCAAGCTACTCGTCAGTGTTTCTTCATCAAATCTCTGATTGTTCATGCGAAACACCCCGCTGACTTCAAGGCCGCTGAAGCCTGACTATCAACCTGCTCTGCCGGCCGAAGCTTTGCAAGCAGCAGCGCACGCGCGCGGTGCAAACGCGAACGCACCGTGCCGATAGCGCAACCAAGTATCTCCGCTGCCTGTTCATAACTCACGTCCTGAAGTTCACACAAAACCACCACTTCACGATACTTCGCCGGCAAGCTCAGCACCGCTTTGCGGACCAACTCAACCGTCTCAGCCCGCGCGAGATCTTCCAGCGGCCGCAGATCGGTTTCGACGACGGCGAAGGTCGCCTCTTCCTCGCCGTCGTCTCCGATCGGAGTCAATACTTGATCGACTCGCATCCGCCGCAGCACGTGATTGCGGGCGACGCCCAGCAAAAACGCACTGAGTGAACCCCGAGCCGGATCGAAAACATGCCCTTCGCGCATCAGGAAGAGAAACACCTCCTGCGTCACGTCTTCGGCAATCGAAGTCGATCCGCTCATCTGCAACGCAAACCGGTAGACGCTGCCCTGACGGCGACGATACAGGAGCGCGAGCGCCTCCTCGTCTCCGGCCATCATCGACCGCAACAGTTCACTATCGCCAGGTTCGCTTTGCAGGTTCATGCACCAAATATCTCGGCAGACATGGGTATTCGCTCGGGAATCGCGAAAAGTTCCAAAATGTGGGTCCAATCAGGAGCCGAAACGCTCCCGAAAGTCGTTCGCGTTCTGCCTCAGTGAGAACCAATCGGGGAAAATCTGCGGATTCTGGAGCCAAACGGTGAGCCATTGCCGAACTTCCCCGGCCAGCCGGCGGTCGTGTTCAGTGGTTCGGGCGCCGGCTACGATCAGGTCGAGCTCGCGTTTGAGACTCAGAACCGCGGGTCGCAGGTCTTCACGATCGGGCCGGGCGGCGAGTGTTTCCATCCACGTTATCGCGCCGGCGATGTTGTGGAAGTTTAACTCTTCCGCCGTGAACAAACGCGCCGAGCGCCAGCGCACGTCCTCGTTCAGGACGTCGGGATGGACGAGCGTGACGCCACGATCAGCCAGCGTTCGAGCGACGGATGCCGGACTGGCGCCTGCTTTGGACTTCTCATTTTCCACCGCGAATCTTTTTCATGATCCGGATCGCGTGGTTGCGCGCGATCAACGGGACGTGCTCGTCGGTGCTGAGGTCCTGCAGCAGCGGAAGCAACTGTTGCGGATCCGAGAGAGCATCGCGCTTCAACATCGACTCCAGCACTTCCATCAACTTCGGCGCGTTCAGCGGCTGGTTCTCGCGCGCGACGGCAATGTCGAAAAGGAGGATCGCCTGGTCGGCCGCACGGCGATATTCTGTGATCAGCGTCTCAGCGTTGGAATTGTTCGTCCAGTTAAACTCGGCGACACGTTTGCGAGTTCCCTGCTCCATGCCGATGCGCATCGTGCCAAGGTGTGGAAACTGTTTGTCTGACTGGTAATCGGTATTGGAGTCGAGAAAACGAAGTCCCTGCCAGGCGGCGTTGATGCGAGCGAGCGCCGCGGGCGAAAGCTCGATCTTCTCGACGATGGCCTGATCTTCGTTCAGACGCTCGAACGTAACCGAGCCGCGGCCGCTAGCGTCGTGTTCCAGCACGATGTGCTTGACGACAAACTTCGGCTGTGTGAACTCATACGTGTACTTGACCGGTTCGCTCGTCGTTTCGACGGCAGGCGCCGGCGACGCCGTGGTCTGATGCGGCCGCGCGTTGGGTTTCGTCGCCGATGGATCCTGAGCCCAAGTAAAAACCGCCGCGCTCAAAATCAGCAGCGCGGCGGGGAGACCTTGCGTCAATGATTTTCGTCTATTCACTCAAACTTCACCGACACTAACTTCGAGACACCTGCTTCCTCCATCGTTACGCCGTACAGAGCGCGGGCCATCTCCATCGTCCGCTTGTTATGCGTGATTACGATGAACTGCGTATTCGCTGCCATCTGGACGACCTTATCAGTAAAGCGTCCCACGTTCGCTTCGTCAAGTGGCGCGTCGACTTCGTCGAGCAGGCAGAACGGCGCGGGACGATAGTGGAAGATGCCGAGCACGAGCGCCAGCGCCGCCATCGCTTTCTCGCCGCCGGAAAGCAGCAGCACGTTCTGCAAACGTTTGCCCGGCGGTTGAGCGACGACGTCGATACCGGATTCGAGCACGTCGTCGGCGTCGATCAGGCTCATCTCGCCACGACCGCCGCCAAACAACTCCTGGAACAGCACGCTGAAGTTCTTGTTGATCTGCTCGAACGCGTGCCGGAAACGCTCGCGCGAGCGGCGCTTGATCTCTCGCAGCGCTTCTTCGGTCGCCGAGATGCCCTCGATGATGTCCTGTCGTTGGACCGTCAGGAACAACAGGCGCTGTTCGGCTTCGGCCAATTCTTCGAGCGCCATCATGTTGACGGCGCCAAAGCTTTCCAGACGCGAACGCAACTCTTCGACTCGCTGGTGGCTGGCGTCGAAGTCGAAACCTTCGGGCAGCGTCAGCTCGCGAGCGAGATCTTCCAGCGATTGGCCCAGCTCCGTATGGCAGTTTTCGTGAACGAACGTCTGGCGCGCCTGCGCTTCCGCGCGTTGCACTTCCAACGTGGCGCGCGAATCGCGCACTTCCGCGGCCTGGCGGTTGAGCTCTGACAATTCCGCCGAGCATTCGTCAGCCTGTTGTCGCGCCTGTTGCAAACGGTTCGAGAGATCGGCGATCTGTTCCTCTTCGCGCGCGCGATCAATTTCCACCGTGCTGGCCTTGAACTCGAGGTCCGCGATCGATTCGCGCAACTCGCCGGCGCGGCCGTCCATCTCGGCAAGGTCCATGCGGTAACGTTGGACGCGTGAAGTAAAGTCGGAGAGCTCGCCTTCGATGCGGCGCAACTCAGCGGTCGTGCTGCGGCGTCGTTCAGCGGCTGCCGCTGCGGCGGCGCGTTGGCCCGCGAGCGATTCGCTCTCGATCTCCAACTCGCGGCGCAAGTCCGTCAACAGTGACGAGGCGCGAATGACATTGTCCGCCGCCGATTCGCGCGCTGTTTCCGCCGCTTCCGCTTCGGCCAACGCGCGCGCGCGACGATTCTCAACTTCGACGCGTTCCTCTTCGACGCGCTGCGAGTCTTGCCCGACCACGCGCATGTGGCGCTCGGCGCGCTCGACTTCCTGTTCGAGCCCGCTGGCGGTCAGTTCGTGCTGCATCGCCTCGCGCTCTTCGCGACCGATAGCTTCGTTCAAAACAACGACTGTGTCTTCGAGGCCTTCGAGACGAGCGCGCGCTTCTTTCGCCGTCGCGCCGGCGGCTTCAACTTCGCCCGCCAACGCTTCGGCCCTGGTTTCCAACTCGCGCAGCTCGCGTTTGAACGCGAGCAGTCCGGCGCCTTCTTCGAGATCGCGAGCGTCGCCGGCGTTGACGAACTGGCCGCTGGCGATCCAGTCGCCGTTGAGGGTCACATACGTCTCGCCGGTCGCGATTGATTGCAACATCGCGTCGTCGAGATTGGCCGCGAGCCGGGCGTTCATCTTCTGCGGCAGCGTGCGCTTGAGGACGGTCACGAGTTGCTGCGGCGCGCCCAGCAGATCGGAGATGCGCAGGTCGTCGCGGAAGTTCTCGGTCTGCCCGCTTTGCAACGCGGGACGCTCTTCGAGACTGCACGCGAGCGTCGTCGTCAACGAGGTCGCTTCGTCACTGCCGCCGTGCAAGCCGGCGACCAGGAAGCTGGCGCGTCCGCCGTTGTTTTCACGCAACCACTGAGCAGCGCGAACGGCGTCATCAGGCGTCGGCACGACGATGGACTGCAACGACGAACCGAAAACGCCTTCAACCGCTCGTTCCCATTTCGCGTCGACGTTCAAAGCGTCGGCGAGCGTGCCGATGAAGTTAAAACCGCGCGGCGCGTCCGTTGGCGAGAAGACGAGTTGCACGGCGGGTGAGTAGTAAGCGCGTCGCTGGTCCAGTTCTTTCAGACTCTCGAGGCGGTGGCTGGCGCGTGAATACTCGTCTCGCACGCGCGTGAGCTCGGCGTCCGTGTCGCTGACCGCTTCATGACCGCGCACGACAGCGTCGACAGCGGTTTCGCGCTCGGCTTGCAGACGGGCGACGCGTTCGCGGGCCTCGTTGAGCTCGCGAGAGAAGCGTTCCGCCTGAAGTTTACTTTCAGCGTGCTGGCTGGCGGCGCGGTCGCCTTCACGGGCCAGACCTTCCGCTTGCTGGAATAGCCGATCGAGCGTGGCTTCGAGCTGGCGCGCGATCTCGCGGACGCGCTCGGCGATCGCCGTTTGCGAAAGCAGATCGGCGCGAGCGTTCTCGATGTCGGCTTCCGCTGCCGTCGCGCGCGCGAGTTTTTCCGAGTACGACTCCTCGGCGAGGCGCAACTCGGACGCGCTGCGGTCCGCTTCCTCGCGAAGACGCGCGTCTTCCTGTTGCAGACGCAGGCATTCAGTCTCGATCAGGACCAACCGCGCGGCCAGCGCTTCGATCTCGGCAGTGACTTCGCCTCGCCGCTTCTCGATGTCGCTCAACTGCTCCTGCTGATAGACGCACTCGCGCGCCTGTCGATCACGTTGCAGGACGGCTTCGGCGGCGGCTGCGCGCACGTTCGACAGCTCGTCTTCCAGGTTTCGTGCTTCGTGGGTCGCGGCTCGTGCTGCTTCCTCGCGTTGCGTCAGGTCGCCGGCGATGGCGAGCTCGAGCTCGGTGACTTCCGTCAGCCTCGCGTTCGTCTCTTCGAGCACGGTCGCGAGCTTGCGATCTTCGGCGACGTAAACGTTTCGCAGCAGTTCCCGCAGCTCTTCGCGCAGCACGCCGTAGCGGCGCGCTTTCGCGGCCTGGCGGCGCAGACTGTTCACCTGGCGATCGATCTCGGCAACGATATCGGAGATGCGGGAGAGGTTGGCGCGGGCGTTGTCGAGCCGCGCCTCGGTGGCTCGTTGCCGCACGCGAAACTTCGTGATGCCCGCGGCCTCTTCGATGATCGTGCGGCGGTCCATGGGCTTGGCCGAAAGGATCTGGCCGATGCGTCCCTGCTCGATGATGGCGTAGTGACCACCGGCGAGGCCGGTGCCTGAGAAGAGATCCTGAATGTCGCGCAGACGGCAGATCTTGTCGTTGAGAAGATATTCACTCTCGCCCGAGCGATAGAGCCGGCGAGTTACGGAAACAGCTTCGCCGGGCGCGAAGTCGAGCGCGAGATTTCGGCGGCGCCAATGACGCTTCTTTGAACCACTGATTGGAGCCGCATCCGTTTCATCGGTGGCATCCGTCGCATCCGTGTTTGGAGCTGTTTCTTCCGGAGCGACTTCGACGCTCACGAGTTGGTCGTCGATCTTCTCCAACGTCGAATCGATGTCTTCGATGTCGGGCTCGGGCGTGTCGACCTCGTCACGGATCAGGTGCATGACGACTTCCGCCATGCCACTGGGAGGACGATTGCGTGCGCCCTGAAAGATGACGTCTTTCATCTCACCGCCGCGCAAGTGCTTAACGCGCTGCTCGCCGAGGACCCAGGCAATGGCGTCAGCGACGTTGCTCTTGCCGCAGCCATTAGGTCCAACGATGGCGGTGATTCCGTCCCCTGTGAAGATTATTTCGGTGTAATCGGCGAAGGATTTGAACCCGGTGATTTCCAGGCGTTGCAGTTTGAACATTAGCTCTAAACAGCTCTGTTTCGGGCCAGCTCCACAACCTCGAGAGCGAGGCCAGGAGAGCGTTCGACGGGTGAGCCACTATAAGTTGGAGCCGCTTAGAATGTCAACCACTACTTAAGGTAGACACCGGTTAGTGAAGTGAGCAGCAAAGTTAGTACTGATGCTTAAGATTCAACGGTGCTGATAGAGAAGCAGCCGGACGCCGGGACGCAGTTCAAAGCTGCCGTCAGGAGCGCTGGAACGGACCTGCTGATAGACGGCGCCATAGTTCGTATCGATCTCCGCTTTCTGTTTCTCGTTGGCGATGATGAGCGGCTCGCTCGTCGCGGCCGTGCGACCGTAGTATCCGACGCGGCTGTAGTTGCGCAGGTACCACGGCAACGGCCAGTAGTCCGGGCTCAGGATCGATATTCCGGTTTTTGGGCCGTCCTCTTTCGCCGCGATCTGATCGATCTCCTTGACCAGGTCGAGCATGCCGCGAGTGGTGTGCGCGTAGACGTAGACGTAGTACGGCTTGTCGTTGTCGTAGTTGATGAAGTTGAGGTCGATCATCTGGTACGCGCTGAGGCAGACGGGGAGCAACCATATCGCCGCTACGACTCGCACATGTCCGCGATCCATCTCGTAGATAAACTGGGCCAGGTAACCGGCGATCAACGCCAGTGGGACGAGGAAGTTCAACATCAGCCACGGCGTCTTGTAAGGAATCAACGAATACGCCGCGATCAGTCCAAACGCCCACAACGCCGAGAACAGCGCGAACGAATTTTTCGGTTTCAAAACGGCCGTCGCCGCGCCGATCAGCCCGAGAAACAGCAGCGAGCCTTCCTGACTCAACAACCACTCGATGTACCTGTACGCCGGATAGACGTGCGCCGTCTGGCTCGTCTTGCTCCAGACTTCGAAGGTCTTGAGCGAGTCCGAAATGCCCTGCGCGTTGGTGAAGAATGACGAATAGAAGATGATGTTAATGAGAACGAAAATGACGAGCCCAATCACAACGCAAATCACGAGCGGGATCCAGCCCCCCAGATCCTTGAGAAAGACGGCGAACGCGCTCTGCTCAGGAACGTACCTGCGTCCCTTGCCCGACCGCCGCGGCAGAAAAACCGCTCGATAGAGCCACCGGTAAATATGTGTGACGCCGAAGGCGATCACCAATACTCCAGCCGAGATCATCGCCGTCTCTTTCGTCGCAAACAGCAGCGCCGCCGACGCGCTCGCCAGTCCCAGATAAAGCGGATTGCGAGTGTCGTAAAAACGAAGACCAGCGACGACGATCCCGAGCGTGAAGAAAACAAACTGTGATTCGTGAATGAAGTAACGCGACAGGTAAACGGCGCCCGGCGAGATCGCCAACAGCAAACCGGCGGCCAGCGTTCCGACACTGCCGAGTCGCCGTCGCAAACAGAAGATGAGTCCGATCGTTCCGAGCCCGAACAAGACAGGAATGAGACGGATCGTGAAGGTCGTCATTCCGTAGTTGTCGCGCGCGGCAGTGCCGAACAACAGGCGCGTGATCCACGGAATCACCGCCGCGAAGTAGTAAAGCGTTGGACCGTGATAGTTCTGCGGGTCATAGCGATACTCGCCCTCGCGCACGAGCCGAACGAGGAAGTTGCCATTGACGCCTTCGTCATGATGCAGCGGAACGAGGTTGAGATCGTAAAAGCGAAGGGCCGCCGCGACGACGAGAATGACGAGCACGCCTATCCACCAAATGCGTGCCGGCAGCTCCGGCGCGCCCGCCGGGACCGCTTTCTGCTCAACCGCAGGTTTCTTCTTTTTACTGCCGCTTGATTTTGTAGAGGGTGTACTCACCGAGTTGTTCTACCTTCTCAAACCGGGAAAAGAATTGTTCGTTGGGCGGCGTGACGATTCGTTCCAGTGGCCCAATCACAGCATAATCGACGCCGTAGTTGTTTAGTAACTGCTGCGCGTCGGGTGCGCCAAGATAGATCCGCTTGATCTCGCCCTCGCGTCGAACGAACTCCAGCCCGTGCGTCCAGATGTGTCCCGGATAACCCATGAGCGAACGCCGGCCGGTAAGAAAAACCGGCGTGTTGTGGACCGGCGCGTGAATGATCAGCGACCGCGGATCCGTTCGCTCCTTAACGCGCTCGGCAAAGCTGACGCCGATCGCGTCGAACACTTCATACCTCACCGATCGAAGCGTGATGCCTGCGACGTCCAGCGCTCCCGCCAACGTGACGCAGACAAAGAGCAGCGTTGCGATCGCGCGTCGAATCGGTCCCTGCTGCCAGAGCTTGGCGAGCAGTAACGCGACCAGCGGCGCGGAAGCAAGCCACCAATAATAAAGGACCTTGATGTTGTCCCAGATCCACGGCGCCAGCTTAACGAAGTTGGGAATAATGAAGCACAGCGTGAACGGCAGGTAGAACAATAGCAGTCGCTTCCCAACAATGTAACCGTCGAACTTTATCAATATGGCCGCGAAGATCAGGGGAATGAAAACGCCGGTGTTCTTCAACCAGAAAACGATCGGGTTCTCTACGCCGTGGTCCCAACCGAGCTCCCACGCGAAAAACGTGCTCGCGTTAACGGCGCTGTGCATCGTGGACCACAGAAGTTGTGGAATCGCAATCGCCGAAGCGACGGCGAAGAACACAAACCATTCGCGCCAGCGAACGAATAGCAACGCGAGACACGCGCCCATGCCCATCACCACTATGAAACTGTGCGCGTGAACCAGCGGCAACAACCCCGCCGCGACGCCCGCGGCGATCATGCGGCGAGTCCGCAGCGGAAAACGCGACGCGGGTTCCGGAGGCGGTGGAGCTTTGCGCTGCTTTGGCTGCTTTGTTTTGCCGGAGCGTGTTTCCGGAACGGGCTCGGCCTCCTTCTGAGTTGCCAGCCACCACTGCGTAAACACGATCACCGCCAGCGGCAAGCCCATCAGAAAGCCGCGCTGCGGCACGAGCAACGCCGAGATCGCGTTCCCCCAGCGCCAGGTCGTCTCCGGAATTACCGTGAACGACGGCGGCAGGTTCATCAACACTCCGAACAGTCCACCCTCGTCCGTGCCTGCTTGCTTGAACAGTAGTGTCCATCCGAAACCGCCATTCAACAGCACGATCAACGGCGTCAGGATCGCGGCCAGGCGGTCGCGCAACATCACCAACGCCCAACGATGGACCAGACCGACGAACGCCAGCGCCAGCGTGAAGCTCACCACAAACATCGACTGCTGCAAGTTCGCGCCGCAGCGCACGAAGATGGCGGAAGCGAAGTCCGACAGAAACGGATAGGTGAACCTGACTCCGGCGTAGGTCGGATCTTCCGGCGGAAAGTTGTTGCCGAAGGCGAAGCTCGTGATGACGCTGATGTGAAACGGAAGGTCGCCGAAGTTGTTCAGCAGTCCGGTGCTGATGCCGTGCGAGTCTTCGATCACGGCGCGCTCAAATACTTTCCAGAGGACGACGATAATGCCGAGATAGAAAATGAAGTAAACGATCGACCACGCGTCCGGTCGGGAGAACACCCGCCGTGTCCACGCCGAGGCAGTTCCGAGATCCTGCTGAACGCGTCGCCACGTCGCGGAGTCGGTCAGGAGTGCGAGCGGACTGCAACAGATCGCCGTGCTGATGAGAATCGCCGGGCCCGTCAATCCGACCAGCGACGCGACTATAAAACCGACGAGACTGAGCGCTGTGAGCCCCAGGCACACGCCCGCACACAACCGCGCGCTCAATGACGCGTTTTCATCATAGAGATAGGTGACGATGGCGCCGCTAAGCGTGACCAACAGGACGAGTGCTAAGGAGGTAGCCATTCCGGAGTGGGAATTATACCGGGATCGACATCCGCGGCAAGATAGGTTAGCTTTCGGGCGAGGCAAATAATGTTAAGAGCAGGCATCGTCGGCTTGCCGAACGTGGGCAAGTCAACCCTTTTCAATGCACTCACGGCGCAAGCGTCAGCGCTCGCCGCGAACTATCCGTTCGCGACGATCGAGCCGAACGTCGGCGTCGTATCCGTTCCCGATGAGCGGTTGGAACCGCTGGCGCGTCTCGTCAAAACGCAGGTCATCGTGCCGGCGACCGTCGAGTTTCTCGACATCGCGGGACTGGTGCGCGGTGCGTCAAAAGGGGAAGGGCTTGGGAACCAGTTTCTCGCGAACATTCGCGAGACTGACACAGTGGTCCAGGTCGTTCGCTGTTTCGAAGACGACAGCGTGATTCACGTTGAAGGAAGTGTCGATCCGGTACGCGATATCGAAACGATCCAGATCGAGCTCGCACTTGCCGATCTCGGCACGGTCGAACGGCGGCGCGAGAAGGCGCAGAAGAACCTGAAGGGCGGAGATAAGGTTGCGCGCGCCGAGTTGGACGTGCTCGACAAGCTTCAACCCGCGCTCGAGCAGGGACGCTCCGCGCGGACCGTCTCGCTGACCGACGACGAACGCGCCGTCGCACGCAACTTCTTTCTGTTGACGACGAAACCGACGATCTACGCCGCGAACGTCGACGAGGCGACGCTCGCAGATCAGGACGGAAACAAGTTGGTTGCCGCGGTGCGCGACGTCGCGGAGCGCGAGGCGGCTGAGTGTGTCGTCATCTGCGCGCAACTCGAAGCGGAGCTGGTTGCGCTTCCACCCGAGGAACGGCTCGACTATCTCCGAAGTCTCAAAGTCTCGACGAGCGGTGTGGACCAACTGATCAAGAGCGCTTACCACCTGCTCGGCTTGATGTCGTTCCTGACGGCGGGCGAAAAAGAGGTCCGCGCCTGGACCATCCCGCAGGGAACGCGCGCGCAGACGGCCGCGGGCGTTATTCACACCGACATCGAACGCGGCTTCATCCGCGCGGAAGTGATCAGTTATGACGACTTGATTGCGGCGGGTTCGTATCCCGCCGCTCGTGATAAAGGATTGTTACGTCTGGAAGGAAAGGATTACATCATGCGGGAGGGTGATGTAGTCCATTTTCGGTTCAATGTGTAATCGGTGGTCAGCCATTAACGCAGCAGGGCACGGATGCCGACGAGGATCAAGTAACCTATTGCCAGGACGACCGCCACTTTGATTAAGAGTACCGCTAGTCCGATCAGGACCGAGATGATGCCTAATGTGATTCCCGCCACCTTCAACACCAGTGGCACGCCTACCGCGAAAACAAAAACTCCGAGGAGTATCATTCCCACAATCCGTAACACGTCTTTTGCTTCTTTCATTGTTTGCTCTCCAATCGCTCCCTCGTTTCGGGGCTCTCACGCACGCCAACTATACGCACATTGCGGCGATCGCGTTCCAATGAAGATTCTGCATGTTTATCCCATAAATATGGCGATCGCGCTCGGGCGTCGCTTGAGTCTTTCTCAATCCGGCTGGTCGCGTGTTTAATCCTTTTCGGCGATAATTATACTACTTTTTGCGCCATGGACCGCTGGAATTCCAGAAGCCTGTTCAGCAACGACGCACCGGAGCCGCCGCCTCTCGAGGGCGCGCCGCTCGCGGAGCGTATGCGCCCGCGCTCGCTCGCGGAATTCGTCGGACAGGAGCACCTCGTCGGCGAGGGACGCATCCTCCGCAGGCTCGTCGACAGCGGCGGCGCGTTGCCGTCGTTGATTCTCTGGGGCGCGCCCGGAACAGGCAAAACGACGCTCGCCCGGTTGCTCGCCGAAAACAGCGGCCTGCGCTTCATCGCCTTGTCCGCGGTCTTCTCCGGCGTGAAGGATCTGCGGGAGGCGATTCAGGAAGCGAAGACTGAACAACGCTACGGCAAGCGAACCGTACTCTTCATCGACGAGATCCATCGCTTCAACAAAACGCAACAGGACGCACTGCTCCACGCCGTCGAAAACGGCACCGTCACGTTGATCGGCGCGACCACCGAAAACCCTTCGTTCGAAGTGACCGGCGCATTGTTGTCGCGTTGCCGCGTGCTGGTGTTGAATCAACTCTCCGACGATGAGATCAAGATCGTGCTGCGCCGCGCACTGGAAGACGAAGAGCGCGGACTTGCGCGTTTCCATCCGTCGATCTCGGACGACTTGATCGGACGCATCGCACACTCGGCCGGCGGCGATGCTCGCGTCGCGCTCACAGCGCTCGACGCTTCCGTTGAATCCACGACATCCGACGCGCAAGGCGTCCGCTCCGTCAACGAGCAGACAGTTAAAGAAGCGCTCGGTCGCGCGCACTACGCGTACGACAAAGGCGGCGAAGAGCACTACAACATGGTTTCCGCTCTCATCAAGTCATTGCGCAATTCAGACGTCGACGCCGGGCTCTACTGGCTCGCGAGAATGATCGAAGGCGGCGCCGATCCGATCTACATCGCTCGCCGTCTGTGCATCCTCGCGTCGGAGGACATCGGGCTCGCAGACCCGCAGGCGATGGTCCAGGCCGCGGCCGCCGCCGACATCGTGCAACTGATCGGCTTGCCTGAAGGACTGTTCCCGCTGTCGCAGGCGGTGATCTATCTCGCGAAGGCGCCGAAGTCCAACGCGATCAAGACCGCGTACTTCGCCGCGGCCAGTGACGCGGCGGAAACGTCTCGCGAACCAGTCCCGCTGCACTTGCGTAACGCAGTGACGCCGCTGATGAAACACATCGGTTACGGCAAAGATTATCGCTACGTCCACAGCGATCCCGACGCAAAGGAAGAGATGGATTGTTTGCCCCCTCAATTAAGCGGCAGGAAATATTTTGAGACAGATGAGCACGACGAGTAACAAAACAGACAAGGAACTCGCTTTTCTCCAGGACTTATTCATCGCGCCCGATTGGGGCGAACGTTTCGCCGAACTGATAGACGAGCACCTGAAACTGCCCGAAGAAGGCAAGGCGCTGTACGCAGCGTCGGGAACCGGCAGTCACGCCATTGCACTGCAAGAGCGAGCGGGAAAGAGGGTCGAGTTTCTGTGCATCGATGAAAATCCGGAATGCCTGGAGCTCGCGCAGGCAAAAGCGACCGCCACCAACGAGCAGGCGCAGTTCAGCCAAACGCGGCTCGACTCCCTCGCGCTTCCCGATAATCAATTCGATCTGGTAGTCGGCAACGCGTCATTAATCCCGACTCGACGCGTGCGCAAGATGTTCGCGGAGATGGTCCGCGTCGCCGCTCCGGGGGCGACGATCGCGCTAGCACTGCCGACAGCCTCCAGCTTTGGGGAGTTCTTTTCGATCTACTGGGAAGCTTTGCACAACACCGGTCTGACGGAGCGGGAGTCAGACGTCGAGCAGTTGATCAACGCGTTGCCCACGGTTACAGACGTGGAGCAGATGGCGGACGACGAGGGACTCCGAGACGTGGCAACATGGACACGTATCGAAGAGTTTGATTATGAATCCGGAGAGCAGTTCTTGAATTCGCCGCTGGTGTCTGAGTTTCTGATGCCCGCGTGGCTCGCGCACTTGCCTGAGAGTATGAGAGCAGATCTATTCGGTGAAATCTCTCGATTAATTAACGAAGAAAGGCATGAGGCGGAGTTCGCGCTTTCGGTGAAAGCAACTTTACTTGTTGGACAAAAGACATTTGAGATCTGAAATCTCAGATCTCAAATCTCAAACTACTCTTTGATTTCTTTGTGGACCGGCTCGCGCTCCGCTTCGTCAAGGCCTTCCTTGAACGCGCGCTTGCTTTGGCCCAACGCCTTCGCCAACTGCGGTAGCCGGGTGGCGCCAAAGAGAAGGAAAATTACCAGCACGATCACCACCATTTCCGTGGGACCGAGCCCCGCGATCGCCAGCATTGTTTCACTCATAACGTCCTCTTTCTAAGTGGGTGCGCCCCCCGCGGGCGCCGGTTATTCTCGGGTATCCGATTCGTAGAACAGGTACTTGCGCCAGGTCTCGTCCGCCCTGCCGAGGTATCGCATGATTTGCCGGTTGACGTGCAGCGAGAACCCGCGCGGCCGCCGCAGCAGGTGCATGCCCGACTCCTCCGGAGTCCGGTTGCCCTTCTTATGATTGCAGCGTTTGCAACAGGCGACCAGATTATCCCACGCCGACTCCCCTCCGCGCGAGCGCGGCTGGACGTGATCGAGGGTCAACTCCGAAGGCGGGTACTGCCTGCCGCAGTACTGGCACGTCGAATGGTCGCGCAGCAGGATGTTCTTGCGCGACAGCGACCGGCGCTCAAACGGAATGTGAATATACTCGGTCAGGCGAATCACAGACGGCGCGTGGATGGCGAGTCTTTGCGAGTGAAGCATGTGGCCATTGTGCTCTTCCACCCGGGCTACCCCCTTAAAGATCATCACCACGGCACGCCTCTCGGTGCACACGTTGATGGGCTCGAAAGAGGTATTCAGGACTAAAACCCGTCCGTTCATATTAGGGCTGATATTACGCGAGCGTGGAAGAGAGTGTCAAAGTTTACTACGAGTGTCTCGCTCGTGCCAGGGTCAAAATCAATACGGATTTGGCGCCCGCTTCCAGGAGCGCCTCCTCACACGCACCGACCGTCGCGCCGGTGGTAAAGACATCATCAACCAACAGGATCTCCTCACCCGCAATCAGCCGCGGATAACGCACCGTAAATGCGCCCTCGACGCTTTCGCGGCGTCCCCGGGCATCGAGTCCGGCCCTGTACTTCCGGGGCGAGGAGACGCGAATCAGGCTGACTTCGTCCAGCGGAACCCCGAGCGCCTTCGATACTTCGCGGCCGATCACACCAGCCTGATTAAAACCTCGCGACCGTAACCTCTCCTCGTGCAGAGGCACGGGAACCACTCTCGTAATGGATTCCATCGAGTTTGCCCGCTCCTTCATCAAATCACGGAGATGGCGGGGTAGAAACGGCTCTCGCTTCAACAACAGGATGGTTTCCCGCAACGCCCCTTCGTACCATCCAATCGCACCTTCTTCAGTCAAAACCTGTGCGTTCCAGCAGACCTCACAAGCAACACCAAAGCGATGTCGCTCGACACTGCCGCCACAGATTCGGCAACGTTGCGGATATAAAACGGAGAGCAAGGCGTCGGTGAGGAACATACCTGAGAACCAGAACGGCCTCCCCGAAATGATTCGAGGAGGCCGTGTTGTCATATCAGCTAAAAAGCGCGTTTCACGACGCCTTAATCGTCGTCTTCGCCAAGCAAGCCGCGCTCTTGCAAGTCCTGGCAGCGAACGCAGTGGCGTGCCCACGGCACTGCATCAAGGCGCTTCTCCGGCAATGCCTCGCCGCAATGAACGCACTTGCCATAACCGGACGTTTCAATCCGCTCGAGCGCTTCATCGATCAGATTGAGCAACTGGCGATCGTTGTCAGACATGGACACCAGCAACTCTTTTGTATACGCATTCGCCGCCATGTCGGCCGGATCCTGCGTGGCCTCGGCATCGCGTTCCCGACTGTAAAGCTCAGCCGCCTGAACCTGGCCGACCAGGCCTTCGCGGCGTCCCAGTAACTTGTCGCGGAAAACTTTCGTGCGCCTCTTATCCATATATAGTTTTAGTCCTCCAAACCCTACTTGATAATGTCCGCTCTCGCGCGGGAACTACTTCTGATACGGCAAACCGTGGATGATCGTGTAAGCCCTGTACAACTGCTCCAACAACAGCACGCGCGCCATCTCGTGCGTCAACGTCAGTCTTGAAAGCGACCAACGCTTGTCTGCGCGTTCGACCAGCTCGCGAGTCACGCCATGTGGCCCCCCCACAACAAACGCGACTTCCTTGATACCGTTGCCTTCCCAACTCCTCACCTGCTCGGCGAGTTTTTGGGACGTCCATTCCGAGCCTTCCGGATCCAGCAGCACCGTTACCGCGCCAGGACGAAGAGCGTCTGAGATGCGTTTGGAGTCCTTATCGATGCCCGACCTGTCAACGCGGCCAAGTTCCCGCAGTTCAGTCACTTCACAACGAACAAAATGCGACAGACGTTCGGCGTAATCGTCGATCAGCGCGCGCAACCTGGCATCTCGAGTCTTTCCTGTCCAAATGATCCGGAAGCGCATTAAAGCAGCTCGTATCGCGCAATCTTCTCGTAGAGGTTCTTGCGGCTGATGCCGAGAATACGCGCGCACTCGGTCTTGTTGCCTTTGGTCGCTGCCAGCATCTGCGAGATGTAGGCGGCTTCCAGTTGCGCCAGGCTCAACGGTTGCTCCTTCTGCCGGCGCGCGCTCACGGCGGCGCTCACTCCCGAAGGCAGATCGCTTTCTTCAATCAACTTTCTGTTCGCGACGATCACCGCGCGCTCGATGATGTTCGCGAGTTCGCGCGCGTTCCCCGGATATTCGTACGCCTGAAGTAACTTCAACGCTGCCGGCGACACGCGCTCGACCTTGCGGCCGTGCTTCGCCGCGTACTGCTTAATGAAGTGCTGAATCAGCCTGGAAAGATCTTCTTTGCGTTCGCGCAAAGGCGGCACTTCGATATGAATCACGTTCAGGCGGTAGAAGAGATCCTCGCGAAAGCGACGAAGTCTGACCGCGCTGTCGAGATCGACGTTAGTTAAAGCAATCAATCGCGCGTCGAGCTTGATCGTGCGGCGGCCGCCAAGCCGTTCGAACTCGCGCTCCTCGATGACTCGCAACAACTTCGCCTGCGCGTCGGTCGAGAGATGCGCGATCTCGTCGAGGACGATCGTTCCCTTGTCTGCGGCCTCGAAACGTCCGGGCTTTGCTTCATTCGCTCCCGTGAACGCGCCGCGCTCGTAGCCAAACAACTCCGCTTCGAGGAGCGCGCCCGGCAACGTTGCGCAATCGATCTTCACCAGCGGACGCGCCGCGCGAGCCGACTTCGCATGAATGAACGAAGCGACGACGTCCTTTCCACTGCCCGATTCTCCGGTGATCAAAACGTTCGAATCGGTGCGGCTCACTCGTTCCGCGAGACTGACTGCCTCGCGCATTCCGGGCGAGCGCGCGAACAGTTCGATCACGATTCGGTTCTCAAAGATCTCCCGGCGTCGTCGAGAAACTCCGCCGGCAACTCGACGCGCTTCGACTCGCGCCACAAGCGTTCGAGGTCATAAAACTTCCGCGCCTTCTGCTCGAAGACATGGACAACGAAGTCGCCGTAGTCGAGCAGGATCCACTCGGCCGTCTTGTAGCCTTCGACGCGCGCCGCAGTCTCGCCGGCTTTCTTCAGTTGCTCGTAGATCTCGTCGGAAATCGCCTGCACTTGCCGTTCGTTCGCGCCGCTGACGATCACGAAATTGTCCGTGAAGCTGGCGATCTCGCGCAGGTCAAGGACCACCGGATCGATCGCTTTCTTCTCGGCGGCTGCGTGGAGCGCCGCGCAGACGCGCTCGTCGAGGACCGTTTCACACGTCTCCGGTTGAGGCTTGGACCGCACGGAAGGTTGCGGGTTTAATGATTGTTCCTTAACGGTTGAGTTTGGTTTCATTCGTCTCTCGATAAAGCTCGTACTTCTTTATGTATTCAGCCACCGGCGCCGGGACCAGTTGCGCCAACTCCTCTAAACGCCCCTCGCTCGTCAGGCGACGAATGTTCGTCGCGGAAATATCTTTCATCACGGCATCCGTGAAGACTACGCGCGCGTTTGGCGCCGGCAACGTCTCGTCAACGTGGTGCCCCGGCCGGGTAACGACGATGTGATTGACCATCGTCAACAGTCGTTCCCATTCCCGCCAGGTTGTGATCTCCGACCACGAGTCGGCGCCCATGATGAAAAAGAGCTCGGTCGATTCGCCGAACACGCGTTGAAAATGTTCGATCGTGTCGACCGTGTAACGTCGATTCGGAGCGTCGAGCTCGAACGTCGAGATCGACAATCGCGGATCGTTCTGCGTCGCCAGCGCCAGCATCGCATAGCGATGTATCGGTCCGGTTACAGGCCGCCCGATCTTGTGCGGCGCGAGCTGGGCCGGAACAAACAGCACTTTCTCAATCTCAAACAGCTCTAAAACCCGGCGCGCGATCTCGAGGTGGCCCAAATGGATCGGATCGAATGTTCCGCCATACAAGGCGATCCGCTGCCGCGCTTCCATCGCTTACCTGTCGTCCAGAAGGGCCAGCTCCACCGTCTCGTTGCGCTCGCCTGCGCGGCTCAACTCGTCCAGCTTCGCAGATACCGCATGGATCAGATCGCGAACGCCTTCGTTCGTCGCCGACGAGATCGCAAAGAACCGCTTTCCATCCTGCTCCGCGCGCCCTCGCAGCGATGCGAGCCGCTCGGGATCGTCAAGCGCATCGATCTTGGTCGCGACTACGAACTGTGGTCTCGTCGCGAGATCATCGCTGTACGACGCGAGCTCGCGATTGACAGTTTCGTAAGCGACGACCGGTTCCTGTTGCGGCAACGACGAAACGTCGACGAGATGCAGCAGCAGCTTCGTGCGCTCGATGTGCCGCAGGAAGCGATCGCCCAATCCCGCACCGGCGTGCGCGCCTTCAATCAGGCCCGGAATGTCGGCGATCACGAACGTGCGAAAGTCGCCGAGATCGACGACGCCGAGGTGCGGCTCCAAAGTCGTGAACGGATAGTCGGCGATCTTCGGGCGCGCGGCGGAGACGGTCGAGATGAAAGTCGACTTGCCGGCGTTGGGAAACCCCACGAGACCTACGTCCGCCAGCAGTTTCAACTCGAGTTGCAACTCGCGCTCTTCGCCTTTGCTGCCCGACTGGTGATAACGCGGCGCGCGATTGGTCGAGCTCGTGAAGTGCGCGTTGCCGAAACCGCCGCGACCGCCGCGGGCGGCGAGCCAGCGAGCGCCGTCGTAGCTCAGGTCGTGCAACAGGTCGCCGGTGTCTGCGTCAAAGATCTGGGTCCCTACGGGAACACGAACGATCAGGTCCTGTCCCTCGCGGCCCGAACGATTCGAGCCTTCGCCGTGCAGCCCGCGATCGGCGACGTGGCGCGGGTTGTAACGGAGATGCAGCAGCGTGTTGAGCGAACTGTCGGCCACGAGGACGACGTCGCCGCCGCGCCCGCCGTCGCCACCGGACGGCCCGCCACGCGGGACAAACTTTTCGCGCCGGAAAGCAGTGACGCCGTTACCTCCGTCACCCCCTTGCACATGGATCTTGGCGCGATCAATAAACATCTAAAAACTGAAAACGACGCCTGGCCACGCATCGTGTGCTGCTCAGGCGTCGCGAACTGGCAAAGGATCTTTTCTAAGCAGCCGTTTGCTCCAGGGGGTAGACGCTGATGAACTTGCCGGCGCGCCCTTTGTCCTCAAACTTCACGACGCCGTCAATTAACGCGAAAAGCGTGTCGTCTTTCCCTCGCCCGACGTTGTTGCCGGGCTTCCACCTGGTGCCGCGCTGCCGCGCGATGATGTTGCCGCCGAGCACCTGCTCGCCGCCGAATTTCTTCAGTCCTAACCGCTGCGACTGCGAGTCGCGCCCGTTTCTCGATGAGCCAACGCCCTTCTTATGTGCCATTACTCGACTCCCGGTTCATTTTCCATTTGTCATTTTCCATTTTTCATTTTTCATTTGGCGCTCGCGGTTGACTTAAATGAAAAATGACAAATGGAAAATGACAAACGATAAATAACGATTTGACCTCTTACCCAAGTGAATCAATCTTCAAAGTCGTGTAGCCCTGGCGGTGTCCGCGCGTGCGCTTGTACTGCTTGCGCCGCTTCTTCTTGAACACGACGACCTTCTGGTCTTTGCCATGGCCGACGACGGTGGCTTTGGCGGGATTGTCGCCGGTCGTCAACAGGGTTTCGAGCTCGATCGAGCTGCCGGCCTCAGCCCCCAGCGACGGAACGCGAATCGTCTGGCCCTCTTCGACCAGGAACTGTTTGCCGCCGGCTTTGATAATCGCATGTGACATTATCGTTTACCTCTCAGACGACCCAAGTCGCCATAGAAAAGTCGGATATTATAGGGAACGCTAGGAAAAACGGCAACCGCCGGACACCGAAAAACGGGATTTACGCCCGCTGCGCGCCGACTTTGCCGTTCCGCGCCAGGAAATACTCCATGAAGTCCGTGCCGATCTCGCCCCTGCGGAACCGCGGGTCGTCCATGATCTTCCGGTGCAGCGGAATCGTCGTCTTGATGCCTTCCACGACCATCACGTCCAGCGCCCGCTTCATCCGCGCGATGGCGAGATCGCGCGTGCGCGCGTGGACGATCACCTTCGCGATCAACGAATCGTAAAAAGGCGAGACCTGGTAACCCGAATAGACGAACGTGTCGACGCGGACGCCCGGCCCGCCCGGCAGATTGAACGCGGTGATCGTGCCCGGCGAGGGCGCAAACGTTTCCGGGTTCTCGGCGTTGATGCGGCACTCGATCGCGTGGCCGACGATCAGCAGATCGTCCTGCGCATAGCCGAGGTGCTCGCCTTCGGCGATCCGGATCTGGTTGCGAACTATGTCCGCCAGCGTCACCATTTCCGTCACCGGATGCTCGACCTGGATGCGCGTGTTCATCTCCATGAAGTAGTAGTTGCCGTGAATGTCGAGCAGGAACTCGACCGTGCCCGCGCTCGAGTAACCGAGCTTTTTACACGCGGCGACGGCAGCCTCACCCATGGTTTTGCGCAACTCCGGCGTCAATACCGTCGAGGGCGCTTCTTCCATCAACTTCTGATGGCGCCGCTGGATCGAGCACTCGCGCTCGCCGAGGTGAATGCACTCGCCAAACTCATCAGCAAGAACCTGGATCTCGATGTGTCGCGGCTGCTCGATGTAGCGCTCGATGTAAACGCTGCCGTCATTGAACGCCGCCGCGGCTTCGGTTGAGGCGGTGTCGAGCGCTTTCGCGAGCTCCTGTTCGGAACGGACGATGCGCATGCCGCGACCGCCGCCGCCGGCTGAAGCTTTGACGATCAACGGATACCCGATCTCGCGAGCGATCTTTCGCGCTTCTTCTTCGGAAGAGATGGCGCCTTCACTGCCCGGCACCACCGGCAAGCCGGCGGCTTTCATGGTGCGGCGCGCTTCGATCTTGTCGCCCATCAGGCGGATGACATTAGCGCGTGGTCCAATGAACTTGATGTTGCAGTCTTCGCAAATCTGAGCGAAGTAGGCCGACTCCGCGAGGAAGCCGTAACCGGGATGGATCGCGTCGACGTTGAAGATCTCGGCGGTGCTGATGATCGCGGGAATGTTGAGATAGCTCTTCGCGGACGGCGCTGGTCCAATGCAGGCGGCTTCGTCGGCGAAACGCACGTGCAACGAATCACGATCGACGTCGCTGTGGACGGCAACCGTCTTGATGCCCATCTCCTTGCACGTCCAAATGATGCGGCAAGCGATCTCGCCGCGGTTGGCGATCAGGATCTTTTTGAACTTGCGCATGTTGAAGGCCATCAGAACCTCCGCCACAAACAGGGGCCACAAAAAAGCACAAAAACCACAAAGTGAATTTTTGTGCCCTTTTGTGCCTTTTTGCGGCTTTAACTGCGAATTCCGAAAAGCGGCTGCCCGTACTCGACCGGCTGCCCGTTCTCGACGTAAATCTTCACCACCTCACCTGCAATCTCCGCTTGAATCTCGTTCATGAGCTTCATTGCCTCGATGATGCAAACGACGGTATCCGCTTCGACGTTACTGCCGATCTTCACGAACGCGTCGGCAGTGGGTGACGGTGATCGATAAAACGTGCCAACTATGGGAGAAGGGATGATGTGCAGATCCTGATCGTGCGAAGCCTCGGTCGTCGCGTGCGCGCCCGGGTGCGCCGGTGCAGGAGCAGCAGCCGGGTTGTTGTGCGCCGCCGGCGCGGGCGCCGCGGCCGGTGCGATAGCAACAGGCGCGGGATCTGCGTAATGGACCGGTTGCGAGTTGGCGCCTTCGCGGCGCAGGCGAACGCGAAAGTCCTCGCGTTCGAGCTCGAGCTCGGCCAATCCGTTTTCACGAAGGAGCGTGATCAGTTCCCGCAGCTCCTCCATGTTGACGGAAGCTTTTGCTGCCGGCTCGCTCTGTTCTTTGCGTGCAGCCATGTGTTCTCAGCCTGACGGCCTACTCCGACTGGTCGGTTTCCTCGGTTGTCTCCGCGGGTTCGGTTTTGGCTGCTTTCTTCGATCCCTTCCTCTTCGCCGTCGTGGCCTTCGCGCGCTTCTTCGCGGCTTCGATCGCTTCGACTTCGCGCGGGTTGTCGACCAGCTCGATGATGGCGAGCTCCGCATCGTCTCCGTCGCGGTGGCCAAGTTTCAGAATGCGCGTGTAACCGCCGGGCCGGTCTTTGTAACGCTCACCAAGTTCGTTGAAGAGACGCTTCAATGCCGCCACGCCGGCGGTGCGCTCGGGCCGCAACTGGCCGCGCTTACCGGTGGCCGGCGCCATCGTCATGTTTCCGGCGTGGAAGAAGCCGGCCGCCTGGCGTCGCAGGTGCAACGCGCGGGCGTCCGAGCCTTCGTCCGAAAAAGTGCGCGCGCGGCGCGAGAGCGTGATGGCGCGTTCGACGAACGGCCGCAGCTCTTTCGCCTTCGGCAACGTGGTGACGATGCGCTCTTCGCGCGAGTTGATCAGTGAAGTCGCAAGGTTGCGCAGCATCGACTGCCGATGCTCGCTGGTGCGACCGAGTTTTCGGTGTGCCTTTAGATGTCGCATACTGCCGCCTTACTGGTCCTCATCGCCTTCGAAATCTGACAGGTCAGCGCCATCGCGGCCGCCCGTGCCGGGAATCGGATTACCTTGCTCGTCAAACTCCATGCCGAAATCGAGCCCCATGCCGTTGAGGATCTCTTTGATCTCGTTGAGCGACTTTTTGCCGAAATTCTTCGTTGCCAGCATCTCGCGCTCGGTGCGTTGCACGAGGTCGCGAATGGTGCGGATGTCGGCATTCTTCAGACAGTTGTAAGAACGAACTGACAGTTCCAGCTCGTCTACAGAGCGATCCAACTGGTCGTTGCGCGGCAGCGGCGGACGCTCCATCTTCGCGTAAGCGAAGTCGTCCGTGTCTTCCTCGAAGTTGATGAAGATGGACATGTGGTCCTTGATCAACTTCGCCGCGAGACCGATCGAGTCTTCCGGTTTCACGGAGCCGTCGGTCCAGACTTCGATCGTCAGCTTGTCGAACTCGGTGTTTTGACCGAGACGCGCTGCTTCGACGTTGTAGTTCACCTTTTTGACGGGCGTGTGGACGGAGTCGATCGGGATGTAACCGAGCGACAGGTCTTCGTCGAAGTTGCGGTCAGCGGAGACGTAACCGCGCCCGCGCTTGAGGCGCATCTCGACGCGCAGCGAGCCGCCTTCGCTAACGGTGGCGATGTGAACTGACGGATCGAGAATCTCGACGTCGGCATCCGCTTCGATATCGGCGGCGGTTACTTCGCCTGCTTCTTCTTTCGAAATGCGAAGCGTCTTCGGCTCGCTGCTGTGCAGCTTAAACGGCACCTGTTTCAGGTTGAGAATAACGTCGGTGGCATCTTCCACCACGCCTTTGATCGACGAGAACTCGTGTTCCACGCCTTCGATCTTGACTGCCGTAATAGCCGCGCCTTCGATCGAAGAGAGCAGCGCACGACGGAGCGAGTTGCCGACGGTGGTGCCGAAGCCGCGCTCGAACGGCTGGGCCGAAAAGCGGCCGTAACGTTCCGTCAGGGTCTCCGCATCTGCCGCGAGCCGGCGCGGCATTTGAAATCCCGTCCAAAGATTATTTTGATCCATAGCCATAACGTTTCCAGGTCCTGAGAAAAATGCAAACTGGACGGACCACGGCGATGCGCGCCGCGGGTCCGCCA
>DASURS010000280.1:0-12724 GCA_036279935.1 Pyrinomonadaceae bacterium
GATAAGCTTTAAACCCAAACGACACCACCAACCACAACGCGACGCCGATTGCCGCTCCCGGCGTCAGCCACTTCCAATCCTGATCCTTCAAATCAGGTGCGAAGAAATAGATCAACGCAAAAGCCAACACCATGAACGCCAACGCGATCGGCCACTGAAGCGCTCTCCACGCAATCGGAAACACCGCACCCAGTTGATAATGCGCTGCTAACCCATCGGCTACTTCTCCACCCAACAACACCAACAACAACGCCGTAATCACCAACACCGATAACGCTATCGTCAACGCGACCGCCACCAGACGCTGTTTCCACCATGGACGCGATTCCTCGACGTCGTACGCCACGTTCAACGCCTGCGTGATCGCACCCATTCCGTTCGACGCCGCCCACAACGTGGCTAAAAGGCCGAACGAAAGTTTTCCGGCGCCGCTCCTGCCGGTGATCTCGGTCATCGTCGAGTTAACGAGTTGCGACGCCGTGCCCGGCATCACCTGAGCGAGATAATTCATCAACGACGCGCGCAGCCCTTCACCGGATCCCAGGATCAGCCCTACTGCCGCAGTTAAAAAGATCAAAAGCGGGAACAACGCCAACAGGAAGTAGTAAGCGAGCTGCGCCGCGCGTCCAAACACATCATCTTGGTTAGCTTCTGCCCAAACGCGTTTCGCAAGCTGCATCCAACTCAGTCCGCCGAGCTTCCACAATGTCGCTTTCATGACACATACAGGCGTGCAAAGTTAATGCCATCCGTCCGCGTTTCGTTTCGTACAAACACCCGTGAAACATCCGTGTTACACAACGGGTAACATAACGCTCACTCAACTTGGAACTGAGTAATGACTCCTTCGGCATCAGGCTTGCCGTAATGACGGTCAGGTGGCGAAAGAGGTCTTTCGACGGCTGAGAAACAAACAGGACGTGAATTTGTTGTACTGAATTCGGGCGACACCAAACGCCAACTCCGCGATCGATTGATGGGCAAGTAGTAGCCAGCCAGGATTTGCCGGACGCGATTCAACAAATTCTCGTTGCAGCCGGCCAAGAACACCAAAGTCTCAGTTGTGGATTTTACTCCCGCGCGAGTCGTGTGTGTGCGGCACTGACGGTTTCGGAAAGACTGCAATGGAGGAAAAACCATGACTACTGGCATTGATCTCGTTTGCTTTTCTCATCTCCGCTGGGACTTCGTTTACCAACGTCCGCAACATTTGCTCTCGCGCTGCGCGAAGGATCGCCGCGTCTTCTTTGTAGAAGAACCGATCTTCGGCAACAGCTCGATGCGACTCGACATCCGTCAGATTGACTGCGGCGTCTACGTCGTCGTGCCCCAACTGCCGGAGGGGCTGCGGAGCGAGGTCGCGATTACAGCGGTCCTTAAAGAGATGATCTACAGGCTGTTTCTCGAATACGACATCAAGGAATACGTGTTTTGGTACTACACTCCGATGGCGCTTCGCTTCACGAGCCACTTTCGTCCCATCGCGTCGGTTTACGACTGCATGGACGAGCTCTCGGCGTTTAAAGGCGCCGATTCGAATTTGCCGCTGTTGGAGCGCGAGCTCTTCCGGCGAGTGGATCTCGTTTTCACCGGCGGGCAGACACTGTATGAAGCAAAACGCGACCAGCATCGCGCCGTTTACGCGTTTCCCAGCAGCATCGACGCTGCGCACTTCGGCAAAGCGCGCGATCACGCCGGCGATCCACCGGATCAGGCAGACATTCCGCATCCGCGTCTCGGTTTCTTCGGCGTGATCGACGAGCGTTTCGATCGCGAATTGCTCGATCAAATCGCCTCGAAACGGCCTGATTGGCACTTCGTCATCATCGGTCCGGTCGTGAAGATCGATCCGGAGACGCTGCCGAAGCACGCAAACATTCACTATCTTGGCGGAAAGAAGTACGACGAACTCCCTGCGTATCTCGCCGGTTGGGACGTCGCGTTGCTCCTCTTCGCGCGCAACGAATCCACGCGCTTCATTAGCCCGACGAAAACGCCTGAGTACTTAGCTGCCGGAAAACCGGTTATTTCGACGTCGATTAGAGACGTCGTGCGGCCTTACGGGGAACTGAAACTCGTCGAGATCGCCGACACTCCCGACGATTTCATCCGCGCGGCGGAGAAAGTCCTGTCGCGATCCCTGGAAGACGACTGGCTCGCGAGAGTTGATGCATACATAGCGAATCTCTCGTGGGACAAGACCTGGACGCAGATGTCGAACCTGATCGACAAGGTGGTGCAACGGAAGCGCCCGGTCAAGTCGACGAAGGTTCCACTCGGCGCGATGGGTCAGCAAACAGGCGCCGCCGCAACATCGTAATTACGCCGTCAACAAGGAGGGTTAAATTCATGTTTGATTATCTGATTGTAGGGGCCGGCTTCGCTGGCAGTGTACTTGCCGAACGGCTCGCCGCCGGTTCGGACAAAAAAGTTCTCATCTGCGACAAGCGACCGCACATAGGCGGCAACGCATACGACCATTACAACGAAGCCGGAATTCTGGTCCACAAGTATGGCCCGCATATATTCCATACCAACTCGCGCGAAGTGTTCGAGTACCTTTCGCGTTTTACCGATTGGCGTCCTTATCAACATCGCGTGCGGGCCAGTGTCGACGGGCAGATCGTTCCGATACCCATAAATCTCGACACCATCAATAGTCTTTACGGTTTGAATTTGACCTCGTTTGAAGTCGAGGAGTTTTTTAAGAAAGTTGCCGAGCCGGTCGAAAGAATACGGACGTCCGAAGACGTTGTTGTGAGCAAGGTGGGAAGGGAGTTATACGAGAAGTTTTTTCGCAATTACACGCGGAAGCAATGGGGGCTTGATCCGTCCGAGCTCGACGCCAGCGTGACCTCGCGCGTGCCGACGCGCACGAATCGTGACGATCGCTATTTCACCGATACGTACCAGGCGATGCCGCTGCACGGATTCACGCGGCTCTTCGAGAACATGCTCGATCATCCGAACATCAAGATCATGCTGAACTGTGACTATCGCGAGATCGAGAAACACATACCGTTCCGCGAGATGATCTATACCGGTCCGGTCGACAGTTATTTCGATTACTGTTACGGCAAGCTGCCGTATCGTTCGCTCGAGTTCAAGCACGAGACGCATGACAGGCCGGTCTACCAGTCCGCGCCGGTCGTGAACTATCCGAACGAGCAACTCTACACGCGAGTGACGGAGTTCAAGTATCTGACCGGACAGGAGCACGCGAAGACGAGCATCGTGTTCGAGTTTCCGAAGTCACAGGGCGACGCTTACTATCCCGTGCCGCGCAAGGAGAACACCGAGCTGTACGCGAAGTACAAGGCGTTGGCTGACAGAACGCCGGAAGTCCATTTCGTCGGACGGCTGGCGACGTACAAGTATTACAACATGGACCAGATCGTCGCGCAGGCGTTGACGACCTACGGCAAGATCGCGGGCATGAAGAGAGTGGAAGCCGTGGCCCACAGCAATGGGAATGGCAACGGGCATCGTCGCACGGAGCACATTGTGCTTCCGGAGCGAGTCATTACGGCAGTTAATCAATTTAAATAAGCGGCGGCGGGGATCCCGCCGTGCTTAAACAAACATTGCGAACGAACACGGGGGGAAAGTTTTTTCATGTATCTCAGGGAGCGGGGCATCTATTTCCTGCCGAATGGCCGTGAACTGATTGCCGTTCGGG
This sequence comes from Pyrinomonadaceae bacterium, assembly GCA_036279935.1. Lineage (GTDB taxonomy): Bacteria > Acidobacteriota > Blastocatellia > Pyrinomonadales > Pyrinomonadaceae > PSRF01. The sequence continues at coordinate 3,680 of DASURS010000280.1, forward strand.
TTGGTGAAAACGGGAACACTTCATACAAACTTTCATGCAGAACTTCTTCAAATGTGATTGACTATGAAGTGAGCGCTGATGGTCGACTATTCTGCGAAGGGAGACTTACCGCCTGGGACATTTCAAATTTGTCCGATACCGGGCGCACAATTGATTCGTTAACGGCATGCTTCTGAACCGCAAAGAGATTCCCCGCTCCGAATATCCCCGCCCCCAATTTGTTCGCAGCCTTTGGTTCAACCTCAACGGCGAGTGGGAGTTTGCCTTTGATGACGCCGAGGAGGGCCGCCATCTGGGTTGGCACGACGGCCGCACGCTGCCGCTGCGAATCACTGTGCCTTTCCCGTATCAGGCGCCGCTCTCCGGAATAAACGATAAGTCGATTCACGAAGTCGTTTGGTACGCGCGTTCGTTTGAGCTGCCGGACGAGTTTTTTAAGCGTGACCTTTTATTAAACTTCGGCGCCGTCGATTACGAGTGTACGATTTGGATCAACGGGCATGAAGTTGGACATCACCGCGGCGGGCATGTGCCGTTTCAGTTCGAGATCGCTCCGTATCTCAAGTCCGGCGAGAACCGGTTAACGCTGCGCGTTGAGGATCGTCAGGATCCTGAGCAGCCGCGCGGCAAACAGTCGTTCACAGGCTTGCCCGAAGGCATCGATTACTACTGCACTACGGGAATCTGGCAAACAGTTTGGCTCGAACCGGTCCCACCGGTGCGCATCGAAGAGTTGCGCATCATGACTCACGCGAAAAGAAACTTGATCGAGTTGTTTGTATATCTGCACGCACCGTCCGCGGCGTGGCGCATCGAGGTCGAAGTGCTCGAAGACGGCAAACGCGTCGCGATGAGTGAAGACCAGACCGCCGTTGCTACCGGACGTCTGGCGGTGACGATCCCTTACGCAAAACTGTGGTCGCCCGAGTCGCCGCATCTTTACGACCTCCAGGTGCGCTTGTACGAAGGTGAGAAGTTGCTGGACGAGATCGGTTCCTACGTCGGGCTTCGCGGCATTGAACTGCGCGATGGCAAGTTCCTGCTCAACGGCAAACCAACTTACCTGAAGATGGTGCTCGACCAGGGCTTCTGGCCGGACGGCCTGCTCACCGCGCCTTCTGACGAAGCACTGCAGGCCGACATCGGCTGGATCAAGATGTTTGGCTTCAACGGCGTTCGCAAGCACCAGAAGATCGAAGATCAGCGATGGATTTACTGGTGCGATCGCCTCGGTCTGCTCGTCTGGGAAGAGATGCCGAACGCGAGAGGATGGTCTTCAAAGGCGGAAGAGTTGCTATCGGCTGAATGGCAGGACGCGGTGCGGCGCGATTTCAACCATCCGTGCATAGTCGCGTGGGTGCCTGTCAATGAGAGCATGGGTTTTCCGGGTTTGAGCCAGGAGCATGCGGGACAGTACGCGTTCATTGAGCGCATGGTGCGCGTGACGCGGCGGCTCGACTCGACTCGCCCCGTCATCGACAACGACGGTTGGGAGCACACCGACATCACCGACATCTGCGCGATCCACGACTACACGCCGACAGCGGAGAAGTTGGAGACGCGCTACAAAGACACGCTCGCCATGGGCGAACTGCCGCCAAAGGTCTGGGTCGACAAACCGCTCTTTGCGCGCGGCTCGCGATACAGAGGACAGCCGATCGTGCTGTCGGAGATCGGCGGCTTCCTGACGATTCCGCAGGACATACCACCCGAGCAACGTGACCTGCTGTACCGGTTCTACGACTCGTTCAAGACGCCGGAAGAGTTGCTGGAGAAATATCACGATCTGATGCGTGGCATCGCGTCGCTGAAGTTTCTCGCCGGCTATTGCTACACGCAACTGACCGACATCGAGCAGGAGATCAATGGACTACTCACGTACGATCGCAGGCCGAAGATTTCACCCGAAGCGGTCGCGGCGATTCACGCCGAGCTGTTCCGCGAACGCTCTTAGCGTTCACCTGTAAGCTTCCCATACAAGAAACCGGTCAATTTTCGCTGCCGCAAGCCTCTACGCGCGTGGCTCGCTAATTGACTACCTTCTTCAGTGCATACGTCTGAATTTCAACAAGGAGAGCCTTGCGCGCTGAGGTTCGACGGCTAACTCAAGGAGGAAGTATGGAAAGCAGAGCAAAACTATTCGGTCATGCGATTCATCCGATTCTGATCGTTTACCCGCTCGGGCTACTTTCGACGGCGGTGATCTTTGACATCATTCATCTGGTCACTGCGGATCCGAGGTGGGCGACGATCTCGTACTGGATGATCGCCGCGGGCATCATTGGCGGTTTGCTGGCGGCGGTGTTCGGGTTGATTGACTTCCTGAACATTCCGAACGGCACGAGAGCGAAACGCATTGGCTTGCTGCACGGGTTGACGAACGTGTTCGTGGTGGCGCTGTTCGCGATCAGTTGGTATCTGCGCAGCGGTCTGCCCGAAGCGCCGTCTACGTTGGCGCTGGCGTTATCGTTTGTCGGCGTCGTGGCAGCGTTGCTCGGCGGCTGGCTCGGTGGTGAATTGGTTGAGCGGCTCGGCGTCGGCGTAACGGAAAACGCGAACCTGAACGCGCCGAACTCGTTGACGCAACCGCGTCCAACTGACATCCGCGTGGAGAAAAACATTCGGCATGCCTGATGAGGTGAATCTGTGAACCTGAAAAAGCTTGAAGACCAAGTCGTCGTGATAACAGGCGCGTCGAGCGGTATCGGACTGGCTACGGCGCGCATGGCCGCGAAACGCGGCGCAAAACTCGTCCTGGTCGCACGCTCCGAGCAGGCGTTGAAGCAGTTGACTGAAGAGTTAAAGGCGGCCGGCACGGACGCGATCTACGTTGTCGCCGACGTCGGCGTCGAAACTCAGGTGCGCGACGTTCGCAACGCGGCCCTGAACCACTTCGGCGGCTTCGATACGTGGGTCAACAACGCAGCCGTTTCGATCTACGGCAAGATCACCGACGTCTCGGTGGAAGATCACCGGCGGCTGTTCGACACGAACTACTGGGGCGCTGTTTACGGCTCGATCGTGGCCGCGGATCATTTGTCGTCGTCAAACGGCGGCGCGATCATCAACGTCGGCAGCACGCTTTCGGATCGCGCGATGCCGATCCAAGGCACGTACTCCGCTTCAAAGCACGCGCTGAAAGGATTTACCGATGCGCTTCGCATGGAGCTGGAGCTGGATAACGCGCCTGTCTCGGTCACGTTGATCAAACCTGCTGCCATCAACACTCCCTACACGGAGCACGCAAAGAACTACTTGCCGAAGGAAGCGTCAGCACCGCCACCGGTCTACTCGCCGGCGATCGTCGCTGAGGCGATTCTTTACGCCGCCGAGCATCCAGTGCGCGATCTCTACGTCGGCGGGGCGGCCAAGGCGCTCGCGATGGCCGGCTACTGGGCGCCGAGTTTGACGGACAAGTTCATGGAGCGCCGGCTTGCCAAAGCACAACAGGGTAGTGAGACTTCCTTGTTGGAGCATAACGGCATCGACGGTGCTTCCGGAGAGTTGAAAGAGACTGGCGACTTCGAAGGACACGTTTCGAAGAGCAGTCTTTATACAAAAGCCAGAATGCATCCTCGAATCACCGCGGGATCGTTTGCGTTTCTCGCCGCGGCGCTCGGCGTTGCGCTTTGGCGGTATACTTCGGACTCAGAGACACCGCGGAAGGAACTCTGATGCGTCATCCACTCGACGTCGATCGTCTTGCCGCCCGCCATCGTCCGCCGGGACAGCCGGTGATGCACCAAACGTGGGGCAAATTGCTCTTCATGCACTGGCGCATCAGCGAGAACCTTTTTCGGCCGCACGTTCCCGACTCGCTCGAGATCGACACTTACGGTGATTCGGCCTGGATCGCCATCGCGCCCTTCACGATGTGGGACATACGCGCGTTTCCGCCGTACGTCCCACCGGTTCCTTTCCTGAGCTCGACGCACGAACTGAACGTTCGCACTTACGTTCATCACAATGGCGTGCCTGGTGTTTGGTTCTTCTCGCTCGACGCGAACAGCACCGCCGCGGTGCTCGGTGCGCGCACGATTTATCACTTGCCTTATTACAATGCCGACATCGAGCTCATCCAACGCGGCAAGAGGATTCACTACAAGCTGCAACGCGAGGACGATCCGCCGGCGGCGTTCGATGCAACCTGGGTCATCGGCGATCCGTTGCCGCAGTCGCAACCGGGGTCAAGAGAGTTCTTTCTGACTGAACGCTACATGCTTTACACCGAGTTCGACGATCAGCTCTATCGCGCGCGCATCTATCACGAGCCGTGGCCGCTCCAACAGGCGGAACTGATCAAGTGGGGATCGACGATGCTCGAAGCGATTAATGTCACTCAGCCGACAAATGAACCGATCGTTCACTACGCTGAAGAGTTGGACGTCGATGTATGGTTTCTGGAGAAAGTACAAGAAGACTAACGCACTCTTAGCCACAAAAGGCACAAAGCCACAGAAGGCACAAGACTGAAAAAACAGAAAGAGAGGGCAGATGACTAAACCCGGTGTCCTCTGCCTTCTCTTTGATCTGGTTTTGTGCCTTTTGTGACTTCTGTGCCTTTTGTGGTTACAACTTGAGGCGTGGTTCTTGCCTTACTTTTTATTACTCGAACTAAACGTTTGGAAACGCTACGGCACTATTCAACAAGGAGGGTTAAGAATGCAACCAAAACCTGATCAAAGTAGAAAGACGGCATCTCAGGTTAAAGCGCCGCCTACAGCAAAACAGACACAAGCAGGAGACGTTGGCTCGGCTACGCCGGGACAGAAGGCCGGTCAAAGAACTTCATCAACTGCGGGTCAAACCGCTTCCGGCGCGACCACGCCGGGTCAAAACACCCAGAGCGCAACGTCGGGACAGACTTCGCATCAACAAACGTCCGGTCAGACCTCGAACCAGGGGGGCGGCGCGAGCAATCTTCTTGAACATGCAAAACAGACGACGAGTGATGTAGTCGATCAAGTGCAGGAACAAGCAGGTTCGCGTTTGAACCGGCAGAAGGACGAGGCCGCGAACGATCTTCAACGACTCGCCGGCGCGGTCCGCCGCATGGGTGACGAACTGCACGGCGGCGAACAAGGTCCGCTCGCGCAGTACGCGGCTGAGTACGGACAGAAAGCGGCTGAAGGGATCGAGCGGTTCACGAATTATCTGCGTACCACCGACGCAAAGCAGCTTTTTTCCGAAATCGAAAACTTCGGACGGCGGCAACCGGCTTTAATGATCGGCGGAGCGTTTCTGCTCGGCCTCGCCGGTGCGCGTTTCCTGAAGAGTTCGATGCCGGTGAATCAGCAGTACACGGGTCACGCATTGCCACCGCCGCATCAGCCGTCACATGTGCCCACCACGACAGCCGCACTATGAAATTGAAGGAGGTGGATCATGCAACAGCGTATTAATGAACCAAGGCGAACGGATGAACGTCCGCTCGGTGAACTGTTCGCGGATCTCGCTAGTTCGACCAGTACACTCGTTAGAAACGAAGTGGCGCTGGCGAAAGTCGAAATCACGGACAAAGCAACGATGGTCGGAAGAAACGTGGCGTCGTTGTTTGTCGGCGGCGCGGTCGCTTACGCGGCGCTGCTTGCGATCTGCGCGGCGATAATTCTGGCGCTGGACACCGTGATGCCCGCGTGGCTCTCGGCGCTCATCGTCGGCATCGTGGTCGGCATCGTCGGCTGGATGATGATTAGCAAGGCCATGACCGCACTGCGGCGGACAGAGTTGAAGCCGAGGGAAACTGTAGAGTCGTTGAAGGAGGATGCCCAATGGGTGAAAGATCAGATCAGTTAGACGACCGAGGTTGGACGGAGGATCGGCGCACGTCCATGCCCGACATCGAAAATGAAGAGATGAGAGCCGACAGCCCCGCGTCTTCCGACAGCGAGACGGAGCGAATCAAGGCTGAGATCGAAGACACACGCGCCGAGATGGGTCAGACCATTAACGAGATTCAGGAACGACTGAGCCCCGAACATCTGCTGGGTCAGGTGAAGGAGACAGTTCGCGACGCCACTATAGGAAAGGTTGAAAGAGCAATGGATAGAGTAGGAGAGACCATCAGCAACGTGACCGAACCTGCGATGAACGCGATGGGACGCGCCGGCGAAACCCTAAAAGGAACCGGATACTCCATAACGAACACAGTCAAGCAGAACCCGATTGCGTGCACCCTAATCGGATTGGGGCTCGGAATGTACGTCGTCAATCGCTTCCGCGGCGGCGACGTCCGTTCGACGCGCACGAAGGGATATCGATCCGGTTTTGAATACGGACGGACGAAATCGATGGGCGCCCCAGGCACGGACATGAGCACGGGCCGCGAGTCTTCGATGACAGGTGAGTATGCGGGTGCTTCGCGGCAATACGGCCAGACGGGATCAGCACGCGGCATGCTCAGCCAGATGAAAGACAGTGCCGGCGGTTTAGCGCACGATGCCGGTGAAAAGATGTCGGAGCTGGGCCATCAGGCAACGGAAGGTGCGCGCTGGGCAGGACGTGGTCTCCAGCGTCTCATGCAGGAAAACCCGCTCGCAGTCAGCGCAGCGGCAGTCGCAGTCGGTGCGGCAGTTGGGCTCGCGTTGCCGACGACTCGAATGGAGCACGAGTACATGGGCGAGGCGAGTGAACGACTGGTCGACCGAGCTCAGCAGGCGGCGCACGACGCGATGGACAGAGTGAAGACGGCGACGCAAGGAGAGAGCGGCAATCAGCCGCAAGCCGGCCAGGCGACCGGTCAACAGGCCCAGAGTGGTCAACAGGCCCAGGGTGGTCAACAAGGCCAACAGCAAACTGGCCAACAGAGAACGGGACAGCAGCAGTCGGGTCCTCAATCCGCTCAATCGAAACCCGGTCAGCGCAGTGCCGGCATGTAAACGTCTTCGTGGAGTGCGGTTATGTCCCGCGTGTGGCCCCGCACTCCCTAAATCGTAGCCCGCGCGTCGGGTTTATGGCCCTATGCGGAAGCTCGCGCTGTTGCTCGTGTGCCCGTGCGCCACAATATTCACTCCACACACACCGGCCGGGGCGAGGGTCGGCAGCCGGAAGGTGACCTGGGTGAACGGAAGATCCGGCATCGACCGGACGTCTTCAGCAAAAATGAAAAAGTTTAGACCATTACACGCAGTCAAATTGACCACGACCTCAGACGCGGGTTCGCCCTTGTTGAGTTCCAGACCCACAGCGAAGAGCGTTACTCGCGTATTGCTATCAGCCGGGAGTGACATCCACTCGGCGACATTTCGAACGCGGAAAGGATCTCTGAGCCCTAAATGCGATTCAATTGCAGCGACCTGATCGGCAGCCGGGCCTGATTCATCAAGCGCCAGGAGCAACACGTCGTCGTCAACGATCACCATGAAACCTCTACTGAATGGCACAGTTGCGTTAGTTGGATTGGAAAGCTCTACAAAAAAGTCTTCGTGCCATTCGGCGTTCGTATCACCGCAAACCTTCACAGTGAAAGTTCGAGCCATCTCGTGGGGCTGAAATGTCAGCGTCCCTGACGTGCTCTCGAAGTCAACGAATGGGCCACAGACTGCGCCGCCGTGCGCAGGGAAGGATAGGGTTGAAGGCGGTTCATTAATAGTAGCGAAATCAACACTGACCGAACGGCCGGTTTCGGCTGAAAGCCTGGCTACGAATACCGCGTCGGTCGTGCCGCTGTTTCCTTCGTTAACGACGATTGACGATGTTGCAGAGTCAACCAACAGCGTCGGAAGCGTACTTCGATCCTGAAGCGTGATTGTTTGCCGGCCGGGAACACCCACGGAAGCACCGGGAGCATTCAGAAACACCATAAACGTCTCATCCGGCTCGAGCGTGGTGTCGTTATTGATTTGGATCTGAAAACTCTTACTGGTTTCGCCTTCATTAAAAACCAGCGTTCCCGAGACAGCCGTATAATCCTGGCCCGCCGTTGTCGTACCGTCCAAGGTAACGTAGTCAACTGCAAGAGTTCCGGAAGTCCCGCCGTTGCGCAGCACTGTGACTACGATCGAGCCGACGTCTTCATTAACTGTTCTCGAACTCACGCTGAACTCAGCGCTTCCTGCTACGAGGCTTACATCACAGGGCGAAAACTCAGAGGTGTTACCCTGCGGATCCGTCGCGGTTGCAGTAAGCACTCGTCCCGGTAACAACTCTACCGGCAATATCGTGTTTATCGTCGCATTGCCGTTGGAGTCAGTGATTACCTCGGTCTCGTTATTGACGGCAGCAAAAACCCGTTCACCTTCTCCGTTACCGGAAGGATCGCACGCGCCGTTTGAATAGAAATCTATCCGGAACGTTGTGTTGGGTGTCGAGTTTAAAGTTCCCTGGATCGTGGTGCTTGGACCATTTGAGACGACTGACGTCAGCAGCGGAAAGTTTTGTAGAAGATTTGGTCCAATGTCCGCATCGCCCGGATCATTCGGGGTTACACCTTCCCAGGAGAGATCGATACCCGGACCGGCGTTCGAGAAGATCGCGTTTCTCCGCACTGTATTTCCTGTTTCTGACGCGATATTCACGCCTGGACCACCGTTGTACGCAATCACGTTACCGGCGAGCGGCGTAGTCCCGCCAACCACGTTGTTGTTGCTGATCGCTAATGCCGGTGGGAAAAACGGGAGCTCACCGATGAAAACGCCGGAGCCGTTACCAAACCCTGCTCGACGGTCTCTGCTCGGACCGATCAAGTTACCCTGTATGACATTGTTACTGCCGATGATCCGGATGCCGCCAAACTGATTTGACGAGATCACGTTGGGCGAGGTCAGCGAAGTTCCACCGATGATGTTGTTGGAAGCGTTGAATAGAAATATACCGTCGCCATTTGGCCGGCTGATTGTTCCACTCCAGTCGAGACCGATGTGATTACCCTCGATGATATTATTGTCGCAGTCGAGCAACAATATCGCGGTGCTGAAGCCGCCAATCGACAGTCCGCGCACCGTGGTGCCTCCCGCGCGGATTAACAAACCGATGGCGCCTTGCGTTGCAGTGCCGTTCAACTCAACCCTGGGAGTTTCGAGGCCACCTTGCTCGGGAACGGCATCA
>DASURS010000281.1:0-10384 GCA_036279935.1 Pyrinomonadaceae bacterium
AAAACTCGTGCTGCGGATCCGCGAGCAGATCGATAGTGAACCCAAACTTCTGACAGAAACTCTTGTGCGAGGAGACGTCGTCTTCACTCACGCCGACGACGGCGATGTTCGCGTCGTCAAAGTCCTGTTTGGTTGCCGTGAACGACTTGCCCTGGATCGTGCAGCCCGGCGTGTCGTCCTTCGGATATACGTACACGACGAGCCACTTGCCTTTGAAGTCGTCGAGTGTGACGGTCTCGCCGTCCTGGTTTTTGAGTTTGAAATCGATGAAGCGCTTGCCTTCTTCTACAGCCATTGGTCCGTTTTCCCCTCGTTAGTTTTTAAGAATCAGAGCGTTGTTTCAGCCAGATTCGATTTGTACTTCGTGTTTGTCAGACGGTCGGTGAGCTCGATGTAGATCCAGCTCGGCGGCAACTCGTCCCGGCCCAGTGAAAAATAGATCGTGCCGAGGTCCGCTGGTTTTCCCAGTGCGCAGAAGCCGTTCAACCGCTTTCCGTTTTGATCGTACACGTCGACCCACGTTCGCGCCGCTTTCGTATTCGTCCCACATGGTGGAAGTTTCGGTGAAGCGGCGAAGAAATCAGCGGGATACTCGTCCTTGTTGAAGACGTCGTAATGGTAGCGGATTAGTTGTTTGCCGCCTGCGACCGTCTCTTCCTGCCCGACAAATATAAGGATCGGGTTGGGAAGCGCCGGAGCAGCAGCCGTGCTCTGCATTGCCAGTACAAACGTGAAAGCGGCTGCGAACAGGATCGTCTTACTCCTCGTGAAGCACATCATCCGGGGGACTCCTTTGAGAATTTTGACTTCCTACCACGCGACAGCGTAACGGCTGCGCCTCGGGTCGGCGCCCGCCGCGGCCACGCCGTTCTTCGTATCGTAAACAATCACCGTCGGGGCCGACAGCGTGCCCCAATCGGATTGCACCTTGACCTTGTGTCCCTTGGTCGACAACTCCTGAATCGTCTTCAAACCCACGCGCGCCTCGATGTTGAGCGAGCCGGGCAGAAACTCGTGATCGTCAAACGAGCTGACGTAGTGTTGCGTGTCGAAGCGCGGCGCTTCGACCGCCTCCTGCGGGTTCATCCCAAACTCGATGATGTTCAATAACACTTGCAGCAGCGCCTGATCCTGGTTGTCGCCGCCGGGTGTGCTCAACACCATGAACGGCTCGCCGCCTTTCGTAACGAGTGTCGGCGTCAGCGTGATGCGCGGGCGTTTGCCGGGCGCTACCACGTTGGGACTGTTCGGATCCGTTAACGACGATTGCAGACGTTGGCCCATCAGCACGCCCGTGTCTCCGGCGACAACTGCCGGCAGCCACGCGCCGCTCGGCGTCGCGCTGAACAGATTACCTTCCTTGTCGACGACGTTGACGCACGTCGTGTCGTTGGCGCGTTCGATTTCGGGGACCTGCGAAGCGCGTCCGATAGTCTGCATGGCGGTTGCGAGCAACGCTTTCTTGTTCGTCGGGTCGCCGGGTTGTTGGGCCAGCGACGCGCGGTCCTGATCGATCAGCGGCCGTCGCAGCGCGGCGTACTCTTTCGACAACAACTCCGCCATCGGGATCTTCACGAAATCCGGGTCGCCGTAGTAACGATCGCGATCCGCCAGCGCCAGCTTGAGTGCTTCGGCGAGCGTATGAATGTAGGCAGGCGTGTTGTGGCCCATCTTCTTCAAATCGAACCCCTCGAGCATGTTGAGCGTTTCGACCATGGCCGGGCCCTGCGTCCAGAAACCCGCTTTGTAAACCTGATATCCCTGATAGTCCGCCTCGACAGGCTGGCCGACCTTTGCGGCAAAACGGGCGAAGTCGCCGGCGGCGATCAGCCCGCCGTTCGCCTGCATGTAATCGCCGATACGTTTGGCAATCGGTCCTTTATAGAAGTAGTCGCGCGCCGCCATCAGACCGGCGTGACGATTTCCGCGCGTCCCATGGCTGGTCAGCTTTTCCGCGCGCACGATCTCGCGCAGCGTGCGGGCGAGATCGGCCTGGACGAAAATGTCTCCAACTTTCGGGGCATCACCGCCTGGCAGAAAGACCCTCTTCGCGTCCGGCCACTGAGAGAAGATGGACGAGCGAGTCCGGATGTACTGCACGCGCAGCTCGTCGATCGGAAATCCGTCGGCGAGTTGGATAGCCGGCTCCAGCACTTCGCCCAACGTCATCGTGCCGAACTTGTCGAGTGCGGTGACGCAGGCGTCGAGTACCGCAGGTACGGTGGCCGACAGTGGCCCAGTGGCGGGAATCAATCCGGCCTTACGAGAAGCGGTCATTGTGGTCTGACCAGAGCCGTCTTCTTTTCCACGGTTGGCGAAGAACTCGCGGGTCGCTTTCATCGGCGCCTGGCCCATGCCTTCGATGACTGCGACTTTCTGACCCTTGAGCTTGATCAGGATGGGAACTTCGCCACCAAACGAAAAATGCGAAAACTCGATCACCGACGCGGCAAGTATCGTCGCGACGCCTGCATCGACTGCATTCCCGCCGCGTTGTAGAATCCGCAGCCCGGCTTCAACGGACAACGGCTGTCCGCCGGCGACGACGCCGCGTTTACCGCGAACTACAGGGCGAAACGTATCGGCGCGCGATATTTGAGGAACGTTTGCGAAGACGAACGAAGAAACCAAACAAGCGACAAATAGTCGTTTCCAGATTGACATCGGCGGGCCACCTCTCTGTGGTTAGACTGGCGAATTGTCGACTGGAATTTTGTCACAGTCAACCGAAGATTACCGGATGGACAAGGATGAAGAGTTTGCTGGTAAGATTGGTCGAGGACAAAAAGAGAGGGCACTGACCTCCCCCAAGACCAGTGCCCTTGCCTTTATCTCAGTTCTCCCATGGAGAATTAACGACGGGGAGATACTAGCTGCGTCAAGCCGTACGTAGGTTGCATAAGTCTTGTAAAGCCTTTGCGAGGTTGTAACAAAAGTTTTTCAATTCCTCAGCCACACTGTTCACTGACTGAGTCCACCACGAGGAAACGTGTTGATAAATTCACCGAAGATCGCGCCGTTTGGCTCCTGGAAGTCGCCCATCACCGCAGACCTGATCGTTGGAGGCTCCGTCGGCCTCAGCCAACCGCGTTTCGACGGCGACGACATTTACTGGATAGAGCTTCGGCCAATCGAAGGCGGACGAAATGTGATCGTCAAATGTTCGTCTACCCGTACTTTTACGGATCTCACACCGTTGCCCTTTAACGCCCGCACTCGCGTTCACGAGTACGGCGGCGGTGATTACGTCGTCAGCAACGGCACGGTCTACTTCTCGAATTTCGCCGATCAGCGCCTTTACAAGCAGGTTGGACCAGATCACACGCCCGTCCCGCTGACGCCCGTCGCAGACGTCCGGTACGCCGACGCCTGCATGGACCACACGCGCGGTCGCTTAATCTGCATTCGGGAGGACCATACGGTCCAAAACGCCGAAGCCGTGAACACGATCGTGGCGCTCAATACCGACTCCAACGACAACTGCGGCGTCGTGTTAACCGAGGGCAATGACTTCTATTCATCTCCGCGGGTGAGCCCGGACGGGACGCAACTGGCCTGGCTGACCTGGAACCATCCGAACATGCCCTGGGACGGCTGCGAGTTGTGGGTGGGCGAGTTTGGACCGGACGGCACGCTGAGTTCGACGCGATGGGTGGCGGGCGGCGTCGCGGAGTCGATTTTTCAGCCGGAATGGTCGCCTGACGGCGTCCTCTACTTCGCGTCCGATCGAAACGGCTGGTGGAACCTGCAGCGGATTTCCGCGGACGGCGAGATCGAGGGTGTGGCGAAGGTTGTCAAAGCCGAACTCGGAATGCCGCAGTGGCTGTTTGGCATGTCGTCCTACGCTTTTGTTTCCGCCGATCTGATCGTCAGCAGTCACATAGAGCAGGGTGTTTCGCGGCTCGAAACCATCGACACGCGGACCGGAAAACTGACCGTCGTCGATTCGCCGTTCACGGACATTCAGTACCTGCGCGCAGGAAACGGGCAGGCGGTGTTTCGGGGCGGGTCGCCGACCGAAGTAGCTTCGATTACAAGATTCGACGTCGCGACGGGCGCTTTTGAAACACTGCGCCGCGCGAATGAGAACGAAGTTTACCCGCAGTACTTTTCGATCCCGCGCGCGATCGACTTTCCAACCGAAGCGGGACTGATCGCCCACGGTTTCTTCTATCCACCACAGAACCCCGACTATCGCGCTCCTGAGGGCGAGAAGCCGCCGTTGATCGTGAAGAGTCACGGTGGACCGACCGCCGCTGCGTCTACGGCGTTGAGCTTGTCGATTCAGTTTTGGACCAGCCGCGGATTCGCCGTTCTCGACGTCAACTACGGCGGCAGCACCGGCTACGGACGCCAATATCGCGAACGTCTGAATAAGAAGTGGGGCATCGTCGACGTCGACGACTGCGTCAACGGCGCTCGCTACCTTGTCGACCGTGGAGAAGTAGACGGGAAGCGACTGATCATCACCGGCGGCAGTGCGGGTGGTTACACAACGCTCTGCGCGTTGACGTTCCGCAATGCTTTCAAAGCAGGCGCGAGTCACTTCGGCGTCAGCGATGCGGAAGCGCTGGCGCGCGACACTCACAAATTCGAATCGCAGTATTTGACGGGACTACTCGGCCGGTATCCGGATCGCAAAGATATCTACTACGAGCGATCGCCCATCAACTTTGCGGAACGGCTGTCGTGTCCCGTGATCTTCTTTCAGGGACTGGAAGACAAGGTCGTTCCGCCCAATCAGGCTGAGAAGATGGTGGAGGCGATACGCGCGAAGGGGATTCCGGTTTCGTATGCGGCGTTCGAAGGCGAGCAACACGGTTTCCGGAAGGCGCAGAACATCAAGCGCGCGCTCGAAGGTGAGCTTTATTTTTACTCACGTGTGTTTAGGTTCGCGTTGGCGGAGCGCGTGGAACCGCTCGTCATCGAGAACCTGTAAGCTTACTTGGCTTATGAAGTTGGGAATCCCACCAACGGTAGTTGGTGGATGCTTCAAAGGCAACCTACGGACAGGCCGCCACTGTTTGCGAATCCCACCAACGGCAGTTGGTGGAAGTTTCACTCACCACCTAAACAAAGGCTGAAAAGTGAACTATCCACCAACTGCCGTGGGATTCCCGACTTTTGAGGCAAACCTGCCTTACTTGCCCTGCTGGTTCAACGAACCCGAGAGCGCCGTCACCATAAGCAGTACGAGATTTTTTGGCACGTGCAACTCGTGCAGCGGCCCGAACCCTTCGTTCGAGAGCGAGTAAGTGACGGGTTGAGGCACGATGCTCAATCGGGCCATCAACGATCGCATCGGCTCCTCGATCTTGGTGGACGGTTCGTTGATCCACTTTCGGTAGCCTTCCATCAAAGCCGGCGAGATGTAGAGCTGTCCCTGCAACTGTTGCGGCTGCCAGCGAGTGTAGTTCTTGAAGTGCGGCTCGCCGGCGAGTGTCTCGCCTTTTAAATACGAGTCGACAATGTGACGCGTCGTGGCGGCGTCGGGCGAGATCACGAGGAAGTCGCCGATGAAGGCGTAAGCAAGAACGTTTGCGTAAGTCACGAGCTCCGTATTTTCGCGACGCTCGGTCTGCGCGAAAGAGTTGGCGCCTTTGAACGCGAGTGATTCGACGATCTTCGGCAGCAGCACTCGCATGCCTTCTTTGTCTCGCAGCGAGATGAAGATGGCGGGAGAGCCGGTCGTTTCCTCTTTCGGTGTCTCCTTCGATTCCGGCTTTGGCTCCGCGGCTGCGACGGGCGATGGTCCAGGCGAGGGTACGGACGATGGTCCGGACGGTGGTTCAGGCGGCGTGAAGCCGAGACCACTGAGCGGAAGGCTGACTGCCACTTCAGATCCGAGGAGCGGCAGCAGGTCGTCTTTGATCTTGATCTTGAGTTGTTTCTCGAGCGCGACGTACGGGGCCTCGAAATCGGAATCTTTTCCGGATAGCGTTTGCCGGCCGATTATCGGCGTCATCGGCGGCTTGGATAACGCCGCGAGGATCTGTTGAAAGTCGAGCGACATGCTCAATGCCATTTCCGTGTCGGCGGGAAGAATGTTCGGCGACTCCGGCGTGACCGGGGCGCCCGAAGCGATGACGGGGACGAACGGTATCGGATCGCTCTTCTCGCCGGCTGCGTTGACCATCAGGACGCGCACATCGAACGATTCACCGTCGAGCGAAATCGCGACGCCGAGACCGGCGGGCCACTTTGCCTGCACGTCCCAAAAGGACGAGAACAGCCTCCCTAAAGCGATAGCCGTTCCACTTGGCGGTTCGGGCGGATCTTTGACAACTCCGACGATCTCGCCCGATTTCGTGTCGCGCCCCGATGGTCCAAGTGCAGCGCCCGGAGGCGGCTCAACTGATGGCGACATCTGCGGCATCGGCGGTGGAGGCGGCTCGTCCTCGTCAGGCTCTTCAACAGTCGGCGGAGTCGCTAGTTCAATCCGGGGCTGCGCCGCGCTTGTCTCGGGTTGTTCCTTATGCGCGTTTTGAATAGCGGCGATGCGCTGTTGCTGTTCTTCCTGCTCAATCCTATCGATGTCAACGTAGATGAAGATCGACTCGGAGTTAAACCGGTTCCGCGCGACGCGGAAGTTTGTGTCTTCCGCCATTAGTTTGCTTCCGGCCGGTCGCAGCTTTCTGATATCGAACTTCGCCGGAGTGATCAGGATCAACGAACCTGCTTGTTGCACGTGGTACGGCGGCAGCGCCGGTTCGGTTGTCGCTGGTTTCTGCGGTTCGCCCGCGGCTGACTTCTCAACCGGCAGCGGTGGCAACACCTTCGGCAGAAAGTCGTTCAGATTCTGTTGAAACTTCGCCGCCTCGTCCGCGGAGGCGAATTCGATCGCGAATAGAGTGGCGGGCACATTGGTCGCGGCAGGCTCCAATGCGACGAGCATGCGCGACGTCATCACCTCTTCAGCATGAAGGTTGAGCCATTTGACGATGTTTCTGAATTCTTTCGGTGGTCCGGCCAGCGTCAGGATCGGCTCGAGAATCTCCTGCATCGAGTTTGATTTCACCAACTGACCGACTGATCTGATCTCACCGTAAATCTTGTAAGTATTGGCGGCGAGTAATGTGTCGAACGTAGGCGGCGGCGTTGGGACCACGGGAGCGGGAGTCACTTTTTCCGGCTTCGGCGGCGTTTGCCGCTTTTGTTGAGCGGACGCTGTGGCTGCGAGCATGAGGACGAACGTTAGAGCGATCGACACCGGTAGTTTGAGGAAGTTCATTACGAGATCACCTGCTGATGGAATAGTTTCGTTGCGCCACTCGTTTCCAGACTTTGCTTTCGCCTTCGGCACGGACGAGGTCACGCACGACATTGTATGCGGCTGCGTAGGCACTCTGCATTTCCGCGGCCGTTTTGGGGGACGCGAGCTTCTGTTCGAGTGTTTCAAGCGGCACCGGCTTACTGTCGCGAGCGCCGTCGCGCGCGCGCCGGAGCATCATTCCTTCTCCCGCGACGTAAAGTGCGAGCCCTTCGGTGAGCCAGCGTGGCGTTTGTCCCTGGCCCATCGCGTCGACGATGACATGTACGATTTCGTGGCGCAAAGTTGTTTCCAGAATCCGTCGTTTTTTCAGCAGCGCGAGTGGTTGAAGCTCGATGCGATTGTTGTCGGTCGCGGCGGCGGCCCATGCCGGCATGCCTGTTCGTCCGACGAAGTCGCCGGTAGTTTCGTTGATGATGACTTCGAGTTGCGGCAGTGAAACGTCGGTTCCCGCGCGCCGCAGGACCTCGGCTCGCATCGATTCGAGAAGACTGAGAAAAGTTTTCGCCTGTGCCGTGTCGACATTCCGTGGAAACATTAGCCGGAAGTGTTCGCTCTTCAATGAACCGTTCGTTGTTGCACTCCGCGGCGGCCCGAGGTTCGCGCCAGGAAAATACTTCGTCAGGATCTGTTGGTACGTGAGCCCGCGCTCGGCCATCACGTGTGCGCCTTCCTGGCACAAGCCGAGCCCGTGTCCGAAACCACTGCCGCGGAATACAAACGCCGATCCGGAGCGCGCGATCGTAAACCGCGAGCTCTTCAAAAGATTCCACCCGAGAGCTCGACCGACGATTAGCTTGAATTCCCAGCCGCTGATCGTGCGTTGGCGATTGCCGCCGATGGAGATCAACTCGGCGCGCCCGGTTTCGTCGCGTTTCGCAACGTCGAGCTCACGAATAGTTTCGCCGACGTCTGTCCGCGGATCGCTGCGCAGCGCTTTGACCAGACGGTCAGCGGGAATCGTGTCGGTCCAGCGGCTGTGAGCTTCGGAGTCGCAGTAGTCGTCGCGCACGCCTTGCAGGTAACGCGGCGCGTCAGCTCCCCAGAGTGTTTTGATGTTCGCCGTCATGCCACCGCACGAAGCGCCGAAGTACGAATCGGCGACCTGACCTTTTTCGTCTTTCAGGACCGCGCCGGCCGTGTCTTTCACGGCGGCGGCGACGACCGGACGAATCGTCGACGTTTCGAAACGCTGGCAGTGCGTTGTGCTGCAAAAGTCGTAGCCGTCCTGCGCGTGACGTTTCAGGTTCTTCAACGCGAAAGTGCGAACCGCAATCGCGAGCGCTTTCAGTGCTTCAGGTTCGTTTTCGATGCTGCCTTCCGTCGCGACGACGCGCGTAACGTAGGCCTCGAGCGGCATGCTACGCGTCACGTCTTCCGTGACCTGGTGGACGGAGACTTCCGTGGTGTCGCGTGGAACGTATGGCGCCGGCGCCGTGTCGTCAGGTGAAAACCTTTCGAGTATCGGACGCGCGACCTCAGCCGCGGACGCGCCGTGAGAGTTCTTCAGAAACACGACTACGCCGAGCTGCGCGTTGGACGCTTCGGATGTGCCGTTTGGACCAAAAGCCAGGCCGACAAACCAGCCGTTGTAACGAAAGCCCTCGAGCGGCGTAGACGTTCCCGTCTTACCGATGATGTAGTTGGGAAGGGAACCGAGATCCGCTTTCTCCGCGGTGCCAAACTTGATCGCGCCGCGCATGCCTTCGATCACGATCTTTCTCGCGGTGTCGTCGATTCGAATTTCCGAACGCATTCGCGGAGGCACATTCGTTCCCGTGGTTGGTTGAAACAAGTGTCCGCCGTTTGCCAGCGCGGCGTAGGCGGTGAGCAATTGAATCGGCGTGACCTGAAGTGTTCGTCCTTCGCCGATCGCGTTCAGTGGCTCCCAACCGTTCCGCAACAACACACCGGAAGATTCTTCCGTGTCGTTGATGCCGGTGACGCGGCCGAAGCCGAACTCCGTTAGCGTCGCCGTCAAATCGTCTTCTTTCAATCGTTCGCCCACACTCGCGTAATAGTAGTTACACGAATAAGCGATCGCATCCGATGGGTTCAATGGCGGAAGGTGTGCTTTGTGTGAACAGACGGCGTTGACCCCATTGTGCTTGTAACGTTCGCGGCAGAGCGTGCGTGAGTTTTCGTCAATGACTCCGGCGCGCAGAGCGGCGAGGGCGGTGAAAGGTTTGATCGTCGAGCCCGGCGGGAACGCCGCCTCAAACGCGAGGTGAGGATTGACAACGGCACGCACACGACCGGTTTGCACGTCGATGACGACGATTGTCCCGTCGCGTTCGCCCAGCGCAGACTCCGCGTTTTCCTGAAGGCGCTTGTCTTCCTCGACCACGTTCGCCGCCGAAGCCGCGATGCTGACAGTTCGAGGTTCGGGCGCTGTTGGACCAGCGAACAGCGCCCTTGAAAGCACGATCAGAAGCACACTGAGACCGGCGCCGATGGCAATCGCGATCTTCATTCCTGGACCACCGGAGTTTCACGACTCAGGATCGAAATTGCTCCCACTGTCGTGACCCAACCGAGCAGGATCATCAGTGCGCTGACAACCACGCGCACCGTCAGCACTGAGAGTTCCAGCCACGCGCGCTGAATGTTCATGGTTTTGCTGAGCAGGAAATACGGCGCCACCGCGAACACCAGAAATCCGCACGCAAAGACGAGCATGGCCTGCGGAGCAAACGCCTTCCCGAGCGACTTGTGTACGTTGCGGATCGACGAAAGCAGGCCGTCAGTGCTCGCCGCGATCCAGAGTTGGATCGTGACCAGCGGCGCGACGACACCGACCAGCAAGTATCGAAGCACGATCAGCAGCGTCATCTTGTTGACGGACACCGGCTGCAATGTGTTGGGATCCACTGCCAGCCTGCCCTGTAGCTTGCCGATCAGCCAGACGCCGAGAATCGTCAGCGCGATCACCGGCAGGCTCACCGCGATGAACTTCAACGAATCGAGCGCTGCCTTCCGGAGTAGACCTGCCTGGTCCGCGCCGGTCGCGTAGTTGACGGTCGCCGCCTGCAACAGGAAGAAGAGCAGGGGAGCGGCGACCATCACCACGAACGTTACGACCAATTGCGTCACCGTCGCTTCACGCGTGCTGAC
>DASURS010000282.1:0-5038 GCA_036279935.1 Pyrinomonadaceae bacterium
GAATGGTTAAAACGCGCCAAAGCGCCTACGTCCGTTCTACCCAGCGACAACCAAAAAATCGCCCGGCTCGTTAATCTCATCAAGAGTGGACGTATCTCACTCTCATCGGCCTGGGGCAGTATGCATACCGATTTTATGGGCGCCGAGGAGCTGAATCGTCTTTGCTACGACTACGCGACGCTCAAACGCTTGTATGGCGTAGAGACGCAGATGGCGATGATGGATGATGTGCCAGGCCACCCTTCCACACTGCCTTCTGTACTTGCTCGCAGCGATATGCGTTATCTCGTGGTGGGCGCGAACGTCTTTATTAACACGGCAACTTCGCTTGCTCCGGGCAAGGTTCCTTTTTACTGGGAGTCTCCCGATGGCAGTCGTGTCTTAACCTGGGTAAGCCAGGGCCAGCGCGGTGGCTACCCTGAAGCACTGACGGACTTCTATCTCGACCCATACTCTGTAGATCCATATACAGGAAAAACGGCCTACGAAATGTTCAATCCGAAGTCCGGCAAGAAGACGGATCTTCAGATTATGGAGGAAGGAGTCGCCGCGCTTCAAAAGAGATATGGCGATGCGGGATATGGATACGACGCCGTGATGGCGCTGTATGCCCACGACTTCGTCGAGCCGACAAATGTCGCGAACCTCGAACGTGCGGTGAAACTCTGGAACAGTAAACACGAGTCGCCGAAGTTGAAGATTGCGACGCCGCCGGAATTCTTTCAGTACATCGAAAGCAAGTATGCCGATCGAATTCCGACGTTCCGCGGTGAGTGGTCCGGTCTGTGGTCGGAAGCGAAAACGATGTCGCCGCAGATCAGTGCGCTAGCTCGCTATGTGCACAACCACACGCCGGCTGCCGAAACGCTTTGGAGCATTATTTCGACTACACGTGGAATTCCGTATCCAGCGGGCAATACGGCGACGCTCTACGATCTAATGCTGACTTACGACGAGCACAGTGGGGCAGGGAACACAGGTTGGCCGCAGCTCAACGAACGAGCGAAGCTGGAAGAACAAAACCGCCAGTATGTCGGCTACATGGAGCAGGCGAAGACTGAAGTCGATTACCTGTTCGACGAAGGACTGCGATTGTTGGCCCAACCTTCTCGCGGGGAGTCGCCACGCTCGTTGCCATCCGAACACACCTGGCCACTGCTCGTCTACAACGCACTGTCGTGGCAACGGGACGATTTGGTTGTCGTTGCGCCGCCGGCTGCCGGCCTCAAGATCGTGGCGATCAAGAAGTCAGGCAGCAAAGAAACAGTGCCCTTTGACGTGGACGAACTCGGACGCGCAGTCTTCGTCGCTTACGACGTTCCATCTGTTGGCTATTCGATGTTTGAGATCGAAACGACCAAAGGCGAAATGGTTTCGACGCTGCGCGATGTGGCCATGAGTAATCGCGTCGAAAACCGAAACTTTCGTTTGCAGCTTCGGTCCGATGGGAATATCCAGAGCCTGGTCGTCTTACACTCTGGACGCGAGATCGTGAACGAGACAGGCGAGTTGCCGTTCAATCAACTGCTGCGAGTAGAAGGCCACGAACCTTCTGTTCTCGCCATGCCTCTTCAGCCCAAGATCAAGATCAAACGCGGCGCCGGTCTGACACGCGTGATCGTAACGCGCGAACGTTCAGCTTTTCCGTTAACGACATTCACGATTTACGACGATCTGGAACGTTTCGACATTCACAACGAGATCGATACCAAGCAACTGCCCTTCGCCGGAGGGAAGAGTTGGCACGACTCCTATTACTTTGCTTTTCCGTTTGCTCTGAGTGCGCAGAACTTGAAGGTGCTTCGCGGTGGTCAAAAATGGTTTGATAAATTGCCGGACGATTACCTGCCGGGTGCGCGACGCGACTCCGTAACGACACAAAATCTCGTCGGCATGAGTGACGGGCGGGCATACGTCATGCTCGCTCATCGTCAGGCATTTCATGCGGTGTTTCCCGGCTACGTCAAGGCGCGACCTTCACCTGGCAATGCGCAATCCGACTTCCCGGCAATGTTGACGGGCAAGTGGCCGTTGCCCGAAGCGACTATTTACTCTCGCGCGTTCCGGCGTGGTAATCAGGCGGATACTCACGATCTCGGCGTGACGAATTTGATGACTACCGAACCGGGGTTGGACCAGCGGTATGTCTTTGAGTACGCGGTCAATGCCGGCAATGGAGCTTTTGACGATGTAGCAGCATGGCATCTCGGTTCCGAGTTTAATTTGCCGCTGCAAGTTTCGTACGTCACCGTGCCGCCTGCTGTTTTGGAACGCAGTTACTTCGGGGTTAATCAACCCAACGTCGAGATCGTTACTGTGAAGCAGGTCGCCGATACTACCACTCACGGCGAAGTAAGCGCGAATCCTTTGAACCCCCGCGCGAGTACCGTGTTTGTTATTCGCTTGCAGGAGTTCGTTGGCCGGGCCACGACTGTTGAAGTTACTGCGCCGGTGAAGTTACGCGCTGCCGCGATTTTGAATCAGACAGAAGATAGAGTCGTTGAAAACGTCTCGAACCTCACACCACTGATCGTAAAGCTCAAGCCCTACGAGACAGTCACGCTGCGCGTAGAAATTGAAGCAGCACCCTGAAATTAAACGAAACATGAGTGAACAGAAGCGCAGAGATTTCCTGAAGACTACGACTGGGGCACTGGTGGCGCCTGCCATCCTGCGGGAGTTTGGGTTCGGCGCCGCCCATGCCGATGCTCAGCAAACGCGAAGGAGTAACCAACCGGTTGCTACTGATATTCCGACGATCGAGTCGTTGCGCACCGTCACGATGCCGCATCGTTTCGGAGATCTTTTTAATCCGCCGGGTCTGACGAACCAATGGGGTTGCGCGCAGGCGGCGATGGATGTAACGGCGATACGGAGTGTCGCGTTTCCACCTTTCGCTCAGGGCGAAATGAATGTTGCGCCACTTGGTTCCGGTGGTGAGTTATTAACCGGCGTCCTCTACGTCGACGGTGAATACTTTGCTTCGACCAGAACGCCGATCGACTTCGTTTGGCAACCGGACAGAATCGAGCGGCGCACGCAATATCGCGGTCTCGGACTTTCGAGCGTGACGATCGTGCCGTTCAAGCAGATGTCAGTTGCTGTGTCTCTCACAATAGAGAACAAGCAAAAGACGCGACGGCAGACGGAGATCAAGTTCGCATTGAATGGTGGCGTAACAAAAAGCGTCGCTCCGTGGAACGCTGCCTATTCGCCGGGAGAGTTTGACAACAAACGCACCGTCGACACGGCCAGAGGTGCGGTGTTGTTCCAATCCGTCCGCACAGAGGCGTGTTCGCTTCAAGGAGCGTGGCCGCTCGCGAGCGAAGTACGGCCATCGTGGTTGATCTATCGTTTCGACCTGGCCCCGGGCGAAAAACGGTCGATTACATTTGTTAACGCTTTGGCAGCGAAAGCTGATGAAGCGCAAAGAAATTACGACCTGCTCCTCAAGGATTTTCCGGGCGCCGCTGCTGCCGTGCGAGATGAGTGGAACGCACAACTGAAGGCAGCGTTTACCCCGGGGAACGATCGGTTCTCAGGCTACGTTCCGACACTGGTTACGAGTGATGAATCGGTTCGCCGTCTTTATCACTCTGCCGTAATGAGTGCGCTCTTCTTCCGGCGCACGACTCCACATTCAGTCTATGGGCCAACGTACGTCACTCTGGCGCCGCGCTATTGGGAGACTACGACGTTTCTCTGGGACATCAGTTTAAGCGCGATGTTGCTGGCCATGCTCGATCCGCTCATTCTGCGGCGCATGATCGAGACCTGGATGCAACTGGATGTCTACAAACATTTCGGCACCGAGTATTTGACTGGGGCGGGCGTTGGGCCATGGTATTCGGTAAATGATTTTGCGATGTGCCGAATGGCGCGCGAGTATTTGCGCTGGACCGGCGATCACGCGTGGCTGGATAAGGAAGTTGGTGGCCAGAAGGTGATCGATCGGCTGGTGACCTACGCCGAACACTGGCGGAAACTGGATACCAACAACCATGGTCTGGCGGACTATGGCGGCGTTTCAAATCTGCTTGAAGCGGTCAGTAGTTATGTGCACGAGGTCGCCGGGTTGAACGCCGCGAACGTTTACAACTTACGTTTTGCGGCGGACTTGTTGGAGCAGCGCGGAGCTTCAGAGAAGGCCGCGGCACTGCGCGTCGAAGCACAGCAGTTGAGTCGTAGAGTGCTTGAACTCTACGTTCCCGGAAAAGGAATCTGGCGGTGTCGTCTTCCTGATGGAAGCATGAATGAGGTCCATCACTGCTACGACTTTGGCACGGTTCTCATCACGATCGGCGACACCTTGAACAAGCAGGTAAAGTCGGAAATGGTCCGGTTTTTCCGCGAGGAATTGCAGACGCCGATGTGGATGCGAGCGCTGTCGACCAAAGATCTTGATGTGACGTTCAGTATTAGACCTGACCACCAGTGGACGGGAGCTTACACTGCCTGGCCATCACTTGCGTTGAGCGCGCTGTTCGTGGCCGACGAAGGAGATATCGCTTTCAAGTGGATCAAGGGGCTGGCCGAAACAGCAAAGCAGGGACCGATCGCGCAAGCGCATTTTGCGGAAACGGCAGTTGCGCCGGAAGCCGGCGGAGGCGCTCGTAAGGCGCCTTCGGATCAGCCTTACATTAATGATTGGGCCTGCGTTTCAGGTTGCGCGTATCTGGAACCCGTGGTTGAGAATCTATTCGGAATCCAGGCGGGATTGTTTGGCAGGATCGAGGCGGAACCGGCGTTTGGTCTGTTCGATGCAAAAGCAGAGTTACGTAACATCAACTATCAGGGTAAGACGTATGTCGCTACCAGGCAGGGGATTAAGCCGGCTTAACGCCGCGCAGAAACTTTCTTTCGCCGCGCTGATTGTTCTTCTGTCCTTGATCAACGGGCAGGCGCAAGATCAACCTTCTTCACCGTGGGCTACTGACGTCGGCAGCCGATATTGGGTTCAACCCGACATAGTTTATCTCGGAGCGAATAACACGTTACTCAAGTTGGACGTCTGGTATCAGCATGGTGTAACCACTCC
>DASURS010000283.1:0-12652 GCA_036279935.1 Pyrinomonadaceae bacterium
GCAGAGCTCGACGCCGAGTGGGCCATAGTCCCAGGCGCTACCGAGGCCCCCGTAAACTTCGGAAGAAGGGAAAACAAAACCTCGCCGCTTGGCGAGCGATACGATGGTGTCGATGTTAGGTGCAGGCACGAAGGAATAGTAGAAGACAGTGAGGGAAAAGACAAAGAGACCACAGATCACGCAGACGGAGCACATTCTATCCGCGTGATCTGTGGTTTGAAGCGGCTTAGCGCCGTTTTCGGGGTTTTACTTCGCCTGCCTGAACTGTTGGCGTAGGTTGCGGAGGCGCCGCGCCACTGGGAACGACCCACAGCTCGACGCTGTCGTTCTCGCGGAAGCCGCCGTTGATCGTCACGATGCGCGCAGCGTCGATGCCGCGTTGCTGGACGATGTAATCGAGCGCGCGCTTCGTCAGCAGGTCGACCTGCGTCACCGGGCTGGTGCGTCCGCCGTACGCGATGATGTAAGCGCGTGTCGACGGATCGTTTTGCAGTTCCACCGCGAGATTGTCGAGGCGTGCTTTTTGATCGTCGAACGTGCAGTTGTCGCACTCGTCGAACTCGCGCGCGACGATCGCTTTCTTTTCCGGAGCGGTAACGACTGAAACGCTTTGCGCCGTTTGCCGGCAAACTGGATCGGCCGATCCATCGTCAACCGCCAGCGTGGCGATGACGCGCTGGCCGCCGAGACCCGTCGAGTCGACGGTAATGGTCGGCGAACCCGCGCCGCTGATCACGCGAGCGCTGGACGGGCTCACGGTCCAAACGTATCTCAAAGCGGAAGTGCCGGTGTATTGGGTGTCGGCGGCGAAAGTGATGATCTCGCCCTCGTTGACCGTCTGCGGCGCAGAGACAGCCACCGGATACGGGCACGGAGACTTCAACGGCGGCGGCAACGGTTTATAGTTCACGACCACGCACTTGACGCGGCCGGCCGGGACGTCGATCTCGCGAGTCCATAACTTTCCGTTCGGCAAGGTCACGGACACGATGTGCATGCCGGGCTCGAGATCGAAAGAGCTGTACTCGGTCTTTGTTTCGCCGACGGATTTTTCGTCGATCACCAGCGGCAAGCCACCGGGATTGGTCAGAATCTTGATCGTTCCGTACTTGGCTTTCTTGGGTTTGGCAGAAACTTCAACCGAAGCAGCAAACGCGAAGAACGCCAGCACGAGCAACAGCGAAAAGGCGCATTTGAAGACGAGTCGAGTTTTATTCACTTTCTCCACCCTCCTTCGTCTCCTGGCTTCCCCCTTTTGATTTCGTGTAACGGCGACGCAACCCCGCGCCCACCGCTAATAGTCCACTGCCGAAGAGCAGCAAAGATGCCGGCTCAGGCACTGGCGCAGGCGTTGGTGTCGGAGTTGGAGTCGATGGCGGCGTAGGAGTCGGGGTCGGCGTTGAGCAGTCTTCGCACTCCTCGTTTTTATCGATGAATGCAAGCGGGACCGCAGCCAAAAACAGCAGCGGCCACTTGGGCCAACCGCCACCCGGAATCAGGATCTCGCCGCAGTCGCAAATGCTGCCTTCAACTTCGCCCTCTTCGATGATATCGACGCCGATCTGTTGTTTGTCGGAAGTGACGGTGAAACCGGAAAGCAGCGCGTCGAGTTTCGGATCGCCCGAACCGTTTGTGCTGTCGTTGCGCGGTCCAGCAGGCTGGACGGTCGAGCCTTTGGTCCCGGTCGTAATCGGGTCTTGGCCGATCAGCGACAGTTCCGGTGATCCCGACAGGTTGTTCAAGGTCTGGGCCACCTGCTGTATCCGCACGGGCTCAGCCTGCGCCAGGCTGCCGGTAAATAGAACGACGCAAAGGATCGCGGCGAAGACCCGGCTGACGCGCCGGAGTTTGGGAGTGCGTCGCTTACCGAAAATAGGGGCAATGATTGAATTCATACGTTGAACCGGGGCAAATTCTGCGATTTGCTCCTCTGGGCCAGATAAAAAACCTTTTCACTACCAGAAAGACGATTAATCAGTGGCAAACTCCAGCGCCGGTCGGGGTTTTTTGGGGAGCGCAAAAGAGTTGAATCTTCTAAGAGGGGCGACGGGAAAGCCTGAAGGTCACAGGCACCTTCGTAAACGCCGCACCGTTTTACTTAGGACCACCTTTGGAATAACACCGTTTGACAGCAATTTTTGGGCCGTCTGAGCAACGGCCCAAATCTGCCCGAAATAGGAAAGTCTGGATCGACCACGAGGAGTTTCGTCCAGCTCTCAGATCTGGATTCTGAAAACTGGACGAACTAAACGATCCGGGACGACCACGCGAATGACTATTCGCCTTCGCTCTGGCTCGCCGCTTCGGCTTTGCGATTTTCGTCGCGCAACACGGCCTTGCGTGAGAGCTTGATCTTATTGCCCTCGCGGCCGATACACTTCACGAGAATCTGCTGGCCTTCCTTGAGCTCGTCGCGAACGTCCTTGACGCGACGGTCCGCAATCTCCGAGATATGCAGCAGACCATCGGTGCCGGGGAAGATCTCGACGAACGCGCCGAAGTCCACGATTCTTGTGACGACTCCCAGGTAAGTTTGGCCCACCTCGGCTTCGGCCGTCAGACCGCGGATGCGATTCACGGCAGCGTCGGCAGCTTCGCCGCTCGCAGTCGCGATCGAGATCGTGCCGTCGTCGGCGACGTCGATCTTCGCGCCAGTCTCCTCGACGAGCGATCGGATGACCTTGCCTCCTGGTCCAATGACGTCGCGAATCTTGTCTGGATTGATCTTGATCTGGATGATGCGCGGCGCGAACTGCGAGATCGTTTCGCGCGCCGCCGGCAGCGTCTTCTCCATCAGGCCGAGGATGTAGATGCGGCCCTTCTTCGCCTGCTCGAGCGCTTCAGCCATGATCTGCGCGTTGATGCCGGCGATCTTGATGTCCATCTGGAGGGCCGTGATGCCGTTGCGAGTGCCCGCGACCTTGAAGTCCATGTCGCCGTAGTGATCTTCGGCGCCCGCGATGTCGGTAAGGATGGCGTACTTGTTACCTTCCATCACGAGGCCCATCGCCACTCCCGCGACCGGCGCTTTCAACGGCACGCCAGCGTCCAGCATGGACAGCGTCCCGCCGCAGACTGACGCCATCGATGAAGAACCGTTTGATTCTGTTATGTCTGAAACGATGCGGAGGGTGTAGGGGAAGTCGGCGTCATCCGGCAGGACCGCTTCGAGCGCGCGGCGCGCGAGAGCTCCGTGTCCAATCTCGCGCCGGCTCGACGATCCGAAACGTCCGACTTCGCCGACCGAGTATTGCGGGAAGTTGTAGTGAAGCAGAAATCGTCGTTTGACTTCACCTTTCTCGAGGTCGTCCATGAACTGCTCGTCTTCCTTCGTGCCGAGCGTCGTGGAAACGAGCGCCTGAGTCTCGCCGCGAGTAAAAAGCGCGGAGCCGTGAACGCGCGGCAGCCAGCCGACTTCGCAGGTGATCGGACGGATTTCCGAGAACCGCCGGCCGTCGGGACGCCTTCGTTTGTTCAGGATGTCGTCGCGGAAGATCATCTCTTTCAGGTGATCGAAGATGAGTTTGGCCATCGATCGTCTTTCGGGATCGTCTTCCGGATACAATTCGCCGACTTCCTTCTTCAACGCGTCGACTGCCGCGTAACTAGTGCGCTTGTCCTGCGTGGTCGTGTCGAGCGCCTGGCGCAGCGGTTCTGAGAACTTCTCGGCGATCTCCTTCACCATCTCCTCGTCCAGCGGGGTCGCATTCACTTCGCGCTTCTGGATTTCAAGGGCTTTGTAGAGCTCCTTCTGCCAGCGGCAGAGGCGATTGATCTCTTTGTGCGCCAACATGAGCGCCTCGACCATGATCTCTTCCGAGACTTCGGTTGCGCCGGCCTCGACCATCACGATCGCTTCTTCAGTTCCCGCCACGATCAGGTTCAAACGCGACTCACGAACTTCGTCGTACGTCGGGTTTACGATGTAGCGGCCTTCGATGAGACCGATACGGACGCCGGCGATGGGGTTCGTGAACGGAATGTCTGACAAGTAGAGCGCGCACGACGCGCCGGTGATGGCGATGACGTCCGGGTTGTTGTCGGGATCTGCCGAGATGACGCTGGCGATGACCTGGGTTTCGTTTCGGTAACCTTCGACGAAGAGCGGGCGGCAGGGGCGGTCGATCAGGCGGCTGGTCAGGACTTCTTTTTCATTCGGCCTGCCTTCTCTGCGGAAGTAGTTGCCGGGAATTCGTCCGGCGGCGTAGTTGGATTCACGATATTCGACCGTGAGGGGAAAGAAATCAACACCTTCGCGCGGGATCGGGGCGCTGACCGCGGCCACCAGCAACATCGTGTCGCCGTAACGAATAACGACGGAGCCGTCAGCCTGTTTGGCAACGCGACCAGTCTCGACACTCAACTCTTTGTCGCCGAGTTTGATTGATTCTTTGAGGTATTTCTTTTCTGGCATGTTCTTGTTCTCCTTAGGACATTAGCGCCTGAATTGGTATCAGGTCGCGCCGGCGTCTCATCCGCCAACGCTTATGAGCAAGAGTGACTTGCTGAATTTTTAGAGCACGCCAACGTGAAGCGGGCAAGATTGAAAACCGAATAAAAAAGGCGGCACGAGCCTCTTGAACCGTGAAGCTCATGCCGCCTTGTTGGTCAACGCCAGGGCCGTACACGTCTGCTTGTTCCAGTCAATCGCCGTCACGTTCGGCACTGCCACAAGCTCTTCGATGGACGCGGGCTTTGGTAAATCAGAGATTCGAAGATTTCTCGCTACTTAGTCGTTTTTGGTGTACTACCGGCGGAGGCCGAGTCGATTGACGACCTCGTGGTAGCGCTCAATATCAGTTCGCTTCAA
Source organism: Pyrinomonadaceae bacterium (assembly GCA_036279935.1). GTDB lineage: Bacteria > Acidobacteriota > Blastocatellia > Pyrinomonadales > Pyrinomonadaceae > PSRF01. Next base: position 4,811 of record DASURS010000283.1, read on the forward strand.
GTAGTCCAACAAACTGCGTCGCTGCGAGACCATTTTCAGCAGGCCGCGCCGCGAGTGGTTATCCTTTTTGTGGGTCTTGAAATGCTCGGTCAGGTCATTGATTCGCTTGCTTAGAAGGGCGACCTGCACTTGTGGTGAACCGGTGTCTGAGTCATGGGTGCGAAAATCGGAGACAATCTGCTCCTTCGTTTCCTTTGCTAACGCCACTTGCTTAAAATGGTCCTCCTCGACCGCAGTAAACTCCGCTAAAGAGTGGTAACCGCTAAACTTAAAAAGCCTGCCCAATTTACCACGCGAGGTGGTGAGTGTCCAGTTGACCGCACTTCCGGGATGAATGGGTTAAATTTGAACACGCTTCGTTAAAGCCCTCTGTTACTATCCTTTCCATCACGCGAAAGGCGAACGAAACGCATGGCTCGACCGAGAGTTTTGATATTGGGCGGGGGTTTTGGGGGCCTGTTTACGGCCCTGGAGTTGTCCGGCAGCAGCATGGACGTGACGCTGGTCACCGACGAACCGCATTTTCTCTTCACGCCGATGCTTTACGAATACCTCAGCGGCGAAGTCGAAGCGTGGCACATCGCCCCGCCGTACAAGGAACTGCTGGACGCAGACGTCCGGGTCATCCAGGACGAAGCCGTCGCCATCGACCTGAACGCCCGCCGCGTCACGCGCGAACGCAACAAGGATCCGTTCGAGTACGACGCGCTGGTGCTCGCCGTCGGCGGCATCACCAACTACGTCGGTGTCGAAGGCGCCGAGCAGAATTCGATTCCCTTTCGTAAGCTCCACCACGCCGACCACCTGCGCCAGCGAATGGTGAACGTTCTGGATCACATCCCGCCCGACCTTTCGCCTCAGGACGTTCGTGAGGAACTGACGTTCGCTGTCGTCGGCGCCGGCGCGAGCGGTTGTGAGTTGTCGACGAAAATGGCCGACCTGCTGCTCGACGCCGTCAAGCGCCGCGCGCTTCAGGGCGAACCGCGCGTGTTAGTCATCGAAATGGGCGACAGGGTCGTGCCGGGCATGGGCGATCAGATTCGCGAGTTTGTCGAAGAGGCGCTACGCGAATCGCACGTCGAGGTATACACGCGAACGCGCGTGGTGAACGTCACGAGCGAAGGCCTGACGTTCGAGCACGACGAAAGACGCGAGGTGCTGAAGACGGCGTGCGTTGTTTGGACCGGCGGCGTCAGGATGCGGCCGGTAATCGAGCACCTGAACGTCGAGAAGACGTCGCGTGGCTTGATGAAGGTCAGACCAACGCTGCAACTGGCCCAACATGACAACGTCTTCGCGCTAGGCGATATCGCTGCGTTTCCTGATGCAGCTCCAACGCTCGCGGGCACTGCCCAACTCGCGTTCCAACAAGCCGGTCTTGCGGGCCGTAATGTGAAAGCGCTGCTCAAAGGCCGCGCGCTCGACACGCAGCACTTTGAAGAGCTCGGCGAAGCGTTGAGCCTCGGCACCGAACGCGGCGCGGTCCTGCTCGCCGGTGGACAGGCGTTCGGTGGAGCACTGGCCCGGCAAGCGCGCTTCGCGTTGTACACGTCACGCCTGCCGACGTGGCACCATCGACTGCGTGTCGGTGCGAGCTGGTTCTTCGAGGGCACGTCGCCGCGTCCGCTCTTGCCGCTTGGTTTGGAACGTTAGTTGTATTGGCAAAGCCAAGAAATCTGAAGGAGTTAAAAGATGAGATTATCTTGGCTTATTTTGATTTTATCTGTGTTTGTTTTCGGGACGGCCTGCATGGTCGAACCGAATAATTCGAAATCAACTTCGCCTTCACCCTCTCCCCAAGCGACGAAACCACCAGCCAAAGCCGAAGCCAGTCCGACGCCGGAGATGTTGTCCGGACCAAACGCGGTTCCGACCGACACGCGCGTGGTTGTGAACATTCCCGCGTTCCGCATGGACATTTTCGACGACGGCTCGCTGGTGAAGTCTTATAAAGTCGGAATCGGAACGCCGGAGTTTCCACTGCCGCAAGGCATGCGCGCCGCTGACACAGTCATCTTCAATCCAACCTGGACCGTCCCCGACGAAGAATGGGCGGCGGAAATGAATAACGTAAAGGTCGGCGAGACAGTCGAAGCAGGAAGCAAGAACAATCCGCTCGGATGGATCAAGATCCCCATCGGCTTGCCTTCGTTGATTCACGGCGGCAAACAGCCGGCGAAGATCGGAACGTTCGCCTCGCACGGTTGCGTCGGTTTGACGAACCCGCAGATCAAAGACTTCGCGATGCGGCTCGCACAGGCTGCCGGAACTGAGATAACGGATGAGCAAGTTTCGGAATACCTCGAGGAAAAGACGCACACCAAGGACGTCAAACTGAAGGAGACGATTCCGGTCGAGCTGCGTTACGAAACGATGATCGTCGAAGACGGCAAGCTCCACATCTACAAAGACGTCTACAAGCAGAACACAAACACCGAAGAGAACCTGCGTGGTGTGCTGTCGAAGTATGGTGTGACGTGGGAATCGTTACCGCCCGAGAAACAGGCTGAAATTTCCAGGGCTTTGAAGTCGCCGAAGAACGACGTCGCGATCGATATTCCGTCGTTAGCGGGGAAAGGTTATCCGGCGCCGGTCGAACTGGACGATGGAAAGACCAGGCAACAAACGCGGAAGGTTACGAACCATTAGCAGGCTGCTCAAAAGCCGTCTGGTAACATGTCTTTGCGCTATCTCAGCGGCCTTTGCGTCTCGGCGGTGAAAATGGTTGCAAAAAGGCTCACCGCGGAGACGCAAAGACCGCTGAGATAGCGCAGAGAGAATGGTAGCTCTAAAGATCAAACCACTTTTCAGCAGCCTGCTTAGGCAATCGCGGCTTCACAGGAATCCAGCACGGGCGCTTCTTCAATCGGGGCGCCCGCTTCGCCGTAGTAAGGACGGCCGTTCTCGATCGCTTCGAAGTATTCTTCGATCCGATCGAGCACTTCCTCGACCGAGTGCGAGTGATAGATCGAGGTGCGAAACAGCGCGCCGCCTTGCAGCCCACGCGTAAACTGTCCCGCCAACTGTTTCATGCGATTGATCGCCGGCGTCTCCGGCATGTCTTCGCGCAACATGTCGAAATACTCGTGAAGGATCGCGCGCTTGTCTGCGAGTGTTGGCTCGAAGACGGGACGGCCGTGCATCGCGTCTTCGATCTGCCGAAAGATCCACGGGTTCGCCATGGCGCCGCGTCCGATCAGCACGCCGTCGCAACCCGTTTCGCGAAACTTCTCGAACGCGCCTTCGATCGTCGTGACGTCTCCGCTGCCTGACACCGGCACTTTCACGACTTCTTTTATTTGCCGGACGAGGTCCCAGTTCGCGAGTCCGCGATAACCCTGCTCCTTCGTGCGGCCGTGCAGCGCGATGTGTTCGACGCCGCAATCTTCCGCGAGCTTCGCCGTGTCGACGGCGTTGATCGTGTGATCGTAGAAGCCCGCGCGGATCTTTATTGTGAGCGGGATCTTGATCGTTTTCTTGATCTCTTTGAGGATCGTCTCCAGCCGGGTGTGATCCTTGAGCAGACCGGATCCGCCGCCATGTTTGACGACTTTCGGCGCCGGGCATCCGCAGTTCACGTCGAGAATGTCGGCGCCGATCTCCTCCGCCATTTCCGCCGCCATGCACATGCGTTCCGGCTGTCCGCCGAAGATCTGCACCGCGAACGGCCGCTCGTCCTCGTAAAACCGCATCTGCCGTTTCGATTTCGGATTGTTGCGCGTGAGACCCTCAACCGAGATGAACTCCGAAACAGTCAGACCAACGCCGCCGCGTCGCTTCAGCAAGCGACGAAACGACACGTCAGTCACGCCGGCCATCGGTGAAAGCACCAGAGCCGGGTTGATCTCGACGTCGCGAATCTTGAATGTCTTTAGTTCCGGCAACTTGCTGTTTCATGCCCTCACGCTAGCGGGCGACACAGGTGAGGAAAAGGTTAGGGCTTCTTTTTCTTCTCGTCTTTGTCGTTGCCCTTGGCCTTCGCCGCGGCGGGGGTCGTGAGTTTCAGCAGCGGTTCGACCGACGCGCGATGTGCTTCGGCGACCTTGATGAACGCTTCGTTACGAAGTTTCTGAAGATAGTCTTCACGTTCCTTCGGCTGCCGTTCCATCAACATCGCTTCCCGAACACGATTTTCGTTGAACACAGGCGCACTGCCTGCCGGCGTGCGCGCATCAACGCGAAGAACCTGATAGCCGTCCGAGGTCTTGATCGGCTCCGTGACGCCGCCTGCCTGCACGCTCTTGAGCGCGGCGACGAGATCCTCGCGCAGGTTCGGAATATCAAACTCACCAACGTAACCCTTGTCCTGCTGCGCCGAACGTTGACCATTCTTCTCGCGTTCGGAATTGGCTGCCGCGAGCGCGCCGAAATCAGCGCCGGCCCGCGCCTGGGCGATGAGCTCCAACGCCCGCGCCTTCACCGCGGCATCGTCTTTCCCGGTTGTGCTCAGGTAGATCTCGGAGAGCTTCACGCTTTCAGGCTTGCGAAACTGGTCGAGGTGCTTGTCATAGTAGTCCTTGATCTCCGCCGGCGAAAAACCGAGATAGACGCGGCGATCGACTTCCTGCTGCAACACCGCCTGCTTCATCATCTCGGTGCGCATCGTGCGCCGAATCTCTTCCGGATCCAGCTTGCTCTCGCGCATCGCCTGGTAGAGCTTTTCAATCGAGTTGATGCCCTGCTCCTGCGCGATCTGCAACATGCGCCGATTGACTTCCGCCTCGATGTCGGCAGCCATGTCGAGCTCTTTGCCGCGTTGCAGCAACAGCCGTTCGTTGATCAGCGTGGCGATCAGTTCGGGCTGGTGCTTCGCGACCTCGTCCATCGCCTGTTGCTGGGTCATTCCCTTCTGCTGCATCAGCGCTTCAATCCGCTCATTCGTCTCGCGCCTCAGCATCGAGAGCGTGATGACATCGTCATTCACCTGGACGACGACTTCGTCGACGACCGTCATCTCGCCTTCCTGTGCGAAAGCGGTGGTGCCAAAGAAGGCCAACAGAGTTGCCAGGGCAAGGTATCTTACTTTCACTAAAGTACTCCTAATATAGTGCTTGGTGCTTTGTACTTCGTACTTTGTTTTCCGACCAAGTACAAAGTGCAAAGTACAAAGTTCACGGCTTTGCGTCGGATTCTAATCTGCCGCCTGAATGCGGAGCAACACGTCGCGCGCGAACTCCAGCACGTTGTCCTGCTCGTCTTCGCTCAAAACAACGCGCAAAACGCCGTTTGGCGTGAACACCGTCCCCGCGTGTTCACTGACGAATTCCCCCAGCTTTTCCGGGGAAATTCGCGCTTTTTCACTGAATTTGACGGCGATACCGTCCGGGGTCTTATCTATCGAAACTATCGCTAACTCCTCCGCCGTCCGCCGCAGGCGAGCGTAGGAAAAAAGCCGTTCGACTGACGGCGGAATCCGCCCGTAGCGGTCTTCCGTCTCCGTCCGGATGCTTTGCAGCGTCGCTTCGTCGCGCGCCGAAGACACGCGTTTGTACGTCCGCAGGCGCTGTCCCATGTCGGAAACGTATTCCTCGGGAATGGCTACGTCGACGCCCAGATTCAGGGTCACGCTGGTCTCATCCTCGACCTGTTCGCCGCGAAGTTCGGCGACGGTGCGCTCCAGCATCTGCGTGTACAAATCGAACCCGAGGGCTTCCAAATGCCCGGACTGCTCGCCGCCCAGCAGACTTCCTGCCCCCCGCAGTTCGAGATCCAGCGCCGCGATGCGAAAACCGGCGCCCAAATCTGAAAACTCTCGAATTGCTGCTAAACGACGACGTGCGATGGGCGTTAGCTCCTGTTCGGCCGGGATCAGCAGATAGGCATAAGCCCGGCGGCTCGAACGTCCCACACGCCCGCGTAACTGGTAAAGCTGAGAAAGACCGTAGTGATCGGCGCGGTTTATGATGATGGTGTTCGCGCGGGGGATGTCTATTCCGTTCTCGATGATGGTCGTCGCAACGAGAACGTCATATTTGTAGTCGATGAAGTCGAGCATCACTCGCTCCATCTCCTTCTCGTTCAACTTTCCGTGTCCGATGGCGAGCCGGGCCTGCGGGACCAGGCGCTGCACGAGCGCGGCGACCGTGTCGATCGTCTCGACGCGATTGTGGATGAAGAAGACCTGCCCGCCACGCGAGAGCTCGAGGTCGATGGCCGACTTGATTACGCTTTCCGAGAACTGCACCACCTGAGTTTGAATTGCGAGTCGATCGCGAGGCGCCGTCTCGATCAGCGACATGTCGCGCATGCCGCTCAGCGACATGTTTAGCGTGCGTGGAATCGGCGTCGCCGACAGCGTCAACACGTCAACGCGTTTCTTCAACTGCTTCAGACGTTCCTTGTGGGCCACTCCGAAACGCTGCTCTTCGTCGACGACGACGAGACCGAGATCCTTGAAACGAACGTCTTTCGAAAGCATGCGATGCGTGCCGATCACGACGTCGACCTCGCCCGACTCAACACGCTTCACGACTTCCTTCTGCTCCTTCGTGGAACGAAAGCGCGACAGCAGCTCGACTTTCACCGGAAACGGCGCGAAGCGGTTGCGGAACGTGTCGTAGTGCTGATACGCGAGCACCGTCGTCGGCGTGAGCACCGCGGCCTGTTTGCCTTCCATCACAGACTTGAACGCCGCGCGCATTGCGACCTCCGTCTTGCCGTAACCGACGTCACCGCATAGCAAACGGTCCATCGGCACCGGCTCTTCCATATCTTTCTTCACGTCGTCGATCGCCGTCTCCTGGTCCGGAGTGAGCACGAATGGAAAACCGTCTTCAAACTCCTGCTGCCACGGCGTGTCGGACGCGAAGGCGTAACCGCCGACGAGTTTGCGTTCCGCGTAGAGACGAAGCAGTTCGTCGGCCATGTCGCGCATCGCGCGTTTGGCTTTGGCCTTCGTTTTCTGCCAGCCGAGACCGCCGAGACGATCGAGTTGGGGCTGATGTCCTTCCGCGCTCGAGTACCGTTGGACCAGGTCGAGGCGCTCGACAGGGACGTAAAGCTTCGCTTCGTCCGCGTAGAAGAGCAGCATGAACTCGCCGGAACGTTGTCCGAGATCGAGTGTTTGCAAGCCGCCGAAACGGGCGATGCCGTGATCGATGTGGACCACGTAATCGCCGGGCCGCAGGTCGCGAAAGTCCGAGAGGAACGCCGCCGCTTTTGAGCGACGTTTGCGGCCGCCTTCGGTGGTGCGTGAAGCTCGTTCGGACGCCGCTTTTCCACGCCGATCGACTGTTGTTGCCGCTTCGTCAAAGACGTCGGATTCGACGTGGACGATCAAATGCGCCTTCGGCAGTTCAAACCCGCCGCTGATCAGGCCGACGGTGACGACGACAGGCGTGGTCCTCGGATCCGAGGTTTCGCCCGACCTCTCGTTAATAAGGGCGAGACGAGAATCGATCTCGTAGTCTTTCAGGATCTCGACGATGCGTTCGGCAACGCCGAGACTCGGCATCACGAACAGCGTCGTCTTCATCTCTTCCGACGCCCGATTCACGCCGGCGGTGAGCTCGGCGATGCGGCCGTGATAGCGCATCGTCGACTGCGCCTGCCATTCGACTTCCACAGTTGTCTCAGACACCGGAAAGAGGAAAACGGGGACACGCGGGCCGCGAGCGCGCCCGAGTTGGACCGCAGGCTCTTCCGCGTCTAACTGAAGCTCCAGATCCGTTTCAGCCGCGACGCGTCCGAGAGCACGAAGTTCGAGTCGTTGGCGTCCTTCGATCCGTTCGCGAAGCTGTTCGGCGTTGAGGAACAGCTCTTCCGGCGTGAGAGCGATGTCGTCAGCTTGATCGATCTCACGAAAGCGATCGTTGAGACGTTCGTAAAAATCGCCGAGATACG
>DASURS010000284.1:0-6671 GCA_036279935.1 Pyrinomonadaceae bacterium
GATGACGATGATTTTGACCAGACTCATGGCTAATTCCTGGGTGTTTAGGGTCAGTCAAAGTGCGTGCACAGTTTGCCATACGCTTCCACCCGGAAGCCAGTTCACTAAATCTCGTTAAATTCCGCCTAAAAGAAGCGCAAAGTATACGTCAATCTCAGGCCGCGGCCCATTTCCGGCGCGAAGTTCTTAATAAACGACAGGTGGTTGCGGTAGACGGTATCTCCCAGGTTGAAAAAGTTGAACGACAGAATGTGTGCCGAGTGTCCGTGCGTGAGCAGGTACGACCCTGACAAGTTGAACAGGGCGAAGCCGGCTGTCGGCGTCTCGGTCGGGAAAATCCGGTCCTGGTGATTCGACATGACGACTTCAGGGTTCAGTAACAGACCTTTGTACCGAACTTCCAGCCCGACTCGTCCGCGCAACGGCGGAATTCGCGGCAGCGGCGTGTTGTCGGCCGTCAGTTCGGCGTTGACGTAGTCGAGGCCCATGTTCAGCCAGACAGCCGAATGGAGCGCCGTTTCGAATTTGGCCTCGGTTCCCCAAAAACGCGCGTTTGCCTGGTCGTAGTCGGCGACGACGAGTCCTTCCTCTTCTGCACCCGTTGGGGCGAGAAACACGAAGTCACTCATGTGGTAGTAAAAGCCGTTTGCTTCGAAACGCAGACGTTTCGAGGAGTGGCGGACGCCGAAGTCGATACTGTCGCCTTGCTCGCGAATAAGGTTCGGGTTCCCGATTTCAAACGCGAGATTACCGCGATGCGGTCCGAGGTTGTACAGCTCTTCCAGCGCCGGCGCGCGATACGAATGGGAGTAGTTCGCGACGAATGCGCCGCCGGTCCACGTGGGAACGCGAATGCCCGCCGCGCCCGAAAACCCGGTGAAACTGCGGCTCGGAAGAACGCCGCGCGCGTCGGTCGGTTCCGGGTTGTACCGGTTGTTTTCCACCCGCCCGCCGAACTGGACCGACGCGCGTTCGAAGTCGAGCGTTTCCAGTCCGAACACCGCGAACGCATTTTGCGTCGTTGGCGGCGCCAGTGCTTCTTCGCCTGACGCCGAAAAGTCGCGATGCATTCCCCAGAACCCGAAACGTCCTGACAGCCTGCCTTCTTTCCGCTGATCGAACAGGCCCTGGTAAAGGAAAGAGTTGTTTTTGAAAGAGGTGTTTACGTGGTTGGTTTCGGAGTCGATTTCCGAGTGCTTGTAGTTGTTGTATTGAAGTGAAAACGTTCCCGCGTTGACGAACGAGTTCGCTTCGCGAAAGCCGCCGCGAAACTCGATGCTTTGACGGCGCGGCGTCAACTCGACGATCTCAGCTTCGGAATCTGAAGGGTCGAACGGAATGCCGTAGCGTCTCTGGTTGAAGTTGTAGTTGATACTGAAGAAGCCCTTGTTCGGGTAATAGCCGACACCCGCTGCGGCGCTGCCTTCGCGAGAGAAGGAGTTCCTGACCACGCCGATGGGCGTTTCGTAGTCGCCGGAACGCTGCCCGCCGCCGTTGGCCCACACGAGCCAGCGGTCCGAGCCGAATTCGAAACCGGCGCTGCCGCCGCCCTGGCCGCCGTTCGTTGCGCCGACACCCGTCAGGTAACCATTCAACCCTTTGTGCGGCGAGTCGTGACCGGAGATGGTGTTGACGACGCCGCCGATGGCGTTGCTGCCGTAAAGAAGCGTCGCCGGACCTTTGACGATCTCGACTCGCTCGACAGTCAGCACGTCAACGGGCTCGGCGTGATCACCCGACTGAAAACCGAGTCCACCGACGCGCCCGCCGTCCTGCAAAACGAGCACGCGATCGCCGTCAAAACTGCGAATCACCGGCCGCGCCGTGCCCGGACCAAAGCTGCGTTTTGCGACTCCGAGCTCACCGTCGAGTGCCTCGCCGAGTGACACCGGGCTCTTCTTCGCGAGATCTACAGATCCCAGAACGTCAACCGATTGAATCGACGTGCTGACGGCTTGTTCCGCTCCGGTTGCGGTTACGGTGACTTGCTCCTGAAGGCCCGAAAGCTGAATTTGGAAATCCAGTGTGGCCTCGCCGCCGTTGGTCAGATCCGCTGTTTTCACGACGTCCGGAACGCGGTCCAGGTGAGCGACGATGTCGTACTTGCCCGGCGGCAGATCGGTGATCTCGTACTTGCCGTCGTCGTCAGTGCTGACCGAGCGTTTGAGTTGGAGCACGGTGATCAGAACGTTGTGAATGGGCTTGCCGTCGCCGAGCGTTGCGGTGCCTCGCAGTGTTGCTGTTTTTGTTGGGGCTGAAGTCGCTGTTTGCGCGAGTGCGTGCTGACTCGCCGCGCTCAGCACGATTAGTGCAAGAAGAATCCGCTGAAGAACCATTGGTCTATCTCCATGATGTCCGATTAAAGGCTTCGCTCGATGCATGCGACTCGCGGTGCTCGACCGCGCGACCATGTTGAGCTTCGAGTGCAGACGTGGATTAGGAGATAAACGGTGGAGCGCGTCCGGAGGCGGTGGTTCCCGACTGCGAAAGGATGTCTCGCACAATCGTTGCCGGGATTCTGACTTGAACCTGCTGCGGTGGAGTAACGAGCCGATACGCGATCAGCGTCGTGTTGAGGTTCTGATGTAGCTGGCAGATCAGGCAGTCGTTGCAGCCGGTGCTTGTGCCTGCCGGGTTCGCTGACTGGTCTGAATGCGTGAGCGACGCGACGTCGCTGCTCGCGGGCAGCACGCGTCCGTGGCGGTGTGCTGCGTCGACGGTTGTGCCGTAGAAGATGAAGGCAATGAGCAACAGTCCGAGGCCACGCGAGAATGCGCTGCGGAACTGAATGGGACTGGATGGCATGCCTGTCAATGTCGGATGTGTTAGATTTCGGGGCGGAGGAATTGTACTGACGGCTGCCGTTAAAACGCAATCGTTGATTGTGACGCGCGCCTGCGCATTGGCATTGCCGGTGATCTTCATCTGCCTCACGTCTTGCGAAGCGCAGGGTCAGGTTCAACTTCCGGTTCAAGCTCACGTCAAAATTACGGTTGCTACTAACGGCGAAATTAACGTTCACGCTGTTTCATCCGCGTCTATGCGTTCGTGGTCGTTTCGAAATGTGTATGCGGGCGTGTTGGGGATTGCTGAACGGATTGAACAGTTCCGGGCAGATGGCGCGCGAAAGCTCGCTGCGGGCGAGTTTCGGTCTGAAGTCGGGGCGAAAGAGATCGATTATGTTGTTCGGTTGACTCGCCCGTCGCCTGCGAGCGCGGCGCATGTTTCGTGGCTCGGTCAGGATCATGGGTTCCTGATGTTGGCGGATCTGCTGCCGCAGGAGTTTGCGACAGTCTCCGTGGAGTTCACGCTTCCGTCCGGCTGGACGGTGAATACCGCAACGAATGCCGAGTCAGTTTCGGAACCGGCAGACGCTGTGTTTTTCGTCGGTCGTTCGGTCCGCAAGTCGTCGCAGAAGGAATTGGACTGTTTTGTCACGGGAAACTGGCCGTTCAAAGACTCGATCGCGCTGAAGGCGGCGGCAAGAGTGGTCGAAAAGTATCTCGCGCTGACGGGACACAGACTGCCGGCGAAGCCGGTCGTAATGATCGCTCCGCTGCCGGTTTATACGAGCCTCACGAAGTGGCGAGCGGAAACGCGCGGCTCGACAGTTCTCCTGTTAATCGAGCCGCAGGCGCGGACATGGAACTGGAAAGCTCAACTCGAAATCATCTTCGCACACGAGGCGTTGCACCTGTGGGTCCCGAACGCGTTGCGTTTGCAGGGAGATTACGACTGGTTCTTCGAGGGCTTCACGCTGTACACGGCCCTGCTCATCGCGCTGGATTTGAAAGCCATTAATTTCAAGGAATACCTTAACACGCTGGCGCGTGTTTACGATTCGTACCTGTCTTATCCGCACGATCTGTCATTGATTGAGGCATCAGAAAGGCGTTGGACTAATCCGTGGCCGATCGTTTACGACAAGGGAATGTTGGTGGCTTTCCTGTATGACCTGATGCTCAGGAAGGAGTCGGGAGGGAACGCGACGCTCGCCAATCGGTACCGCGAGTTGTTCAGCCGCTCGCGTGACCTGGCTGAGGGAAATGAAGTTATAATCAAGCTGCTGAGTTCGAGCCCGGCGGCCGGCGAATTCGTAAAAAAATACATCGAAGGCAGTCAGGAGCTGGAATTTGAAGATGCTCTTAAAGAGCTTCACACTGATAAGCCCGGTTTATTGAAGTCCCTCGGATATCGTTAGGAACAGAATGAAATTCATAAAGCTACTTATCGTATGCGCGTTGGCGGGATTCCTGGCCGGGTGCCAAACCCTCGCGTCCAAAAACAGCACGGGCGTGATTGTCGCGCGCCGGGCGCAGATTCGCAGCTCGACGGCCGTCGTCGCCGCTGACCTTCTGCAGGTGAACCGTGGTGACAGCGTCGACATACTCGATTCCACCGACGTAACAGACCCCAGCGACAACGCTCGCAAAGAGCGCTGGCTGCGAGTGAAGGCGCGAGACGAAGACGCCACCGAGGGCTGGATCGAGGCGCGCAACGTCATGCCCGAGGATGTGCTCGACGCAGCGACCAAGTTACGCGACGAAGACAAGGACGTCCCCGCGCAAGCGACCGGTCAGCTTCGCGCGAGCTCTAACCTGCGTCTGACGCCTGATCGCAGTGGCAACGAGAACATCATGATGCGGCTCGACAGTGGTTCGAGTTTCGACATCATCAGTTGGAAACGCGTGCCGAAGCCGAAGTCGTCGGAGGCGATCGAAAGCGACGTCGCGCCGAAAGCCGGAAGTGCGCAGCAGGGCAATGCACGCGCCGGGCGTCAGGGAAATGAGCCTGAAGAAGAGGAAGAGACAAACGAGCTCTGGTACAAGGTGAGACTCGACCCTGCCGCTTCACCCGCTCCTGCCGGTTGGATCTACGGCAAGCAGGTCGAGCTGGCGGTGCCGAGCGATATCATTTTTTATCGCACCGGCCGCGAGTTTGTCGGTTGGCAACGTCTCGACGGCGACAAAGACCAGAGCGCCACTGACAAAGACGGCGCACGCGAAGCGAGACCCGGAAGTTGGTTGATCCTGGAGAAGAGCAGTTCTAATCAGCCGCGTACGCTCGACGAGCCCGACTTCGATCGTATTTACATCCTGGGTTACGACAAGCGCAACCAGGAACATTACACCGCGTATCGCAGTCCTGATTTGCGAGGTTTCCTGCCGGCGAAGATCGAAGGACAGGGAGACAACAAGGCGTTCACTTTGCGGCTGCAGGACGACAACGGCGGCGAGCCGAAAGAAGTCCGCTATAGCCTGTACAAGGATGCTCGCGGAGTTTTGAAAGTGAACGCTCCGAACGTCGCGCCGAGCAGGCGACGCAGGTAAAGATCGAACATGGGCCAACCGATCGTAATTGGCGTCGGCGGATACGCTTCCGAAGTCGGTAAGACGACGTTGGTGTGCGAGCTGTTGCGGGCGTTTGCCGGATGGGAAGCGATCAAGACGACGCGCGGGCACTATCGATCGTGCGGCAAGGATCCGCACGCGTGCTGCGTCAGCCACCTGCTTGGTGAAGAGCCGCTCGTACGTTCCGGAAGAGAAGAGACTTACGAGCGCGGCAAGGACACGGGGCGCTACTGGGATGCAGGCGCTGCAAACGTGCACTGGGTGATTGCGACAGACGAACAGCTCGGCAAAGGATTTCAGGAGGCGCTCACGAGAGTGAAGTCGGCGGGCGTGTTTGTTGAAGGAAACAGTTTTGCGGAGTTCGTGCAGCCGGATTGCATGTTGATGGTGAGACGCGCGGGTGACGACAGGATCAAAAAGTCTGCGAAAAGAATTCTCGCTAATGCAACTCCGATCTGTGTGACGCACATCTATGACGAGCTTCCGTCGTTGATTGATCGCGTGCGCGAGATTTTAGCGGTGGGGACAACCCGAGCGGCTTAGAGGCATCTAACGTCTGCCGGATTGATAAGGCCCCTCACACTGCGGGCTGACAATCGTCGGCGGCGAATTTGCAGAAAAGCAGATTGGGTTATTGACAAGTTGGATTTAGTCCCTATAATGCCCATTCCTCTTTGAGAGGGGTGACGGGGACAGGATTTAGGCGCCTTGAGTTAGTGCCGCTTTTCCCGTGAATTTGAAACGGGTGATTGCGGTGCTTTTTAATCTGCAAAGACCAGGAAGCATGGGAAAGCCCTAGAAGCACAGCCTCTGGAAATAAAGTCAGAGAAAAGCTTAAGGCCGCTTGACAGAGCTAGGCTCGTTGGTTAATATCCCCGTTTGCTTGGGGCGAGTTTGAGTCGTCTGTAAGGCAATCCAAATACAATTTGGAGATCGATCTTTGAAAACTAGATAGAGCGTGTCCGTTTCAAGACCTTTGAGAGTCAACACGCGAACGATAAAGTTCGCGTTCAAAACTCGCAAGAGTCATTATCGAAACTGAACAAGAAAGACCAGTAATAGATAATGTTCCAGAGAACAAACTTATAACGAGAGTTTGATCCTGGCTCAGAATCAACGCTGGCGGCGTGCCTCAGACATGCAAGTCGAACGCGAAAGTTCCCTTCGGGGAGCGAGTAGAGTGGCGCACGGGTGAGTAACACGTAGGTAATCTACCTTTGGATGGGGAATAACAACCGGAAACGGTTGCTAATACCGCATAATGCAGCGGCACCTAATGGTGACAGTTGTTAAAGCGGGGGATCGCAAGACCTCGCGTCT
>DASURS010000285.1:0-3880 GCA_036279935.1 Pyrinomonadaceae bacterium
GAAAAGTCTTCAACGCCTGCCGCACGACGGGACTGTTTTCCGCCATCTCACGCAGTCGCTGCTTTTCGAGCCGTTCTTCGTCTTCCGGAGCGATCGTCTGATCATTCGCGCGAGGATCTTTAACTTCTATGCGGACGCGAGTCTGTTGTCCGGTAACTTCGCGGCACGAGTCGGCAACTATCTTCTCGGACTTCGAGAGTGCATCACCGAGGTGGCGCGCGTCAGGCGCAAACTCGACATACAGTTCGCCGGCTTCCAGAACAATCGTTTGCGCGCTCTCAAGCGCAGTTATCAGGAAAGGCTTACGTTGACTCTCCAGGACCGCTTTGAGGCGATCGATAGGCGTTTGCGGTTCAGCTTTCTCCAATGCAGGAGCAACAGCAGTCGCAGCGGCGACCGGTGAACTCGTCGAGCGTGCAGTGGGTGGTTTAATAGTAGGCGCCGATCCGGAACCGGATTCGAGCGCCGCCAATCGCTGAAGGATCTCGCCAATCGACTCAATCCCGCGCAACTCCATCAGCTTCACGATACCGACTTCCAACTGATAACGCGGCTGCGTCGCCGCACGCAGCTTCGTCTCCGTCTCCGACAGCGAATGAAAGAACCGCACCAGATCCGATTCGGAAAACAGCGCCGCCTGACGTTTCAACTCCGCCAGATCGCAAACCGCAGACTCGAGCAACTCTTCACTCCCCGAAACCTTCGTGACGAGCAGATCGCGGAAGTGCGCCAGCAGGTCGCGACAGAAGTTTCGCAGGTCATGACCGCGCATCACGATGTCGTCGACGACGGCAATCGCCGCTGCCGGATTGTTCTCCGCAATGCTGTCGATGACGCGTGTGAGAATGTCAGCGCCGGCTACGCCGAGCGCCATCTCGACGTCCTCTTTCTTGATCTTCGTTCCGGCGAAGCTGATCACCTGGTCGAGCGCTGACTGCGCGTCGCGCATCGATCCGTCGCCGGTGCGCGCGATCTCCCGCAACGCGTCGTCAGGAATTGAGATCTGTTCAGCCTTCGCGATCAGTTTCAGACGTTCAAGGATCTTCGCAGTCGCGATCGTGCGAAACTCGAACTGCTGGCAGCGTGAGAGGATCGTCTCCGGAACTTTGTGTTTCTCCGTCGTCGCCATGATAAAGACGACGCGCGGTGGCGGCTCTTCGAGCGTTTTCAGCAAAGCGTTGAACGCTGCGCCGGAGAGCATGTGTACTTCGTCGATGATGAAGATCTTGTAGCGGTCGCGAGCGGGAGCGATGCCGACACTGGCGATGATCGCATCGCGCACGTTGTCGACGCCGGTGTTTGACGCCGCGTCGATCTCCTGCACGTCAATCGAGCGGCTTTCGGTGATTTCGCTGCACGACGGACAGGCGGTTGGATCGTCGGAGCGGCACGGAGTCGGCGTTGGTTCGGGAGACTTGTGGCAGTTGAGGGCCTTCGCGAGAAGACGCGCGCTGGTAGTTTTTCCTACGCCGCGCGCGCCCGAAAACAGGTATGCATGATGCAGCCTGCGATGCTCGATGGCGTTGCGCAGCGTGCGTGTGATTGGTTCCTGACCCGTTACTTCGTCAAACGTCTGCGGGCGCCACTTGCGAGCGATTACTTGATAGGCCATGAATATTTAATTGTCGGCAGAAAATTTCGCAATTCCAAATCCGAAATTCGAAATTCTCTTTTTGGCCAGACCCCGGACTTTACCGCAACACACGCCGCCACTGCTACCGTTGCTCCGTTCCCGGCCTGGCGGGGTTCACAAGGCTAGCGTTGTGCGGAGCCCGGGATCTGATAAGTCACTGCCCGATTGTCAAAAATCTAAATCTCGGTCTTGCGGTGTGCGAGCATTCGCAGCAGACCGTTTATCAAGAAGTGCGCCAGGACGTAGGCGATTATGGCGATAACGATCGGAAGTAGCAACGTGTGCCCGCCGTCCGTTTGCGGACTCGCCACGATCCCGCGAAATGGTTCGTAGAACGGATTGCTGACGGCTACGATGAACCTCACAAACCCGGCGCTACTTCGCGCCGCCATCAACGCCAACAGAAAGCGCATCGCCAGCAGCGCGTAGATCACGTAAAAGATGTAATCGACGATCTGCGAAACTCGCGCGAGCCCGCGTGAGCGTTGCACTTCGCGTTCGGTGTCAATGACCTCGCCGACGGCTTTCGAGCGAAACTCGCCCGCCACCTCGTCTATCTGCCGCGACTCTTCTCTCGTCGCTTTCGCTGCCGCGCGTTCGCTGATCTCGGCGTTGACCTCGCCTTCGACCTGCGATTTGACCGCTTCGTGCTGCGCCGCGCGGCGCGCTTCTTCAATCGCTAACTTGTCGTCGCCCATTTCTCCCCCAAAAGTAGGAAGATCATTTGTGCCTGGGGGGCTGTCGGGGAACGGCGAAAAACTTTATCTGGCGGAGAGGGTGGGATTCGAACCCACGGAACGGTTTCCCGTTCACAGCATTTCCAGTGCTGCCAGTTCAACCACTCCTGCACCTCTCCCCTTTGAGATCTCTGATCTGAGATCTGAGATTTCAGAAGGTGGCGGAGAGGGTGGGATTCGAACCCACGGTGGGCGTTAACCCACTCCGGTTTTCGAGACCGGTGCACTAATCCACTATGCGACCTCTCCGCGTCTTAAAAAACTCCTGCATGAGCGCCCGGCACTCCGCTTCCAGCACGCCCGACCGGATCTCGATCCGGTGATTCAAAAAATCCGTGTCGCAAACTCGGAAACGGCTGACGACTGCGCCTGCTCGTTCGTCCGGTGCGCCGTAGATCAAACGCCTCACTCGAGCCTGGATGAGCGCTCCGGCGCACATCGCGCACGGCTCGATCGTCGAGTAAACGTCGACGGCAGTTAACCGGTAGTTGCCCAATGTCTGGGCCGCTTCGCGGAGGGCGACGATTTCCGCGTGGGCTGTGGGATCGCAGTCAGTGCGAGTGCGGTTGCCGGCGACGGCGATGAGTTTGTCGTCGCTGACGATGCAGGTCCCGATGGGCACTTCGCCGCGTTCCTGGGCTTCGCGAGCGGCGGCCAGCGCCTGCCGCATCCAGCGCTCGTCTAACTCGATTTCCGCGGCAGTGTTCACCACGACAGTCGTTCCTTCAAACAGCCGAACGGCCACTATAGGGCGCGCGTCAAGACACGTCAAGCAGCTGAATCCGACATAATTCAGCGCTGGAGCGTGCCGCGTGTTATTATCAATTTCCGGAGTTCCGCGCCCCAATCTGGCGGACGCACTCCATACGGATTTCACGTCCAATGACCACCGAAGGAAGTCAAAGAGGCAGCAGTCAACTCTCCTCAGACAGATCCAGCAGCCGGATAAGACAACCGGCGGCAATCGACCCGTCAACAGACTCATCGACCCAGTCCGCGGCCGGCTTCATGCGCCGCCTGACACCGGCGGAATTCAACACCGCGATGATCCATTTCTATCGCGGCGAAGTGCAGCGCTCGAACACCTGGCGCAACCGCCTCGACACGACGACGAACTGGGCAGTCATCACCGCGGGCGCGACGCTGTCGTTCGTCTTCAGCTCGCCGCACAACCCGCATTTCGTAATCCCGATCAACTCGCTGCTGGTCGTCATCTTTCTGCTGATGGAAGCGCGACGCTATCGATATTACGAGATCTGGTCCAGCCGCGTCAGAATCCTCGAAACAGGTTACTTCGCGCACTTGCTGGCGCCCGAGAACAGACCGACCGACGAGACCTGGGCTGAACACCTGGCCGGCGATCTGATGACGCCGCACTTCACCATCACCGAATGGGAAGCAGTCGGACGCCGCTTGCGCCGCAACTACCTCTGGATCTTCGCGCTGCTCGCGTTGAGCTGGAACCTGAAAGTTTACTTGTCGCCGTTGCCGGCGCGCGATTTCGACGCGT
>DASURS010000286.1:0-5693 GCA_036279935.1 Pyrinomonadaceae bacterium
CGGGCAAGCGTCATAGAAAGCATTTATTGCTTCGCGCGCCTGGAAAAAGACATCGGGATTCTGGGCGGTGCCGCGAATGACCGGTTTGTCGGGCGTCAGCGCTCTCTGCCGATGGGCCTCGATCGCAGGTTCTGAGATCAAACTGCGGAGGTCGTCGTCGCTGAGTTGCGCGATCTTCGCAACCTCGTGCGACGTGCGGAAGCCGTCGAAATAGTGGAGAAACGGAATACGGGATTCGAGACTCGCGGCGTGAGCAATCGCGGCGAAGTCATGTGCCTCCTGGACGGAGTTTGAGCACAACAACGCGAATCCTGTCTGACGGCATGCCATGACGTCAGAATGATCGCCGAAGATCGACAGAGCATGCGTGGCCAGTGTTCGCGCGGTAACGTGCATCGTGAAGGGCGACAACTCACCGGCGATCCGGTACATGTTTGGGATCATCAGCAGCAGTCCCTGAGACGCGGTAAACGTCGTCGAAAGCGCGCCGGCTTGCAGCGCGCCGTGGACGGCGCCCGCCGCGCCGCCTTCGGACTGCATTTCGGCAATCTCCGGAATGACGCTCCAGAGGTTCGTTTTACCGCGGCTGGCCCATTCGTCGCAGAGCTCGGCCATCGGCGAGCTCGGCGTGATGGGAAAGATCGCGATCGCCTCGCTCAACCGAAAAGCCACCGAAGCCGCCGCCTCATTGCCGTCAACGGTAATCCGATTATTTTCAGACGTAGTTCACCTCCTGGTCCGAGGGCCGGACGCTTGCGCAGGGAGTAATGTCCGCTAAGTCACGAGAGAGCGAGGAAGGATTCTATAGAGGGTTTGGTGGCTGAATAACTGTCATTTTTTACAGGCGTCACTAAACTTCCGCTTCGACCGTCGCCTTTCGATCGAGCTTGCCCCAGCCGACGAGCGCGCCTCGCGCGGCCGCGCCGACTGACTTCAGCATCACGTAGTACATCACCTGCCGATATCCGAAACGCTGTAGAAACAACCACCACAGTAAACTCCAACGCTCGCGCCGTTCGAGCGCAAACGCAAACGCTGACGCCAGCCAATCGACCGTGAGGAACAACGCGTAATAGAAAAGCACCTGCCGGAGATGGCCGCCCGAATACTGATGCGCGTGCTCGACGCGTTCTAACGCGGCCGACACGAGCGTCCACACGAGGACGAGATCCATCACGGGCGAGATCAACGGAAACAGGATCTGAAAAAGCCAAACGTTCGGCATTCCGACAAACCCGAGCATTCCATAGCGCGGGCGGAAAAGCGCGTCGCGATGTTTCCACATGCACTGCAAAGTTCCGAACGACCAGCGGAACCGCTGCTTGTCGAGACCGCGGAGAGTGTCCGGCGCTTCGGTCCATGCGACGGCCGTCTCTTCGTAACCGATGTTGTAGCCAAGGCGGCGCACGCGCAACGTCAGGTCCTGATCTTCGGCGAGTGTGTCCGCAGTGAACCCGCCTGCGCGTTCGATCAGATCGCGACGCCACGCGCCGACTGCTCCCGGCACGACGGTGATGCAGTTCAAACTCGCGAACGCACGGCGATCCAGGTTCTGTGAAGTGATGTATTCGAGCGCCTGCCAGCGCGTGACGAGGTTGATGCGGTTGCCGACTTTCGCATTGCCCGCGAGCGCGCCGAGTCGTTCGTCATGAAAACGACGCGCCAGCGCTCCGATCGTCCCCGGCTCGAAGATCGTGTCGGCGTCGAGGCCCACGATGATCTCGCCGCGCGCGTGACGTATTCCGAAGTTGAGCGCTTCCGCCTTACCGGCATTCTCTTTCGTCAACAGTAGAACGCGAGCGTCGCCGGTCCAGTGCTTTCGGACGACTTCGCACGTTCCGTCCGTCGAACCGTCGTCGACGACGATGATTTCGAGATGCGGGTAAGTCGATTGCAACAGACTCCTGATCGTCTGCGCGATGACGCACTCTTCGTTGTACGCAGGAACGATCACCGACACCCACGGCTGATAATCGGGGCTCGGTAAATGTGCGGCGCGCTTTCGCGATCGCCGCCACTGGGCCAACGCCAGCACGCCGATGAAAACAAGGCGCCCGATGCCAAGCACGATGCCGATCAGGAACAGCCAGTGAAGCAGCCACGAGGCGACGCCGAGCGCGAAGAACGTGACGCCGTCGACGCTGGTGTAAGTGAACTCCTTTGGCAGCACCGGCATCGTTTCGTCGCGCGACAGTCCGGCGAGCTCTGAAACAGTGACGAAGCGGTAACCACGCGCGCGCAGTTCGCTGATGATCTGCGGCAGGGCGTCGACCGTTTGCGAACGATCGCCGCCGCCGTCGTGAAGGAGCACGATCTCGCCGCCCTTCTCGGGATCGGGATCCATGACGCCGGCGATTGTCTGTTTCACGATCGCATCGCGGCCCGGCATGGCCCAATCACCGGGATCGACGTGCAAGCCGACAGTCAGGTAACCGAGTTTTTCGGCATGCGTGACCGGCATGACTTCGTCCGGCGTGCTTGGTTCAGCGTCGCCGAAGTAAGGAGGACGAAACAGGACCGTTGAACGTCCCGTGATGGCCTCGATCAGTCGCTGAGTGGCGTTGAGCTCGAGTGTTGTGAGCCGGTCCGGAATCTCGCCGAGGTTCGGGTGCGTGTAGGTGTGGTTGCCGATGTCGTGACCTTCGTTGACGATGCGGCGCACGAGATCGGGATGCGACTGCGCGTCGTCGCCGATGACGAAGAAGGTCGCGGGAACGTTCGCCTGTTTCAGAATATCGAGGATGCGCGGAGTCCAGACCGGATCTGGTCCATCGTCGAACGTCAGCGCCACCAAACCCGGACGATCCCCACCGCGCCTGATGACGAAGCTCGATGGAATGCTCGTGTACTTCTCGAAACGGATGAAGCCGGTTGCGGGATCGGAGTCGATCTCGCGCGAGCCGTCGCGTGGCTCGGCGGCGACTTGCAGGATCTCGCCCGTGCCTTCGAAGTCGACGTCGTAGCCGTATTGAATCTGGCGCAGCGAGTCGGTTGGTTTTTGCGCGCCGAAGATGTTCCAGACTGACGGGTCTTCCGCGCCGAGTCGCCACAACGCAAATCCCGCGGGCTTGTACGAGTTCGCCGCGAGCATCTGATTGTGGACGGTGACGGCATCGAGCAGCCACACCTGATGATGCGAGCCGTCGTCTTCGTCGTACTCGAAGTTCGGATTGCGTGAAGCCTGGTCGAAGTTGACGTTCGCTTCCGAGTCGCGCGCGGCGAGCATGGCTTCCTGAAACGTCAACGCTTTTGCTTCCGTGCCTTGATCGGTCCAGTCGTAGCCGTACGCGCCGAGGCAGACGATGGTGCGCGCCGGATCGAGTTCGCTCATGCGCTGGCGCAACAGTCGTTCGTACCAATCCTGACCGGCAATCGGGCCGGCGCCGCTCGCCGCCCAATGCTCGTCGTACGCCATCAGCATCACGTAATCAGCGGCGTCCGCATACGCGGCGTAGTCCCAATCCGGATTGTCGAACGGCACCGCCTGCGTGACGACGAACCCGGCCGGCGCGAACGCAGCGTGCAACTGCTGCACGAACTGAAGCAGGTCGGATTGTGAACGCTGTGGCACATCTTCGAAATCGATCGAGATGCCGGCGAACTTGTTATCGTCCACGAACTTTTTGAGCGCCGCGATCAGCTTGTCGCGCGACTGTTGATCGGCGATCGCGCGCGCGAGCAACTCTCCATCCCATTGCCCGTTTTTGAAGTTCTGAATCAGCGGCACGATGCGGAGATCGGGACGCTCGCGGCGGACCAGATCGAGCGCGCGTTGGTCTATGTCCCGTATCAAAGGATCCGCGCCGTCCTGCAAGTACAACCAAACGGGCACGACCCAATCGAGTTGGCCCACGTTGCGCTTCAACGACGAATAGCTGGAGTCGTCGGAGTTGACGAAGAA
Organism: Pyrinomonadaceae bacterium; assembly: GCA_036279935.1. Lineage (GTDB taxonomy): Bacteria > Acidobacteriota > Blastocatellia > Pyrinomonadales > Pyrinomonadaceae > PSRF01. The sequence continues at coordinate 3,902 of DASURS010000286.1, forward strand.
GCCGATGCGAAGAGGCGTGGCCGACGCGGCGAAGGTCGATTGCGGCGACGGTTGATGGACCGGCTTTGGCCTGGTTTGAAGCGATGGTTGCACAGTGGCCTTTGCTTTGAGCGCGTGTTTCAGCTCTTCTTCCGCGCGTTGCGCTTTCTGCTGTCGTCGAGTGACGACGAGCTTCGGGAGTTTCGGTTTCAAGTCCGGGGTGCGCGGAAGAAACGAGGCAGAGTGCAGCTCGAGGTGCGGCAGTATCGGATTGACGAAGATGCTCAGAATCAGACCGCCGGTCAGGACCGTAACGATGACGGCCAGCAGGAGCCGTACACGGCGAACATGTCGCCAGCGACGGCCGGTCGGGTCGAAAAAGATTGGTCCTTCAGGGGGGCGCGAATTCTTCCGTTGTCGGGTCACGACTTACGTCTCTTACAAGGACGTAGTATCAATCGATTTCGCTTAGAAATCTAGCGCCGCGAGACCGTTACTCCGGGCCAGTCGTCAGTGCGGAACGGCGACGCCGGCAGGCCCGCGCCGTTGTAAAGGTTGACGGCCGGATTGTCGGCCCAACCATAACGCACGGCTACCGGCTGCGAGACATTCGGGCTCCAGACCACGACCGAGTCGCCTTCGATCCGCGCCTCAGCCCAGACAAACTTGCGATCCGATCCGGCGATTGCGAATCCTTTCACTGGTCGACCGTCGTTCGTCTTCAAGCCCGCTGCGTATTTGAGCTTGATGCGCACTTTATCGCCTTCCATGCTGAAGCGATCGAACAGAGGTCCTGAGGGAACGATTTTCTGATCGTACACGTCCGCGAGCGCCCACTGCGCCAGACGACGTCCAACATCCAGTTTGTTACGCGGATGAAGATCTTCGCCGCCGATATCGATCGCGACGGCCATTCCGGTACGCGGCTCGCGCAACGTCATGAACTGAGCTTCACGCAACTCGGCCCAGTCGCTCTCGTCCGGCTGATCCTTGCGCGGACGCCAGTTCGCAAGCTGCACGAAGTAAAACGGGAAGACGTGTCCCCACGCGCGTCGCCAGTCGCGAATCATGATCGGAAAGAGCGTGCGATATTGAAAGGAGCGTCCGGCGTTGCTCTCGCCCTGGTACCAGATCGCACCGCGGATGGCGAACGGCACGAGCGGCGCGATCATCGCGTTGTAGAGCACGCTCGGACTGTTTTGATTGCTCGCGCCAACAGGCTCGGGACGCGAGCCCCAATCCGGACGCTTCGGTTCGAGCGCGAGCTCGACTTTGTACTCCCATGGTCCGCGAAGCGAGATCGCCTGAGACTCGCCGCCGTTCGCCGAAGGTCGAATCCCGAACTCCCCTCCGCGACCGAACCCGCCCTCGCCGGCGCGATCGAAAACACGCACCGCGATCACTTTTCGTCCGGCACGCACGAGCGATCCGGGAATCGTATACTTCCGTGGAACCTGATAACTGTCCGGCACGTCTCGCCCGGTCGAACCGATCTTCGTGCCGTTGAAATAAGTGAAATCGAAATCGTCGATCGCGGGAAGATTCAGAACGAGATCCTTGCCGGCCCATGCTTCCGGCAACTCGACAACCTTCCGAAACCAAACAGCGCCGTCGATCATCAATCCCGCCGCCTCGAACTGTTTCGGCAGATCCATGGTGGTCCAATCGGTCGTCGCGGTGGCCGGATCGGCGTATCCCAACGCCTCGCCTTTGTTCTCGGCGTCAGTGTAGAGGTTGTCCTGTTCCCACTTGAGCAGTGCTTGCGCGTAAGCGTCTTTCCTTTCCGGCAACGCGTTCAAGCTGCTCTCGTAAC
>DASURS010000287.1:0-6089 GCA_036279935.1 Pyrinomonadaceae bacterium
AACTTCTGCCCAACCTGCAACACGCGCGGCGCGGCGTAAAGCCCGGGCCTGCTAGTCAGGTAACCGCTCGCCAGTCGAGCGTCGATGACTTGTGAGTAGAAGTTGTAAGAACGGACCAGCCGGTCGCTGGCGCAGATGGCCACGGTCAAACACAATGCGACCGCGACCGTAATGATTTGATTGCGTACCCGCGGCGCTCTTCCGCGCCGATCGGGTACAGAGGTGATCTCGATTGACATCGACAACCCGCCAACCAACCTTCAGTGCTTCCGAATATCGTGTGATTTGTATAAAGGATTAAAGAACCGCGGATTTCAAGGATCGCGCTTCGATGAGGGCGAGAATTTCAGGCAGGCTTTCGATCGCGGCCGTGTAACCCGCGTCCATCAACTCCTGCGCGCGGCCCATTTCGTCCCAGCGAATGTGGCCGACGCGCGGCGAGATCACGAAGTCTGACGCGGCGAGTTGATACTGCGAGGCGGTCTTTTGCACGACGAGCATCGATTGCAGCACGACTCCGATAACGGAGCTCGTGGGACCGACGAACGTCGCGCCAGCGGCGTTTACGTCAACGGCAATCACGATGTCGGGCCCGAGCTCGCGACAGACAGACACCGGAATCACTGCAACGAGACCGCCGTCCACTAGCTGGCGTCCGTTCTGGTCCGGAACGGGCACGTACCAGCCTGGAATCGCGCAGCTTGCGCGAATCGCGAACGGCAGATCGCCTTCGTCGCGCATGATCACGGCTTCTCCGGTTTTCAGATCCGTTGCAACGATCGCGAGCGGCAAGCGCAAGTCTTCGAATCGCGTAGCCGGCAGCCGGGAACGCAGGTAGTGCTCGAGCCGTTCGTTGCTCTGCACGCCCAACCGCGACATCGTCACCCGCCCGATGTCGCGCCAGCGCAACGCACGGCCGAAGTCCGCGATTTCTTCGATCGGCATGCCCGCGGCGTATGAGCCTGCGACAATCGACCCGGCGGAAGTTCCGGCGAGATAATCGATCGGTATCTTATTCTCGATAAACGCACGCAGCACGCCAACGTGCGCCATGCCACGCGCGGCGCCTCCGGACAGCGCAAGACCGATGGTGGGCACTTCAGACATCACACACGATCAAACCGGGCTCAGGATCACGATCTCGGCACGGTCGCGCGCGGTATCGAGGAACGCATCGGTGTCAGACTCGATCTTCGACTCCATCAGCGTTCGTTCGATCTCTTCTCTCACCTGCTCGAGCGTCGGGACGATACCTCCGGGCGAGCGCGCTTTGAAACGAGGCACGTAAACCTGGTTGTAGTAATCGACAGTCTCGTTCTGCCCGATCACTACAAAATTTCGGAAGCGAAAATCAAGATACTTTTCCATCTTCAAACGCTGCTCGACGATTTCGTCCAGCTTTTCGCTCGTCAGGCCGACTCGCAGCAACCGCTGCTGGAATTCGTCCTGCGTGCGGAAGTTGCGGGCCAGCTCATTACGCGCGGCGGTGATCTCCGCGGGCGTAGGCACGATTGTCGGCAACTTTTCCGCCTCCTGAAGAATCAGTCGCTGATCAATCAACAAACGCAGCGCGCGGTTCAGGTCGGCCGACGTTGGGTTATCGAGCGGCGTATTCGGCTGCAGCGCCAATTGCCACATCAGATCGGAATAGGTGATCAGGTCCGTCTTCACGCCCGCATTCACCGTCGCTACCATCTTGTCGACAACCTGCTGCGCCGCGCACGGCGAAACCATCGCCAACACGAGCAACACTGACCTGACTAATCCAAATCGTTTCATACTCAGAACGTCTGCGTTATTCGAAAATGAAGCGCACCGCGATGAAGCCGGAATATCGCCGGTGTGCCGTCAAAACCACCCCCCGGACCACGCTGCGGGATCAGAAACTCCGGCGGGTCCAGTAAAAAACCATAGTCGACGGCCAGCGCGCCGCCGAATGGAGTCGTCCAACGCAATCCAAGTCCGACGGTGTTGGACCAACGTGCTTTCAGGTTCTCGGTCTTGATCATCGACAGAATGTCGCCCGGCGGCAGCGGCGCGGGATTGCTCCTGCCGAACAGATCGCCCACACGGCGGAACACGTTGCCGCCATCGTAGAACGGCACGATTTGGGTCGATCTCGTCAAAGGCACACGTGCTTCCAGGTTCACGACCGCCAGCGCATTGCCGCCAACCGGCACCGTAAACGGATTCAGAGACACGAGGTTGTTGTCCTGATCGCGAAACTCGCCCAACGGAATGACGACCTCGCGCGGACCGGCCTCTTCGAAACTAAAACCTCGCAGCGTCGTCGAACCGCCCGAGAAGAAACGTTCGCTGATCGGCAACGTCAGATCGATCTCGTCGATGCTTCCGTTTTCGTCGCGATCGCGCGGGTTGAAAACATTCGCAAGACCCAGCGTCATGTTCCCCGCGAAAACCGTGTTTCGCAGCGCGCTCATTTTGTAGTAGTGCCGGTACGTCGCCTGGAAACGATTGAACGAGATGTTTCCGCCGAGCTGACGCAATGCGACCGCGTAGTCGACGCTGAGAAAGCCGCCACGCGTGGCGTCGACCTGGTTGTAACGGCAAACCTCGCCCGGCTCGCCGCGTTTTTCCTCGTTCTCGATGGACCGCGCGCTGAACAGCCCGCGTTCGCAACGTTCGCGCGTATCGCGCACGAATGAAGCGCCGAGCTTCGCCAGCCGGACCTTTTTGTCAGGTTCGAGAATCGGCCTGACGACGAGGCTTTCGAGGTTGTAGAGCCGCACGTCTTCGTAACTGACGCGTCCGAACACGATCGTGTGCGTCTTGCGATCGAGGACGCGCTGTGTTTCCAAAGCAGCGGTGAAGCGGTTGATCGTCGGTTCGTTGACTTGCTCGCCGAAGATGTTGATCGGGTTCCCATCTTCGTCGAGACGCTGGACGATGCCCATCGTGCCGCGATCGATCGCCGAACGGAAGAAACGCGTCACCGTCGAGTCGCGCATGTACTCGACCGACGCGGCGAGTGGCGCGAAGTCATTCTTGTTGTAACGCGCGAAACGCGGATCGAGATATTCGAGTCGAACGAGTTGCTGCAACCGGCTGCCCCGCAACCGCAGCGCTCCGTGTCGCAGCCGGTTCATCAAATTGACGTTGCTGATTTCAAACAGGCCCAGTGCACCCGCGTCTGTCGAATAGCCGCCGCCGTAATCCATTACGTTCGGCTGTTTCTCTTCGACGTCGATGATGATGTCTCGCCGTTGATATCCCGACTGGTTTTCGCCCGCGGGCTCGGTGCGGATAATCACCTGACGATAAGCGTCCGTGAGATAGAGCTCGCGCTCGGCGTCTGAAACGCGATCCGCCCGCAACACGTCGCCCTCCGCGAGCGGAATCGCCCGCAGGATCGCCGCCCGTTTCGTGCGACGAGTGTTTCGATCGCCGGTGACGCCGTTGATGAGGATCTGATTGATAAAAACTTTCTCGCCCTCGTTCGAAACCGCGTAAACGAGGCGGACCTGTTCGTCGTCGCCTTTCTTCGGCAGTTCGACGATCGAAAAATCGACCCGGACGTCCACGTAACCCTCACGCGCATACAACGACGCGACGCGATCGCCGTCGGCGCGCGCCTGCGAGCGCGAGTACGGTGCGCCGATGACCGTGCCCAACTCCTGCCGGATCCGCTCATCGGTGTGGATCTGATTTCCCTTCACTTCAACGCCCGCGACGCGCGTCAGCGGCCCTTCCGTTACGTTGAAAGTGATGATCAGGTTGTCGCCGTTGATCGAAACGCCCTGAAGCACCTGCACGTCGGCTTTGCGGTAGCCGATGTCGCGCATCAACGCCTGGACAGTGCGACGGTCCTGCTCGAGCAGCGTGAGGCTCGTGTAACCGCGGCCGTAACCCAGAAACGGAATCAGTCCGATCGCATTCGCCTTCTGGCTCTTCAAACTCGGCTCGACGTCCTCGAACGACAATTTGTTCGTTCCCGTGATGCGGATGTCCTTGAGCTCGAAGCGTCTGCCCTGGTCGACGTCGTATTTGATGTCGACGTTGTGGCCCGTTAACTGGTTCGGGTTGAGGTTCTGGCAAGTCTCTTCGGTGCCGTTCGCGCCCAGATCGGCGGGCGGATTGCTGACCGTACACGTTTGCGTGACCTCGGCGAAGAAGTAGCCGTCTTCCTGAAGCTTGTTTCTGACGCGGCGCGAGCCTTCGATGATCGCTGAGTAGTCGATATTTCCTTCTCGCTTCACCGGCAGCAACTCGCGTTGCGTCTTCTCGCTGATGTCGTAGTTGTTGACGGTGACGCGGACTTTTGGTCCCTGAACGCCTCGCAGCAGGATGCGGATGCGGTTCGTTTCCGGATCGCGCTCGACGCGTGGATCCTCGAGCACCGGCGCGAGATAGTCCGACGTGACGAGCGCGTCGCGAATCTTGCCGACGTCGGCGGCAAGATCATCGCGAGTGAACGGCGCGCCTGACTGGAGCTTCAACGTGCCCTTCACCGGCGCGGCATTGAAACCCGCGATCTGAATGTCGAACGTGTCGACACGCGCCTGCTCGCCGGGATTGACGCGGTACGTGACCGCGGCGCGCGTGCCGCCGGGCGTGACGTCCTCGGTGGATTCTACAGTGGCGTTGAAGTACCCGCGATCGCGCAAGAAGACCTGAATCTCGTCTGCATTGCGCGCGATCAGTTGTTTGGAAAGACGTGTGCCAGGCTGGACGAAATTAAGGCGCGCGCGGAGTTCGTCGACTGCGATCGGCGTCCCGGTCACCTCGCCGAGCTCGATGCGGACGTCGTTGATGAGCACCTGCCGCTGGACCACGAACCGTAATCTCACTGGACCAGTGCGGTTTGTGCCTGCTTCGATGACTTCAACTCTCGCATTCGCAACGCGCCCGGAGTCAAACAACGCCTGCAACGACTCGCGTACGCGCACCGCCGAATACGGCGTGTTCGGTGCGACCCGCAACAGCGACATAAACTCCGCCTGCGCGTTCGGGTTCTGCCGTGAGCCCTCAAACACCAGCTCGACGCCAACGACCTGCCGCCCCTCGTAGTCTTCGATGCGGACGTCTTTGACCGTCGCGCCATGCACCCTGGATGTAAACAACAAAACCAGCAGGATTAGCGGCGCTATTCGAATACTGGACATCAGTCGCAACAATACGGACTCCACCCCTTGCTCAAAATCGCTTTCTAAAACGAATCTCAAAATTGAAGTTGTTATTGCGAGCAGCCAAACGTCGGGTGGAACCTTGCTCATACTGCGCAACAAACGACAGCCGGTCAGAAACGCGATACTCGACCGCGAAAATCTGGTTGGGATCGGACGCGACGTTTGTCGAGTAAGTCACCGTCACTTCCTTGCTGATTCTTCTTCCGAGCACCAGGCGCGCGGCCGGAGTCGAACCAGTCGTGCCTCCAATCACCGGGTTGATTTCGAAACGCGTCAGACCGAACAGCTTGCTCGTGGCGCGCTGCGCAGGAGCGTTGATGAGCGCGTCAGTCAACAGACTCGTCGCCGCGCCGACTTCCGATTGCGCCAGGATAGAAGCGTTTGTATCGCCGGAAGAGAGCTGTCCCGTCGTGATCAACGAAACTACGTCCGCCTGCGGCAACGCCGGCTCTGAACGGACGGCCGCCTGCGGCTGAGACAGTGGTCCAGTCAACGAAACGATCACGCGGTAACCGCGAATCTGCGATTCCGCCTGGATGTTAAGTACCGGATCGGCGTTACGGCTCGGCGGCAGATCGACGAGTGCGCGCGTGATGTCATAACGATCGTTACGGAAGTTGAGCGTGCCGCTCGTGGCGGTGATTCTTCCCGAGATCGTCGGATCGTTCACTGGCCCATTCAACTGCAACGAGACGGAGCCAACCACGTCCGCGAGATTGTTTCGCACGACGAGGGCGTTGCGTCCCTCGACGCGGAGTGACGCAAACAACGCCGTGCGCGCGAGTTCAATTTCGGCGCCTTCCTCGATCGACTCGCCGCGTCGCGTGTTGATCAAGTCCGCGAGTTCGATGTCCTGCGTGTATTCAGTGCGACGAAGATTGACGACGCCGCCGATCAACTGCTCGCGCGACGAGCCGCGAATCTCGACATCCGCGTCGAGCG
>DASURS010000288.1:0-18764 GCA_036279935.1 Pyrinomonadaceae bacterium
GGCACGTTGTAAGCAACAAGCCCGGGCTCCAACTGGCACAAAAACCAAAGACGTTGCTGTGCGAACGACAGCGGCAGCGACGCGTCTCGCAGCGCGCGCTTCACGACCTGCTCTTCGGCTTCGACGCGCGCGCGGCCCGCCAGCCGTCTTTCAAGCAGCGCCCGCTTTGCCGCCGATAGCTGCGGGCGATCGTTCATGTGTTCCGTGTCAGAGTTCATTTTGCAAAAGCTGTTCTGCCTCTTCGTCGCTGAGATTTTCGAGTTGCCCGATCACCAGCTCCTCGACGACCTGGGCCAACTCGGAGACTGACGGTTTCCAAAAGAGCTCGCGCAACGGCAACTCGACGCCGAACGCCCGCCGCACGCGAGAGACAAGCCGCGTCGCGAGAATCGAATCGCCGCCGAGCTCGAAGAAGTCGTCGTGAATGCCGATCTGGTCCAGCGACAGGACACTCGCGAACAACTCGACCAGTCTCGCCTGCGCCGGCGTCTCGGGCGCGACGAACGGGCGACGCAGGTCAGGCCGTGACGAGTCGGGAGCGGGCAACGCGCTGCGATTCACTTTGCCGTTCGGCAGCAGTGGCAGTGCTTCGAGGTTGATGAAAACCGATGGGATCATGTATTCGGGCAAACGCTGAATCAGAAACGCGCGCCACTCGCTCGCCGCTGGCAGAAGCTGCTGATCGCCGCAGACGTACGCGACGAGACGCTGCTCGCCCGGCCGTTCCTCGCGCGCAACGACCACAGCCGCGCGCACCGCTTCGTGCCGCGACAACACCGCTTCCACTTCGCCCAGCTCAATGCGGAAGCCGCGCACTTTGACCTGATGGTCCAGGCGTCCGCCGAACTCCAGATTCCCATCCTCGCGATAGCGCACGAGGTCGCCCGTGCGATACAGCCGCGCGCCCGGCTCGCTCGCAAACGGGTCGGAGACGAACTTCTCCGCCGTCAACTCGGGACGGTTCAGATAGCCGCGCGCCAGTCCCGCGCCGCCGATCCAGAGCTCGCCGTAGATACCGATGGGAACGGGATTCATGAACTGGTCCAAAACGTAGAAGCGCGTGTTTGCGATCGGAGGGCCGATCGGCGCCGGGCCGTTGTCTTCGTTGATGCGAGTGATGCCGGAGAAGATCGTCGTCTCGGTTGGACCATAGAGGTTCCACAACTCGGCGCAGCGCGGCAGGAGTTGATCCGCAAGCGGACGCGGCAGCGCCTCGCCGGTGCAGAACACGCGCAGTTGCGGGTCACCTTCCCAACCGGCGTCGAGCAGCAAGCGCCACGTCGCGGGTGTCGCCTGCATCACCGTCGCTCCGCAATCGGCGAGCAACTTTGCGAGCCGCACACCGTCTGCCGCGACTTCGCGGCTCGCAATGACTACACGCGCGCCGGCGATCAGCGGAAGAAAGATCTCCGCGGTGGCGATGTCGAACGAAAGAGTCGTGACGGAGAGCATGGTGTCCGTTGGTTTCAACGATGGGTTGGCAAGGATGGACTGGAGCAGGTTCACGACGCCGCGATGCGTCACCTCCACGCCTTTCGGCTGGCCCGTCGAGCCGGACGTGTAGATCACGTACGTACGTTGCTGATTCGTGTAAATGTCATCCAGGTCGTTGCACGCGGCGATCTTTGTCCAATCCGCGTCGTCGGTCAGCACCACTCGTACACCGGAATCCCTCAGCATAAAGTCGAGACGTTCAGCGGGGAACCGCTCGTCCAACGGCAGGTACGCCGCGCCTGCCTTGAGTATGCCAAGCACTCCCACCACCATCCGCAAAGACCGCGACATCAAGAGCCCGACCAGTTCGTCACTCTGAACACCTGCATCGCGCAGATACCGCGCGACCCGATTCGCCTGCCCATTCAACTCGCCATACGTCAGACATTCGTTTTCAAACACCAGCGCCACATGGTCAGGCGTCCGCCGCGCTTGCGCTTCGAACAGCTCGTGAATGCATGAAGCACGCGGGTACTCGACGGTGGTCCCGTTCCAATCGATCAGCAATTGCCGCTTCTCACTCTCGCTCAACATCGGCAACTCCGACAGACGCTGACACGGATCGACAACAACGCTTTCGAGAATGTTCTCGAGGTGCTTCGTCATCCGTTCGATCCGCTCGCGCCGGTACAGATCCGTCGGAAACTCGATATCAACTTCGTATCCCTGCTCGGTCTCCGTCATCGCGAGCGTCATGTCGAAACGCGACGCGCCGTTGTCGATGTCGAGATGCTTCGCGGTCATACCGAGCGTCTCCATCACCGTCAGTTCCGGAAAATCGAGATAAATCAGCGAGTGCTGCACGATCGGGTTGCGGCTCGCGTCCTGCACGGGCCGCAGCTCCTGGACCAGCTTGCCGAACGGCAGGTCCTGGTTCGCGAAACCTTCGAGCACCGTCGCGCGCTCTCGTTGCAGCAGCTCGCGGAACGTGGGATTGCCGGAGAGATCGGTGCTCAACACGATCAGGTTCAGCAGGTAGCCCACCATATTTTGCAGCTCAGGACGGTTGCGATTCGCGAACGTCGCGCCGACGAGGACCGTCTCCTGCGCGGTGTAGCGATAGAGCAGCGCCTTGTACGCCGCGAGCGCCAGCGTAAACATCGTCACTCCTTCGCGACGGCTCAATTCCCTCAGTGCGTCGAGTAGGTGTTTCGAATAGCGCGTGTAGACGCGAGCGCCACGGAAGTTCTGCATCGGAGGCCGCGGAAAATCAGCCGGCACTTCGAGCACGAACGGCGCGCCGGTCAAACGTTTGGTCCAATACTCGGCTTGCCGCCGATAGATCTCGCTGTCTGCCCGGCCGCGCTGCCACAACGCGTAGTCGGCATACTGAACCGGCAACGGCGGCAAAGGCGACGGGCGATTGTTCGCGAACGCGTCGTACAGCCGGCCGGTCTCGAGCTCGAAGATCGCTCCGGACCAGCGATCGGTGACGGTGTGGTGCATGTTGAAGTGCATCACGTGGTCGTCTTCCGCGAGCCGCAACAGGCCGACGCGAACGAGTGGTCCATTTTCGAGATCGAACGGACGAGAGAAGTCCTCCGTCACTTGCCGCAGTGCTTCCTGATAGCGCTCTTCCGGCGGAAACGACTGCAAATCAACGGGCGCCAGCGCGATCTCCATTCGCGGATGGACCACCTGCATCGGCTGATCGTCAATCACCGTGAACGTCGTGCGCAGGACTTCGTGACGCGCGATCAGCTCGTTGACGACGCGCTCCATGACGGCGACGTCGAGCGGGCCCGTGATCCGGCTGGCGCTGAAAATGTTGTAAGCCGCATTGCCCGGCTGAAGTTGATCGATGAACCACAGTCGCTCCTGATCGACCGACGTGGGAAACACGTTCACGTCTTCATTCGGGCGGCGCGGAATCTGATCGACTTGCGGCGCGCGCAGCCCTTTCACCTTCAGAGAGGCTTCGAACTTGGCGCGCTGCTCGGGACTGAGCGCCGCAATCCTGGCGGAAAGATCTTTCATGACAGTTGCGCCGTTTTGTGCCTTTCGATGGCGTAGGGCGCTTTCACCTGGTCCAGCCGCACGAGACTCGCGAGCACGGAATCGGCATCGACGCCGAAATCCACGAGACACGCGATCTCGTCAACGCCGATCTCCACGAGCGTGTCGATCAACCGCGCGCATTTTTCGGATGTGCCCATCAGCGTGCTCGACTCGAAGTATTGCTCGAACGCCGCGCTCATCAGTGCCTGTTTGTCCGCTTCGTTCGCCTCGGCGACGCCGGGGGTCGTGGTTTCGTACTGTCGAAAGTAACTGCGCAGGTAGTGCGAGAAAGGCGCGCGAACGATCTCCTTCACCGCTTGATCGTCGTCGCCGACGAACGTGTGAAGCATGATCGTCACGATGCCCGTGCGTGGATCGTGACCGTGCTTCGCGCGCGCGTCGCGATAGAGCTCGATACGTTGGGCCAACTCTTCCGGCGAGTAACCGATGTAGGCGGCGAGCACGTTGGCGTTGACCGCGCCTGCACTGCGCCACGTGTCGGCGCTCCCGGAGCTCGTGATCCAGATCGGCAGTGTCGCTTGCACGGGCCGCGGCAGAATTCGAACCTCGACTTCCGATCCGTTCGCGCTCGGCAGTTTCACCTTCTCGCCCGCCCACAGTTTTCGGATCAACTCGATGTGACGAAACATCACGTCTTTGCGATCGTCGTAGACGTCAGGCGCGAAGATAAAGTCGTCGGTGTGCCACCCCGACGCGAATGAAACACCAACGCGGCCGTGCGACAGGTTGTCGACTAGCGACCACTCTTCGGCGACGCGCACCGGGTGATGCAACGGCAACGCGACGCTGCCCGCGCGGATCTGTATTCGTTCGGTGGAAACGGCCAGCGCCGCACTCAGCACGGACGGATTCGGATAGAGACCGCCGAAGTCCTGAAAGTGGCGTTCCGGCGTCCAAATGGCCGCGAAACCGTGCTGGTCCGCAAACTTCGCGCTCTCCAACACGAGCCGGTATTTGTCGTCTGAAGTCGTTGAGCCGTCGTCTGAAAAGAAGTAGAGACTGAAGCTGATGCTCTTGTCCGCCGGCGTCTTCGCGGTAACTGACGGCGCCGATTGCGTCTTGAGTTCTTCCGGCGCGAGCGACTCGATCTCGCGCAGCAGGCTGTCGAGCTCGGCCATCTCCTGTTCCTGCGCTATCAGATCGAAGATGCGGGCGGCAAGCGCCGCTGCCGTTTGCGTTTCGAAGACGACGCGCAAGGGCAGATCGATCTTGAAAGTGGAGCGAAGCTGGGCCACCAGCTGGAGCGCGATCAGCGAATTGCCGCCGTGATCGAAGAAGTTGTCCTGCGGACGAATGTTCTCGATGGCGAACAGCTCGCGCCAGATGTCGACGACGGCTGTTTCGACCTCGGCGACGTCGGAAAACGTCTTGCTCTCATTCACGGGCGCCGGGACATCTTCATCGGCGACGGTTGGTGTTACCACGCTCGACGGCGGATCGATCCAGTAATGCCGGCGCTCAAAAGGATACGGCGGGAGCGGAACACGGCGGCGCGGTTGCGTCGAATAAAAACCGGCCCAGTCGATCTCCACGCCCGCCAACCAGAGCCGTCCGACACTCTTCAACAGAAACTCGTCTTCCGATCGCTCCGCCTTCGGCGCACGCAGCGATGCAACCGTAACGCGATCCACCGCACGCGGTTGTTGCGCAGTGAGCGCGCCCAGCGTCTCGCCTGGTCCAACTTCCAGCAGCACGAGCGCGGGATCGTTGAGCAACCCCACAATGCCCGCCGAAAACTGGACCGCCTCGCGCAATTGTCGCGCCCAGTACGACGGATCCATCGCTTCCGTTTCAGTGATCCACTTACCCGTGACGTTCGAGAGGTACGGGATCTGCGGCGGCCGTCGTTCAACCATCCGCACGACCTTGCCAAACTCGTCGACGGCCGGTTCCATCATCGCCGAATGAAACGCGTGCGACGTGTGAACCCGGCGACAGATCACGCCGTCGTTTGTGAGCCGTTTTTCTAATTGATCTATAGCGTCGGTGGTCCCTGACAGCACACAGAGCGACGGCGAGTTGAGCGCCGCGAGCGAGACCTGTTCGCTCGACAAAGGCTCAACGTCCTCGCGCGTCAACGACACTGCGAGCATCGCGCCGCGCGGCAGCCGCTGCATGATCTCTCCGCGCGCAGCTACCAACGACAAAGCATCTTCGAGAGAAAAGACGCCGGCCAGACATGCGGCAACGTACTCTCCGATGCTGTGTCCGATCATCGCCCGCGGCGCAACTCCCCACGCCATCCACAGCTTCGCCAACGCGTACTCGACCGCGAACAGCGCCGGCTGCGCAAAGCGCGTGTCCGCAAGACGCGCGGCAGCCTCCGCTGGGGGCAGATCGTCCGCGTAAATGATCTCCCGCAGATCGACACCCAGCCGTTCCCGCAGAAGTTCGGCGCAATGGTCCAACTCAGCACGGAACATCGGCTCGCGTTCGTACAACCCACGTCCCATTCCCACGTACTGCGCGCCTTGCCCCGGAAACATGAAAGCGACCGGCCGCTTCTGATATTCCGGCGCGCCGAACGATACGCGCGAACGGTCTCGCGTTATCAGTGTCGCGATTGCATCGGCTCGGTCGCGACACACAAGCGCGAGCCGATGCTCGAACTGTCTCCTGCCCGCACTCAACGTGTACGCAACATCGGCAAGATCAAGCTCCGGATGATGGTCCAAATGAGCCGCCAGGTTCGTGCTCGCCTGAAGTAGCGCGTCGTGCGTTCTCGCCGAGAGCATGAGCAACTGAGACGAACTTGAGGGCTTATCACTCGCACTCGCCGCCGGCGCTTGTTCCAACACGACATGCGCGTTCGTCCCGCCGATGCCGAACGAGCTCACGCCCGCGCGTCTCGGCGTTCCGTCTCCGTCCCACGCTCGCAACTCCGTATTCACAAAAAACGGGCTGTTCGCGAAATCGATGTTCGGGTTCGGTTCTTCGAAGTGCAGACTCGGAGGAATCTGTCCGTGCTTCAGCGCGAGGATCGTCTTGATCAAACCCGCGACGCCCGCGGCTGCGTCAAGATGTCCGATGTTGGTTTTGACTGATCCGATCGCGCAGAAGCCATTCGCGCCGGTGCCCGTGCGAAACGCCTGCGTCAGCGCGGCAATCTCCACCGGATCGCCCAACGCCGTGCCCGTTCCGTGCGCCTCGACGTAACCGATCGTCTCAGGCTCGATCGCGGCGAGCGCAAGCGCCTCTTCGATCACGCTCGCCTGTCCCTCGACTGCCGGCGCCGTGTAGCCGACCTTCATCGCACCGTCGTTGTTGATCGCCGAGCTCTTTATGACGGCGTGAATCGTGTCGCCATCGTTAATCGCATCTGCGAGCCGCTTCAAAACGACGACGCCCGCGCCGCTTCCCTTCACGGTGCCGCGCGCTTTCGCGTCGAACGCGCGGCAGTGTCCGTCCGGCGAGATGATGCCGCCTTCCTGGTAGTGTCCGCCGAGCCCCTGCGGCACGCTGATCGAAACGCCGCCGGCGAGAGCCATGTCGCACTCGCGGTTCAGCAGACTCTGACACGCAAGATGAACGGCGACGAGCGAAGTCGAGCACGCCGTTTGAATGCTCAGACTCGGACCAGTGAGGTTCATACGAAAGGAGACTTGCGTGGCGAGATAGTCGCGATCGTTCGCGATCATCACCTGCGAAGCGCCAAGCGACTCGAGCAATTTCTGATTCGGGTAAAGATTGTGGAGGAAGTACGTGTTCAGGCTTTCGCCTGCGAAGACGCCAATGCGGCCGCGGTAAGGCTCCGAGTTGTAGCCCGCGTTCTCCAGCGCCGTCCACGACTCTTCCAGAAACACGCGATGCTGCGGATCGAGTGTCTTCGCCTCGCGCGGAGTGAAACCGAAGAATGCAGCGTCGAACAGTTCCACGTCGTCGAGCACAGCTTCGGCGCGCACGTAATGCGTATCGGCAAGCGTCGCGCGATCGACGCCGCGGCGCGTCAGTTCCTCGTCGGAAAAGAAGCTCACCAGTTCGTCACCGTCACACAGACGCCTCCAAAACTCGTCGACATTCCGCGCGCCGGGAAAGCGGCCGGCCATTCCAACGACAGCTATTTCATACTCGAATTCGCTCATCCCAAACCTCTAATCTGGTTTGCCACAAAGAGGCACAAAAGACACAAGCGGCCTCAGTCAGGCATTTGTGTTTTCTGTGCCTTTTAGTGGCTCAGAATCTCCCGCCGGATCGACTTGAAGAAGTCTTTCCAGAGCGTCCACATCTCTTCCGCGCTCGTGACCACGCGATGCTGCACGTCGTCGGTCAACAACTGGTCCAACGTTTGGGTCGAGCTCTCGACGTGGCCCGGTTCCTGCGCGACGTGAATGTCGACCCACGGCAACGTGCGCAGTCCGGTAGATCGTTTCATCAGCGCGCCGATGGTCGCGACCATCTGGAGATCGACGACCTCGGTGCCGTAAAGAAAACCAAGACCGCTGAGGTAATCACTCGACGCTCGCTTGTAGCCGTCGATCAGCTTCCCTGTCGCGGCAAGTGGCGGCGCTTCCGTAAACTGCGCCTGGGTGAAACCGCCGGTGGTCATCGTCTCGATGTAGATGTTTTCGTGCGCGCGGCGTGGATCGCCTTCGCCGAGCTCTTCCCAGAGAATGCGAGAGATGTGAGTCTGCGAATCAATGGACGGCGTAACGGAGATCAGCCGTGAGAGAAACATGGGGAAATAGTGCAGCGGGTGAAACCATTGGCCCAGGATCACAACTGCCTGCTCGCGCGGCAGCGTACCGCAGTCGTCCTTCAGCTCTTTGAGACAGGTTACTAATTCATCCCGAACCTTGTTCGCCGGCAAATCTGCTACCGTGCCGGGGGAAAACGCTGGTGTTGACATGATTCCGTCTTACCTTTCTTAAAAAATCCTTTGCTATCGATTGCGGTTTGACCTGGACCGCGCTTTAAGTGCTTCGTGTCGCGCGCCGGCACGCCGCCGGTTTTCGTCTTTCTGTTCGCGCGAGGGGGTTCGGCTGAGATTTGCGGCCAACGTCCGCACAGTCGGAAACTTGAAGAGATCGGCGATCGGAACTTCGCGGTCCAGTCGCTGCTGCAACTTTTCGTGGACCAGCACGAGCAGCAACGAGTGACCACCGAGATCGAAAAAGACGTCGTTGACGCCGACCGTATCTAACTTGAGAAACTCTCGCCAGACGCCGGCGATCGTCTGTTCGAGCGGCGTCTGTGGCGCCGCGTACGAGACCGTCATCGCCGGACGTGACGCGATCGCGCGAGGCAGCCGATTTCGATCGACCTTGCCGTTCGCGCCGGTTGGCATCGCGTCGAGCACTACGAACTGCGACGGCAGCATGTATTCGGGCAGTCTGTCGCGGAGGAAGTCGCGCAAGTCTTCAGCCGTCGTTGTCGTAGTGACGTACGCAACGATGCGTTGTTCGTCGGCGATAACTGCTGCTTCGCTAACCGCCGGGTGATCGAGGAGGGCCATCTCGATCTCACCGAGCTCGATGCGATAACCGCGTATCTTGACTTGGAGATCGCGTCTGCCGAGAAACTCGAGATCGCCCGAGGGCAGCCGCCGTGCGAGATCTCCGGTCGCGTACAGTCGCGCGCCCGCTTCGAAGGGATGCGGGATGAAGTGCTCGGCCGTCTGCGACGGATCGTTGCGGTATCCACGCGCCACGCCTTCACCGCCGATGTACAGTTCGCCGACGACGCCCGCGGGCACGAGCTGGAGATGATCGTCGAGCACGTAGGCTTGAGCGTTCGGAATCGGACGCCCGATCGTCGCAGTGTTTTGCGGCGTGAATTTCTGGACCGTGGCCCATACGGTGCCCTCAGTCGGTCCATACTCGTTGAACAACGAAACGTGCGGCAGTTGTTCGAAGTGACGCGCGGGCAATTCGGGCGGGCATGGCTCGCCGGCTACGATCGCGCAGCGCAGAGTATTCAACTGATCGCCGGTGGCCTGACGGAGTAGCAGTGAGTAGACCGCGGGCAGACAGAGCAAGTGAGAGATTTGTTCCTTTTCGATCAACGCGGCGAAGTCCTGCTCGAAACGTTTTGGAGCGAGTACGAGCTTGCCGCCCGTGCACAGCGTCCAGAAAATGCCGGCGACCGAACTGTCGAAGAAGAAGGGTGAGACGAGCAGGAAGCTGCGCACAGGCTCGTCGTAATAGTGGAACCGCGCGGTGGTTGAATGGACCAGGTTGCGATGCGTGACCTCGACGCCTTTGGGACGGCCAGTCGAGCCTGAGGTATGAATGACGTACGCCAGGTTACCGGCGTTGGTCGTGACCCCCAGGTTTTGCTTGCGCTCTGAATCGAGCGGCTGTTCGAGTTCTTTTTGTGTCAGGAGTAACTCGATGCCAGCGTCGTTCAAGATCGCTGCGAGACGTTCGGGTGGCGTGTCCGGTGATAGAGGGACGTAAGCCGCGCCGGCTTTCAGGATCCCGAGCACGCCGGCAATCATTTCGAGCGATCGTTCGGCGGTGATGCCGATCGGCGTTTCCGGCCCCGCGCCGAGGCGGCGTAGACGGTGCGCCCATTGGTTTGCACGTTCGTTTAGTTCGCGATACGAGAGGCGCTGATCGCCGAACACTACCGCGGTCGCGTTCGGAGTCAGTTCCGCTTGCTGGGCGAAGAGTTCGTGAATGCAACGATCCTGCGGGAAATCAGCGTGCGTGCGATTCCAGTCGCACAACTGCCGGCGCTCTTCGTCGCTGAGAAAGTCGATGGCCCGGATCGGTTGCGTCGGGTTTGTGGTGACCGCTTGCAACACGTTGACGAAGTGTTGCGCGATGCGCGCGATCGCAACGGCTTCGAATAAGCCGGCGTCGTACGTCAGACGGCAATCGAGCTCTCCGTTCGTCTCGGTGATTTCCAGCGCCAGATCGAAGCGCGCGGCCGGGTTTTCGATCTCGAGTGCGGTCACTTCCAAGTCCGCAAGCGCAAGCTCATCGGCGGGTGTGTTTTGCAATGCGAAGAGGACCTGGAACAGTGGTCCATGACTCAGCTCGCGTTGCGGCGCCACTTCCTCCACTACTCGCTCGAACGGCACTTCCTGATGCGCGTACGCCTCGAGACACACTTCGCGCACGCGCCGCAGCACCTCGTCGAAGCTCGCTTCGCTGCGCAAGTTCGTCCGCAGCACCAGCGTGTTCACGAAGAACCCGATCAGCGGCTCCAACTCCCGGCTGCCGCGTCCCGCTACGGGCGTTCCTACTAACACGTCTCGCTCGCCGGTCAACCGCGAGAGCAGAACTTTCCACGCCGCCAGCAACGTCATGAACAGCGTCGCGCCTTCGCGCCGGCCCAACTCTCGCAGACGCTGCGTCAAGTCATCACCGACTTGAACCATCAACAGTCCGCCACGATGATGAGAATCCGGCCGCCGTGCGAACGGCAGCTTCAAAACAGGCAGCGCGCCACTCAACTGCTCGCGCCAGTACGCCAACTGGTGTTCCAGTCGCTCGCCTGTTAACCGCTCTTGCTGCCAGATCGCATAGTCCGCATACGTGAGTTCCAAGTCACGAAGCGGAGACTCGTGGCCGCGACTGTACGCGGCGTACAACGCGCTCAACTCCTGGACCAGCAGCGTGATCGACCAGCCATCGGCGACGATGTGGTGCAGCGTCACGAGCAACAGATGACGCTCAGGCGACAACCGCAGCAGCGTCGTTCGCAGCAGTGGACCACGCGACAAGTCGAACGGCTTTTCCGCTTCTTCCCGCGCCAGCCGCCGCGCTTCATTGTCGGTTACATCGACGACGGTCAAAGGCAGCATCAACGACGGCGAGATGACCTGCACCGGCTCGCCATCGACGACCGCAAACGTCGTCCGCAGCACTTCATGCCGCCGAACGATCGCGTCAAAACTACGTTGCAATGCGGCGACATTCAGCGCGCCATCAATGCGCAACACGGACGGCAGGTTGTAGCTCGCGCTCTGCGGCTCCAGCTTGTCGAGAATCCAAAGCCGTTGCTGCGCAAACGACACTGGCGCTGTCGGTCCCTCGGCCACGCGTCGAACCGGTGGCAGCGGCTCGCGCCCGGCACGTATCTCCGCTTCAACCACGTGGGCCAACCGGGCCGGCGTCGGATGCTCGAACAGCAACCGCAGCGCAAGCTCGATCTGAAACGACTGCCGCACGCGCGACATCAACTGCGTCGCCAGCAACGAGTGTCCGCCCAGTTCAAAGAAGTCGTCGTCAGCGCCCACTCGCGTCCGCCCGAGCACCTGCTCCCAGATTCCACACAACACTTCTTCGACCGGCGTGCGCGGCGCGTGGTAATCGCCTTCGGCTGCAACCTCATCCGGACGCGGCAGTGCGCGCCGGTCGACTTTCCCGCTCGCCAGCAACGGCAACTTCTCCATCCGCACGAACACCGCGGGCACCATGTACTCAGGCAGCCGATCGCGCAGCAGTCGCCTGAGCTCGCGCGTCAGATCAGTTGGGCCATCGGCGCTCGCAACGACATACGCGGCCAAAGTCTTTCGCCCGTCATCGCGCTCCCAGTCAGTGACGACCGCCTGCCGCACGTCGCGGTGCAGCTTCAACGTCGCTTCGATCTCACCGACCTCGACGCGGCACCCGCGCACCTTCACCTGTCGATCGCTGCGGCCGACGTACTCCAATCGCTGCGCGTCGAATCGTCGCACCAGGTCGCCGGTCTTATACAAACGCGCTCCGGGTTCGCCGCTGAACGCGTTCGGAATAAACCTTTCCGCCGTCTGGTCCGGACGATTGAAGTAGCCGCGCGCAAGGCCTTCGCCGCCGATATACAACTCGCCAAGAACGCCGGGCGGCACGAGATGATGCCGTTCGTCGAGCACGTAAACCTGCACGTTTGCGACTGGACCACCGATCGGCGGCAGCCTGGGCCAATCGCGGGCCGCTCCTTCCAACCTCCACATCGTGACGAGGTGCGTTTCCGTCGGCCCGTAATGGTTGTCGAGGCGGCAGCCGTCGAGCTGACCGAACAGGCGCTCGATTGCCGGCGTGATCTTCAACCGCTCGCCGGCCGTAATGACCTCACGCAGAGCGCTCGGTACGAATCCTTCCGCTTCACTTGCTTCCGCGAGGTGCTGCAACGCGACGAACGGTAAGAACAATCTTTCGACCCGCTGATCGATCAGCAGACGCAGCAACGCAGCGCCATCGCGTCGCGTCTGCTCGTCCGCAATGACGAGCGTTCCGCCCGCGCACCACGTCGAGAACATCTCCTGAACTGAAACGTCGAAATTGAGTGACGCGAATTGAAGGGTTCGCGCGGCCGTGCGGCTGCTGCCGATTTGAAATGCTATGAGATTACAAACGGCGCGATGGGCCATCATCACCGCTTTCGGCCGGCCGGTTGAGCCGGAGGTGTAGATGACGTACGCGAGATTGTCGCTCGTAGCGCCGGCGGCAGGATTGCTGTCGCTCTCGCGCGCGATCGCGCCGGCTTCGGTGTCGAGAAAAATCACACGCGGGCAATTCGCCGGCAACTGCGGGACGATGCGTTGCTCAGTCAACACAGCGGACGCGCGTGTGTCTTCGAGCATGAACGAAAGACGCTCGTTCGGATACTCAGGATCGAGCGGCACGTAAGCAGCACCGGCTTTCAAAACCGCGAGCACAGCCACCGCCATTCGCGTCGAGCGTTCGATCGCAACCGCCACAACCGACTCCGGACCTACTCCTTCGCGCTTGAGATAGTTGGCCAGGCGATTCGCCGACTGGTCCAGCTCGCGATACGTCAGGCGCTCGTTACCGGAAATGACCGCGACTTCGTCCGGTGTCCGGGTCGCTTGTTCGTTGAAGAGATCGTGAATACAACGCGTGCGCGGAAAATCAGCAGCCGTCTTGTTCCATTCGACCGCGACTTGCCGCTCTTCTTCCGGCGCGAGCAGCGCTAACTCTGACATCCGGCGATCAGGCCGGTGCACAACGCTTTCGAGCAACGTTTCGAAATGCGCGAGCATTCGCTTGATCCTCGACCGATCGAAAAGGTCCGTCGCGTATTCGAAGACACCGCTCAATTTTCCTTCTGCTTCCTCGAGCGACAACATGAGATCGAACTTCGCCGTGCCCGTGCCCACGTGCAGTTGCTCGATCCTGAGTTCTGGCAACTCCAGCTCGACCGGCGGCGCGTTCTGCAAGACAAAGAACACGTTGAAAAGCGGCGTGCCGCCGGCGTCGCGTGCGGGCTGAAGCCGCTCGACGAGCATCTCGAACGGCACGTCCTGATGCGCGTACGCTCCAAGCGAGACTTCTCGCACTCGCATCAGCAGTTCGCGAAACGCGGGATCGCCTGACAGGTCGGTGCGCAACACGAGCGTGTTGACGAAGAACCCGATCAAATCTTCGATTTCGCGCCGGCGGCGGTTCGCCACGGGCACGCCAACCGCTACGTCGTGCTGCGCCGCATAACGCGAGAGCAACGTTTGGAAAGCGGCGAGCAGCGTCATGAACAACGTCGCACCCTCCGCCCGGCTCAGCGACTTCAAAGCGTTCGTCAGCTCTTCGCTGAACTCGACTGGAACAAAAGCCCCGCGCAGGCTCCGCACCTTTGGGCGCGGATGGTCCAGCGGCAGTTCGAGCGCCGGCGGCAAGTCGTTGAACTGCTTGTGCCAGTAGTCGAGCTGCGCTTCGAGCGCCTCTCCGCGCAGCGACTCTCGTTGCCAGACGGCATAATCGGCGTACTGCAAAGGCAGCGGCGGCAGCGTCTCGTGGCTCACGTAGAGTCTCGCTGCTTCGCGCGCGAGCACGCCCGTGGACCAACCATCGCTGATGATGTGGTGCATCGTGAACAACAGCAGGTGCTCGTGTTCGTTCAACCGCAACAGCGTCACACGCAACAGTGGCCCTTTTGATAAGTCGAACGGTCGTTTCGCCTCGGCGTCAATCAATCGTTGCGCCTCGCGCTCGCGATCGCTTTCGTCGAAGTGCGAGAGCTCGATTACGGGGATCGTCACCGGCCGCGGCGCTCCGATGACCTGCACCGGACTGCCCTCAACAACCGCGAATGTCGTGCGCAACGTCTCGTGCCGGCGCACGATCTCGCTCAACGCACGTTCGAGCGCATCGACGTCGAGCCGCCCGGTCATACGCAATGCGCCGGGAGTGTTGTAGAGAGGGTTACCGGGATCTAACTGGTCCAGAAACCAGAGTCGTTGCTGCGCAAACGAGAGCGGCAGCGGTCCTTCGCGTGAAACCGCGTGAAGCGGTGGTTCCGGCTGTTCGGGTTTGAGATGGCGTTCGATGAACTCCGCCAGTTCTGAAAGGACAGGCGTTTGAAAGAAGCGGCTGAGTGGCAACTCGACCGCCAACGCTTCCTTCACGCGCGACACCACCTGCGTCGCCAGCAGCGAATGGCCGCCCAATTCGAAGAAGTCGTCGTCAGCTCCGATCGGCTCGCGACCGAGCACTTCCTCGCAGATTCCGCACAGAGTTTCCTCGACGAGCGTGCGCGGCGCTCGATACTCGCCGTGATGAGTTCGGTCCAACTTTTCCGGCGCCGGCAGCGCGCGCCGGTCTACTTTTCCACTCGGCAACAGCGGCAGTTGGTCCATCGGCACGAACGCACTCGGGACCATGTGACCCGGCAACCGTTCCTTCAAATAACTGCGAAGCTCGCGATGTGGGATTCCATTCCTCGCGACGACATATGCCACGAGCACGCGCTCGCCCGACACGTCGTCACGGCCAACGACCGCGGCCGCGAGCACATCCGCGTGAGCGCACAGCGCGGCTTCGACCTCGCCCAGCTCAACACGCGAACCACGTACCTTCAGCTGCCCGTCTGCGCGGCCGAGAAACTCGAGCTCGCCGCCCGGCAATCGACGCACGAGGTCGCCCGTGCGGTACATCCTCGCTCCAATCTCGCGCGCGAACGGATTCGGCATGAATCGCTCGCCCGTGAGGTCGGGCCGTCCCTCGTAACCGCGTGCCAGACCGGCGCCGTCGAGATACAGCTCGCCGATGACTCCGATCGGCCCGGGCCGCAGCCAGTGGTCCAAAACGTACGCGCCGGCGTTCGCAACAGGCAGACCGATCGGGACAGTCGCGGCGTTGGTCGGACCTTTGGCTTCCCAGTACGTAGAGTCGATCGTCGCTTCCGCTGGTCCATACAGGTTGCCTAAACGCGTGTTCGGCAATCGTTCGCGACAACGCGCCGCCAGCTCTTCGGTCAAAGCTTCGCCGCCGCAGAAGATCAGTCTGAGGCTTTCACACGCGCCGAAGTTCGGCTCGGCGACGAGCATCCGTAGCAGCGGCGGCACAACCTGGATCACCGTCACGCCGTGCTCGACGATGGTCCGCGTCAGATACGAGCTGTCCTGGTGTCCACCGGGCCGCGCCATCACCAGCTTCGCGCCGGCCATCAGCGGCATGTAAAACTCCCACACGGACGCGTCGAAACCGATTGGCGTCTTTTGCAGAAACACGTCCGCGCCGGTGTAGGCGAAGGCGTCGCGCATCCAGTACATGTGATTGCAGAGTGCGCCGTGCGTAACCAACACGCCCTTCGGCCGGCCCGACGAGCCGGAGGTATAGATCACGTAAGCGACGTTAGCGGGATCCGCCTTTCGAAGCTCCGCGCCTGAATCGGCGACGACACTTTCGACGCATACGAAGCGAACGCCTGTCTCGGCAACAGCGTGGGCCAACGCTTCGTTCGTCAGCACAACGCAGGCGTTCGAGTCTTCGATTAACAGCCGCAACCGCTCGCCGGGATAAGCGGGGTCGAGCGGAACGCACGCGCCACCCGCCTTCAGGACTGCCAGCAATGCGACGACGAGATCCGCCGAACGCTCCAGCAGTACGCCAACGCGTCTCTCCTGCCGCAGCCCGAGGCTTCGCAGGTGTCGTGCAAGCCTGCCGGCGCGCTGGTCCAACTCGGCGTACGTCAGGCAGACGCGCTCTTCGACGACGGCCACCGCATCGGGTGTCGCTGCCGCCTGGGCTTCGAACAATTCGTGAAGAAGTGTCTGCTGCGGATAAGAAACGTGAGTGGCGTTGTATTCTGTTACTAACGCGCGCCGCTCATCGTCTGTCAGCAGCGGCAGTTCGTGAATTCCGGTCGCGGGATTGTCGGCGATCGACTCCAGCAGCGTCATGTAATGCTCGGCCATGCGCTCGATCGTCGCGGCAGCGAACACATCCGCGTCGTATTGCCAGACGCACGTCAACGCGTCCGTCTCTTCGGTTATTTCGAGCGCGAGATCAAACTTCGTTGCGCCGCTCGTCGCGTCTTCAACGCGCATGTGCACGCCCGGCAATTCGATCTCCGGCAGCGGCGCGTTCTGCAACGAGAAGAGCACCTGGAACAGTGGTCCATGACTCAACTCGCGCTGCGGCGCCACTTCCTCCACCACTCGCTCGAACGGCACTTCCTGATGCGCGTACGCCTCCAGGCAAACTTCGCGCACGCGCCGGAGCACCTCGTCGAAACTCGGCTCGCCGCGCAAGTTTGTCCGCAGCACCAGCGTGTTCACGAAGAAGCCGATCAGCGGCTCCAACTCCCGGCTGCCGCGTCCCGCGACCGGCGTCCCGACCAGCACATCGCGCTCGCCACTCAACCGCCACAGCAGAACTTTCCACGCGGCCAGCAGGGTCATGAACAGCGTCGCGCCTTCACGCCGGCCCAACTCTCGCAAACACTGCGTCAAGTCACTTCCGATTCGAACCGTGACCAGTTCGCCATGACGCTGAGACTCAGCTAGTCGCGCCTGCGCCAGCGGGAGTTTCAAGAGTGGCAACTCGCCACTCAACTGCTCGCGCCAGTACGCCAACTGCTGTTCCAGCCGCTCGCCTGTCAGCCACTCTCGCTGCCACGCCGCATAGTCAGCGTACGTTAGGTCCAACTCACCGAGCGGCGACTCCTCGCCCCGGCTGTACGCCGCATACAAGGCGCTCAACTCCTGGACCAGGAGTGTGATCGACCAGCCATCAGCAACAATGTGGTGCAGCGTCACCAACAACAGGTGGCACTCAGGTGACAATCGCAGCAGCCTGACGCGCAGCATTGGACCAAGTGTTAAGTCAAACGGCTTCTGCGCCTCTTCGTGCGCCAGCCGCCTCCGTTCACTATCCGTTACATCGATCACAGGCAGGGACACCTGCAACGACGGCGCGATCACCTGCACGGGCCGTCCACGTTCAGCATGAAACGTCGTGCGCAAGACTTCATGCCGCCGAACGATCTCGTTAAGACTTCTTTCGAGCGCGGCCACGTCCAACGCGCCTTCAAACCACACTGCGCCCGGCATGTTGTAGTCCGCGGCGGCCGGCGCGAGTTGGTCCAGAAACCAGAGCCGCTCCTGCGCAAACGAGAGCGGTATCTCGTCCTGTTCTTTCCGCCGCGGGATCGTCAGCTCACGAGTGGTCTCGTCGAGCCCCTCCTCTTCGAGCAGGTACTCGAACAACTCCAATTCCTCGGCCGAAACGCCGATGTCGTTCGACAGTTCACGCATCTTCTTCAACTTCCAGCTTTGCTCGCTCGTCTTTGCCGCAACTCGTTCTCCAACTCTTCACGCGAAACGCTTTTCACCTTTTGAAACACGCGCGCAATCTTCTCCAGACGACCGGGCTGCTCTTCATACGCCCTTAGCGCCTGGGCCAACTGCTCCAGCGTCGCGGACTCAAACAGCACTCGCAGCGGGATCTCCATGCGAAACACCTGGCGCATCGCGGAGACGCAACGCATCGCGAGCATCGAATGGCCTCCGAGGTCGAGAAAGTTGTCGTGAATCCCGACACGATCCACCGCGAGCACGTCGCACCATATTCCCGCCAGCACCTGCTCGACCGGCGTGCGTGGCGCGACATACTCCCGTCCTGTTCCCTGGGCCAATGGATCCGGCGCCGGCAAGGCCCGGCGGTCCACTTTTCCGCCGGGCGTGAGCGGAAGTCTTTCGAGCGCGACGAACACAGACGGGACCATGTGCGCCGGCAGAGCGTCCGTGAGGAAACTGCGCAGCGCAGACGCGTCCGGTGCGTGCGTGTCGCACTTCGGCACGACGTAAGCGACGAGCCGCGCATTGCCGTGTGCGTCCGGCCGCACCGCGACCACGCACTCCTTAACGTCCGGATGTTGGGCCAACATGGTTTCGACCTCGCCGGCCTCGATGCGATAGCCCGCCACCTTGACCTGATGGTCAAGACGATTGAGAAACTCGATGTTTCCGTCCGGCAACAGCCGTACGAGGTCGCCTGTGCGATAGAGCCGCGCGCCAGGGACGTGGCTGTACGGGTGCGGAATGAAGCGTTCAGCAGTCGCGCACGGATTGTTCAAATAACCTC
>DASURS010000289.1:0-17736 GCA_036279935.1 Pyrinomonadaceae bacterium
TGAGCCCGTTGCCTCCCCCCGGACAAGTCTGCCTTTCGCACTTGCTTCCCGCTTCGATCTCTCCTTCCGGTGTTTGCGCATTCAATCCACAGGTGTTGCCTTCGGGATCGAGGCCCGCGACGCAGACGGGCGAATTCGTCGCGTTTTCCGAGATCAGTAAGACGAGCACTGACGGCGCTTACCTGCTGTTGAACGGCGAGAAGTTCGTCAAATGCGCGACGTCGAAACAGGCGAAGGCGATCGGGAGCGTGATCGCGTCTGCGGCGCAGGCGAAGACCGCGAAACGCGAGTCGATCATTCGAACGTGGATCGCGAAACAGTTTGACGCGCATGAAGCGGAGAAGCAGTGGCGCAAGGGCGAAGAGGAGATCGGTACGATTCAGGGCGTTTGTACGATCCTGTTCGTGTTCCTGTTTGTCGCGACGCCGATCCTCGTCACGATCTTCGGGTTGGAGCGTTTGCTGATAGCAAGTGGCGCGGCGATGGTGACGCTCGCGGTGGTGATCGGCGTCAGCTTCTTTTACGCGCACCGGAAGTTCTATCCGTACGAGACGCAGGAGCGGATCGAAAACCTCGTGAAGATGATTCTGTGTCCGCCAATATCGATGCGCGCGGCAGACATTCTCACGAGAAACTTGCTCGCGGAGTACAGTCCGATCGTCGTGGCGAGCGTGTTGGCGGGCAAGAAAGAGCAACAGTTCGCGCGGGCTTTTGTGTTGGATTTGAAGCACCCGTTAAAACATGAAGTGACGGATGCGAAAGCGGTGGAGACGATCGAGTGGGCGACTGCGGAGCAGTTGAAAGCATGTCTGGCCCATTTGGAACGAACGGGCGAAAAGTCGTTGCTCGATCCGGTGGAACGTGAGGGCGATTCGAGCGCGTATTGTCCGCGGTGCGGCGTTCAGTTTGTGGTGAGTGACGGCGAGTGTCCCGATTGTCCGGGCGTCGAGCTGGTAGCGTTTACGGACCAGCGGCACGAAGGGCTTCCAAAGCGAGAAGGGCGCATTGGAGCCGCGCGGGCTTGATGTCGCTTTCGAGTGCGTCGATAAGCTGCTCGTCTGTGATTGTTTTAAGGAAAGTCAGATCCTTCTGCGAAATCATTTCCGTTAGCAGCGACGCCGCGGCAATACTTATCGCGCAACCGTCGCCGACGAATCCGGCTTGCGTCACCGCGTTGTTTTCGAGTTTCAGTTCCAGCCGAATGCGATCGCCGCAGAGTGGATTGAAGCTTTCGTGGCTGACGTCGGGATCAGTTAGCGAGCCGTAATTGCGAGGACGGCGAAAGTGGTCCAGGAGCTTCTCGCTGTAGAGCACGGCCATCGCTTTCTTACTCTTTCTCTCGCAGCGATGCGCCGCGCCGGCCGGCCTTGATCGCGACGGCCTCCGCGAGAATGCTCAACGCGATCTCGGCTGCTGATTCCGCGCCGATGTCGAGACCCGTCGGCACGTGCAGTCGATCCAGCAGCGACTGGTCCATCCCATCCTCTTTCAGAAAATCCTTGATCGACTTTCCGCGCCGTTTGCTGCCGAGGAGCCCGACGTACGCGGCGCCCGCACGCAATACGACTTTCAGGACCGGAAGATCGTACTTGTAATCGTGCGCCGTGAGCACGACGAACGTCGACGAGTTGTACGAGAGTGTTTGCGCGATCTCGGAAGGGATGCCGACCAGCAGTTTGTCCGCTTCCGGAAATCGTTCGCGCGTCGCGAAACGCGGACGGCCGTCGACGACGATCGTCTTGAGACCGAGACCGCGCGCGAGGCTGACGAGCGGCATCGAGAGGTGCCCAGCGCCGAAGACGATCAGCGTCGGCGATGGGCCATGCACTTCGAAGAACACTGATTCGTTGCCGATCGAAACCGTCGCCGACTTCCGCTTTCGTATCAGTTCAAGCGCAACTCGCCGCACGTCATCGTCAAGAACACCTGACGTCGCGCCGTCTTCCATCACCAAAATCCGCGACGCGCTATCTTTCAAAGGAGTGACGATTGCCACAGTCTTGCCGTCGTCCACGGCGGCGCGCACTGCCCGATACGTATCGACCAACTTCGGATCCGCGAGATCGAACGGTTCGATCAGAACGTCGAGACTACCGGCGCATGACAATCCCATCTCCCACGCATCCTCGTCGCCGAGATCCACTTGCAACAGCCGCGGTTGAGACGACGCCAGCGCTTTCTCGGCTTCGGTGATCACGCGCGCATCTACGCAGCCGCCGATGGTGACCGATCCGAGTATGCGTCCCTCCTCGCCGACCCACATCTTCGCGCCTTCGCGTTTCGGCGTCGTGCCGCGCGTGCCCACGAGCGTCGCCATCGCGACACGCTTCTCGACGCGCGCCAGTTTCTCCAGATCTGTGAACAGTTCTTCCATGGTCCATCGTCACAAAACGAGATGCGGTTCAAGTGCGCGCAGGCTCGCGAGATCGTGCGCCGGCGCGAAGACGTCTATGAACGGCAACGCCGCCTGCATTCCGCGTGTCAGCGGTTCGTACGTCGAGCTGCCAAGCAGCGGATTCAACCAGATCACTCTACCGGCGCGTTGCTGTAACTGCGACAGCGCGGTCGCAAGTTGTTGCGGCTCGCCCGTGTCCCAACCGTCGCTCAGGATGATCACGACGGTGCGCTTGTCGATGCGCCGCAGCCATTCGAGATTGAATCCCGCCAGGCTCTCGCCGATGCGCGTGCCGCCAGACCAGCCGTGCACTTTCGCTGACAGACGTTCGAGCGCGCGTTCGTACGTTTTGTTTTTCAGGTATCCGGTGATGCGCGAAAGCGAGGTGGCGAACACAAACGATTCGACTCTGGCGAAACTGTTTTGCAGCCCGTAGATGAATTGCAGCAACAGCCGCGAATAGATGTCCATCGAGCCGGAGACGTCGCAGATCACGACGAGCTTCGTTCGTTTCGGTTTCCGCTCTTTGTACGAGAGCTCGACGATCTCGCCGCCGGTCTTTAACGATTGTCGCAACGAGCGGCGCAGGTTGATTCGCGTTCCGCGACGCACCGGACGCCAGCGACGGCTCGGGTTCTTCGCCAGTCGCCGCACCATGCGGCGCGCGAGACGCGCGACATCGTCGAGCTCCTCTTTGGTAAACGCGCCGAAGTCTTTTTCGGCGTTCGATTCGGTTTCGCTCGCGCCGGGAACTTTCAGCGGCTCGCCGCCTTCTTCTTCTTTGCTGCCCGGCGTGGCCCAGTTCTCTAGAAAGAACGCGAGACCGCGACTTGGCGCGGCCGGCCGCCTCTTCAAGCTCGCAGTAGATAAATCTTCCCGCGCAACGACTCCACGCCAAAACCTGTCGAACAATTCTTTGAAGATCGCGAAATCGTCGACGCGCGAAGTGAAGACGCTGCGCAAACTCAGGAAAACTTCATCGCGATCATCCTGATCGATCGCCTGGAATGCTGTTGCTGCAGTGACAACCTCCGCCGGCGTCACAGCCACTCCGTGATCTCTCAAGGCCCTGCCGAATAAGACAACGTCAATTCGTTTCATCCGTGCTCCAAATCAAACTGCGACTTGAAGAGAGCCATGTCGGTTTCGTCTTTGAGAAAACAACCCATCGTTTCGTCGAGCACTTCGCGATCGACCTCGGTCGCTTTCAACGCGACGAGCGCGGAAGCCCAGTCGAGCGTCTCCGCCACGCCCGGCACCTTCGACAAACTCATCGTCCTCGCCTGTTGAATGATTTTCGTGACGTCGCGCGACAGCGTTTCGCTGATTTCAGGCACGCGCGCGTGGACGATCGCGAGCTCTTTTTCAAGCGATGGATAGTCGATCCAGTGATAAAGACAACGACGCCGCAGCGCGTCAGACAAATCGCGCGAGCGGTTCGACGTGAGGATGACGTGCGGACGATGCGTCGCCCTGATCGTGCCGATCTCGGGAATCGTCACCTGAAAGTCGGAAAGCACTTCGAGCAGAAATGCTTCAAACTCTTCGTCGCTCCGATCGATCTCGTCGATCAGCAACACCGGCGCGCGCTCGTGCTCGGTGATGGCTTGCAGCAGCGGGCGCTTCAACAGAAACGCTTCGCTGAAGATCGTCGCTTCTTTTTCGGCCTCGCTCGTCGGCGAACGTTCCTCGACCTTGATGTGCAGCAACTGGCGCGGATAGTTCCATTCGTAAAGCGCCGTCGTCGCGTCGAGCCCTTCGTAGCACTGAAGGCGAATGAGTTTGGTGTCGAGTGCTTTTGCGAGCGCCTTGGCGATCTCGGTCTTGCCGACGCCGGCGGGACCTTCGACGAGCAGCGGTTTGCCAAGCGCCATGGACAAGTACAACGCGGTCGCGACGGCGGCGTCGGTGACGTAGACCTGCTCTTCGAGCAGTCGTTTGATCTGTTGTACTTCTTCTCTCAACTTGTGGTCTCCGCCTTTTGCATTCGTTCGAAATCTTCGGGCGTGTTGATGTCTTCCGGGAAGGGAAGCGCGAGAGGCACTTCGAGCACCGAACGCGCATTCGCGTCAACCAGCTTCCACGCCGCTTTGTCGCCGTGAAGCACTTCCAGTTGGTCGAACAATGAACGCGCGAAGATCATCGGATGACCTTTCCGTCCCTGATAGGAACACAGTGCAATCGGAGCGTCGGTCTTGCTCCACTCCTCAGCGAGACAGTCGATGATCTCAGGTGTGATGCCCGGCTGATCGCCGAGGATGATCATGATCGCTTCGGCGTGTGAATCGAGGGCGGAGATGCCTGCGCGATATGACGAAGCGCAACCTTCGGTGTAGACACGGTTCTCGACAACTTTTGCATGACCGAAATCGACGCGCTCAATAATCTCCTCGGCGGAACGGCCAAGGACGACGACCAGTTCATCGAGCAGCATCGCCTGCTGCGCTTGCGACACGACCCAACCGAGCAGGGTCGTGCCGGCGAAAGGCAGAAGCTGTTTGGGTTCGCCGAAGCGTTGCGAGGCGCCTGCGCCGAGAATCAATCCGGAGATAAACTTCCTCATGACTGATCGAAGGTCTCTTTGCAGCGCAGGCAGCAGAAGTAGATGGTCCGGCCTTCGAACTCGGAGGTGTATTTCGCGTTTGTCGTGGAGACTGTCATGCCGCAGATCGGATCGATTGCAGTCGCTTCGACGACCGCCGGCTCTGAAGCCGTCCTGCGCAGTTGTGTAATTTCAGCGATAACACTTAGCGCGATCTCCTGCATCGTTACAGCCCCAAGCGAGAGTCCCGCGGGAGATCGAACTAAATTGATCTGTTCATCCGTGTACCCGTGTTCACGCGCGTAATCAAACAGCGCCCGCGACTTCTTCTCGCTCGCTACCAAACCAAAATACTTCGGCTTCGAACCGAGCACCGAAAGCAGCCCTTCTTCATCACCGTTTCCCATCGTCGCGACGACCACATACGTCGACTCCGTGATTCGACCTGGATCCGCGCTAACTTTGAATCCAAGCAGTTCGCCGAGTTGCGAAACAGTTTCGGCAACAGGCGACTCGCCCACCACAACCAATTCCGGTTTTGGCAAAACAGGCTCCAGGTAAATTTCGAGCGAACCGCCGCCTTCGCACGTCATGCGGTACGACTCGACTCCGTGCCAGTCGTCGTCGTGCGCCGCGTCGGGACTGATGCTCAACAACTTCGGCTGACCAGTCGCCAACGCCATCTTTGCTTCGCGCAGGACAATCGGCTGCACACAGCCGCCGCCGACCCAGCCGCTGATCGATCCGTCCGCGCGAATGATCGCGTGCGAACCCGGCTTCGCCGACTGCGGGCTCTTGTAGGCGACGACTGTGGCGAGAACGAAAGGCTCGTCGCGTTCGCGTAGCTCCGACAATTGGTCGAATACGTCTTGTGTCATGGGGCCCGGGTTATTTTCCATTTTCCATTTGTCGTTTTCCGTTTTTCATTTTGGTCTTCCGGGAGCACCGCTGCTCTTCTTAAATGACAAATGACAAACGTCAAATGACAAATGACAAATGACAAATGCCTACTCTTTCACACCCGCATCACGCAGCAGCTTCCACACTTTCGCCGGCGTGATCGGAATGTCGATATGCCGCACGCCGAGGTGCCACAGCGCATCAACGACCGCGTTGACGATCGCCGCCGGCGCGCCGACTGTCGCAGACTCGCCGACGCCTTTTGCGCCGAGCGGATGATGCGGCGACGGCGTGACGGTGTTGCCGGTTTCCCAATTGGGAGTTTCGACCGCCGTCGGCAACAGGTAGTTCATGAAACTGCCCTGCAAAATGTTGCCGCTTTCGTCGTACTGAATCTCTTCGTACAACGCTGGGCCAAGCCCCATGGTGAGACCGCCGTGGATCTGGCCCTCGACGATCATCGGATTGATGATGTTGCCGCAGTCGTCGATCGCCACGAAGCGACGCACTTTCACTTCACCCGTTCCTTTATCGATGTCGACGACGCAGATGTAACTGCCGAACGGATACGTCAGGTTCGGCGGATCGTAGTAGTTGACTGCTTCGAGACCAGCTTCCATTCCCGGCGGATGGTTCGTGTACGCCGCCAGCGAGATCTCCTGGATCGTCTTCGCGCGATCGGGCGAACCTTTGACGAAGAACTTGCCGGGTTCCCAATCGAGATCGTCTTCGTGAACCTCGAGTAGATACGCGGCGATCTTTCGCGCCTTGTCTTTGATCTTTCGACAAGCGATCGCACAGGCTGCGCCGGCGACCGGCGTGCTGCGGCTGGCGTACGTTCCCAGTCCGTAAGGCGCCGTGTCAGTGTCGCCTTCTTCGACAAGAACATTGTCGACCGGGAAACCCAATTCCTCGGCTACGATCTGTGCATATGTAGTCTCGTGTCCCTGGCCCTGCGACTTGGTGCCGAAGCGAGCGAGCACTTTGCCGGTCGGATGCACGCGAATCTCGGCGCTGTCAAACATCTTGATTCCGAGTATGTCGAAATGTTTCGACGGGCCGGCGCCGACGATCTCCGTGAAACTGCTGATGCCGATGCCCATCAACTCGCCGCGCGCTCGTTTGTCCGCCTGCTCCTTTCGCAGCTCGTCGTATCCGACTCTTTCCATCGCGAGTTTCAACGCGCCCGCGTAGTTGCCGCTGTCGTACTCCCAACCCAGCGCCGACTTGTACGGAAACTGCTCGGGCGAGATGAAGTTCTTCATGCGAAACTCGGCGGCGTCGATGCCGAGCTCGTGGGCCATCAGGTCCGCCATGCGTTCGATCGTGTGTACGGCTTCGGTGACGCGGAACGAACAGCGATACGCGATACCGCCCGGCGGTTTGTTCGTGTAGACGCCGTCGACTTCGACGTGCGCGGCCTTCAAGTCGTACGAACCGGTGCAGACGTGAAACAGTCCCGCCGGAAACTTCGACGGGTTCGCCGCGGCGTCGGTGTAACCGTGATCGGCGATCGTCTTGATGCGCAGGGCCGTCAGCTTGCCGTCTTTCTTGCCGGCGAGTTCCGCGGTGATGTGATAGTCGCGGGCGAACGAGTCGGCTTGCAGGTTTTCCATGCGGTCTTCGATCCACTTCACGGGCTTGCCGGTGAGCACCGAAGCCGCGACCGCGATGACGTAACCCGGATAAACCGGAACCTTCCCGCCGAAACCGCCGCCGATGTCGGGCGAGATGATCTGAATCTTCTCTTCGGAAAGTCCGACGTGTCCGGCGACGAGGGCAAACACGGTTCGAATCGCGTGCGGTGCCTGCGTTGTCATCCAGACAGTCAGTTTTCCGCGGACCTTGTCGAAGTGGGCCACGCAGCCGCACGTCTCGATCGACGAAACGTGGATGCGCGGAATGTAAATGTCCTCTTTGACGGTGACTTCAGCTTCGCTGAACAGCTTGTCCGTCTCTTCGCGATTGCCCCACTCCCAGTGCCAGATGTGATTGTCTTTCTTGTCAGCCTTGTCCGTGCGCAGCACCGGCGCGTCCGGAAGCAACGCCTTCTTCGGATCGACGACGACTTCCAACGGATCGTAGTCGATCTCGACCGCGTCGACGCCGTCGGCTGCGATGTAACGATCGGTCGCCAACACCGCGGCGACTTCCTGCGCCTGGTACATCACTTTTTCGACAGGCAGTACCATCTGCGTGTCTGACATCAGCGTCGGCATCCAGTGCAG
This sequence comes from Pyrinomonadaceae bacterium, assembly GCA_036279935.1. GTDB lineage: Bacteria > Acidobacteriota > Blastocatellia > Pyrinomonadales > Pyrinomonadaceae > PSRF01. The sequence goes on from DASURS010000289.1 coordinate 8,066, forward strand.
GTTGTACTTTTCGAGATCCTTGCCGGTGATGACAGCGAGCACGCCGGGAATAGCCAGCGCTTTCGACGTGTCGATACTGTTGATTTTCGCGTGTGCGTACGGGCTGCGCACGATGTCGAGATAAAGCATTTCGGGCAGCACGACGTCGTCGACGTAGTTGCCCTGGCCGCGCAGGAAGCGTGGATCTTCTCGTCGTTTCACCGAGTGGCCCATGCCACCGATTTCAGGTGTGGTTTTTGGCGCCATTACGATGCACCTCCGTTTTCGCGCATCTTCTGCGCGGCGTATTGATAGGCCTTGACGATGTTGACGTAGCCGGTGCAGCGGCAGAGATTGCCGGAGATCGCGTGGCGAATCTCGTCGTCAGTCGGGTTCTTGTTCTCGCCGAGAAAGGCGACGCCCGTCATCAACATGCCGGGTGTGCAGTAGCCGCATTGCAGACCGTGCTCCTGGAAGAAGCCGTCCTGAAGCGGATGAAGTTTGCCGTCCTGTTCGAGACCTTCGACGGTCATCACACTGCGCCCGTTCGCCTGGACCGCGAATGCCGTACACGACTTGATCGCGCGCCCGTCCATCACGACGGTGCAGGCGCCGCAGTGGCTCGTGTCGCAGCCGATGTGCGTTCCGGTGAGACGCAGCGTCTCGCGCAGGAAGTGGACCAGCAGCATGCGAGGTTCGACTTCGGCAGCGTGATCGACTCCGTTGACGTTCACTTTGATCGCGACTTTGTCCATGGCTTAAGCGCCTCCTTTCGCGCGTTCGAGCGCTCGCGTCAACGCGCGGGCGGTAAGTACGCGAACGAGATCGCGTTTGTACTCGGCTGAGCCGCGGATGTCGTCGTTTGGCTCCGACTCGGACGCGGCGATTTCGGCGGCTTCCTTGATCGTTGCTTCGTCCAGGGTTTTACCGGCGAGAAACGCTTCGGTTTTGGTGGCTTTGATCGGCGTCATGCCGACGTTGGTCAGGCCGACTCCAGCCCGTTGACACTTGCCCCCGTCGTCGAGCGTGATCTGCACCGCGACACCGGCAGTTGCGAAGTCACCGACTTTTCTTTCTAACTTCAAGTAAGCGCCGCCGCTCTTTGCGGCCGGCAGCGGGATCTTGATTTCGGTCAGTATCTCTTCAGGTTCGAGTGCGGTCGTGAAGAGGCCGGGGAAAAAGTCTGCGATGGCGATTTCGCGCTGGCCTTTTGGTCCGGTGGCGACTACGGTAGCGCCGAGCGCCAACATTGTTGCGGGATGATCATTCGCCGGATCGCCGTGCGCGAGATTGCCGCAAACAGTCGCCTGGCTGCGCACGAGCGGATCGGCGATCAGTTTCGCTGTGTCGGCGAGTATCGGCAGTTTATTTTTGATGACGTCGGACGACTCGAGTTGGTGTTCGCGGGCGAGCGCGCCGATTTTCAGATGGCCGTCGGCTTCGCTGACGTAGTCGAGACCGGGGATCCGATTGATGTCCACGATGTGTTGCGGGGACAGGATTCGCAACTTCATCATCGGGATCAGGCTCTGGCCGCCGGACAGCAACTTGGCTTCGGGGCCGAGTTTCTGTAGCAATGCGATTGCTTCTTCGAGCGTGCCGGGAGAGAAGTATTCAAAGCTCCGAGGTATCATGGATCTTCACCTTCCTACATCGGACTCAATTTTTCGTGCGTTCAAACGGGAAGGGCTTGATGATACGAAGGGGTTACTAAAACGTCAATATTGGACCATAATCGATTTAAGTTTGTGCGGGGAGGGTAGTGATGGCTTTTAAGATCGCGGAACGGTTTGAAGTGCAGGCGCCTGTTGAGCGTGTTTGGAAGTATTTGATCGATCCGGAGAGTGTGGTGCAGTGTCTGCCGGGCGCGGAGTTGCTGGAGAAGCAGGACGACCGGAATTTCCTCGGCGCGATCAAGGTGAAGGTTGGGCCATTGTCGATGTCGTACAAAGGTAAAGCCAGTTTCACCGAAGTGAACGAAGAGGCGCACACGGTGCGGATGGTTGGCGAAGCGCGTGAGGTTGGCGGATCGGGTTCGACGAAAGTGACGATGGTCAGCAGTGTCACAGCGCTCGACGGCGGCGGCTCACAGGTCTCGGTGGACTCCGAAATCAACCTGGTCGGCCGCATCGTTCAATTCGGCCGCGGCATGATCGAGGAAGTCTCGCGCCAGATGTTTCGCCAGTTCGCGACGTGCGTGAAGGGCCGTTTGGAAGTTGCCGAGGAGCCGCAAGCTACTGTTTCCGCTTCCGAACCCGCGGCGCCGTCGGCGTCGTCACCACCGCCTGCGACTGAAGCCAAGGCCGTCGAGGCCGCCCCGCTCGCATTACGCGCTCTCTGGGCCATCATCGCCCGATTCTTCAAAGGGCTGTTTGGAAAGAGCGACGAAGTCAAATCGTGACGGCGTCGACGACCACTCGATCTGATCAATTGCTGTCCAGATCTTCGCGGCACATTTCCTGAAAACGCTGTTGGTCTTCACGGCAGCGTTCGTTGTTCGCGCCGAGATCGGCGCGGCAGTCCTTGATTAATTCCTGGCGCAGCTCTTCACACTGCGAACGGCAGGAGCCCTGAAAACCGAGTGCGACAAACAGCAGCGGCGCGGCAAGTATGAAAGCGAGTCGTTTCTTCATGATCTTCTCCTTCGTTATGACTACCCAAAGGAGAAGTTGCCAACGCCGCCTTGATATTACTGCGCCGCGAGATTTTTTTACGGTTAACTCAGCCGCAGCACTTTCCCGGCTTGGGCCACTTGCGAGCGTTGTCTCGCACGACTTTCAGAAAATCGTCTTTGGTCTTGCCTTTTGTCTCGACCGCACCGGGATCTTCCGGTCTGCCGTGCGACTTCACACCCCCGCCGCCCTCGATGTCGAATAAGCCTTGTGGGCCGCCCGACAAGAAGAACACTGAGGGCGCGGCCTCCTCTCGCATCAGGAAGAGAGCATAGGAACGTCCATTTCGCGGCTGGTCGAACGCGGGCGTGAGTTGTTCAGCACTGGTGCCGTCTTCAAAATAAAAGCGGCCGCCGGGAATGCTGACGGTGATCGATTTGGCTTGGTTAAGATCACCTTTGACAAGCTCGTCGACCGAGACCTCATAGTCCGTGAAGATCGCCTTCCCATCAAGCAGACGAGCATCGAGCTTCTTCGTGAATCGGCCCACGATTACGGCTGCGCTGTTTTTGGTTAGATCTTCAACACTGAACAGTCCCCAGTCCCAGTGCGGATTGTAGTCGGCGACATAGGTACCTTTTACCTTCGCCGCTTCGCGCAGTCCGCCTCGCTCGAGCGCCTGTCGTACCTTCTGCGCCTCATCATTGGCTGGATTGGACGTGGCTTGGGGCGGCGCCGGTCGGGAGCCTCTGCCGGAAACGACAACGAACGTCGCCGTAGCGGCAATGCATAGAGCCACCGCAAAAAGAACGCGCTTTGTCGACTTGTATATTGTCATTTCTATTTTCCTCGACCGTTGAAGATTACGTCCCAGGCCCACCTGCCAAGTTGGGCGCCACTTGCGTTCTTAACCTTAGCCCGATACCGGAACAAATTGCCATTCCGATCCGAGCGGCTCGAGAGTTTGTATTCGAGCTCCACTACGTCGATCCGCGCCTGTTCGAGACTATGGAGTTCGGTCGCTTCCGAGATTCCATTGTGGTTGGCATCTGTCCACAGTCGCAGCGAGCGGAAGAAGTAGTCACGATTACTGATGACTCCGTCTTCATTGCCGCCGAGTTTAGTTTTGTCAAACTCAGCTAACGAGATGAAGCCGTTCTTCTCCTTGTCCGGCACTTTAGGTTGCGGAGATACGTTGCCAAACATTTCGCGTCCGCTATCGATCAGTCCGTTATGGTTGCGATCCATAACCAGCCAGGCGTCATCAGAATCCACGGCAGTCCAGGGCAGACGCTGCCGTTCACCGTCGCCATCGAAATCGAACTCAACACCTCCGGCTTTATTAGTCATGTTGAAGCCGTCACCGTCGACGTCGATAAGGATCGGAGTAGCGTACGAACACAACCCCTCATAACAAATCGTATCGGGTGGACAGGGAGGGCAAACGAGCTCCGGAGGCCCGCACGCGCCGTCATGACAGACGTCGCCATAACAGCAATCGTCATTCGAAATACATTCCACACAGGGTTCGAGTTGGGGCTCGTCGTAGCATGCGTTGAGAGTGAAGTTCCAATATCCGCCGGCTTGTTCACACTCCCACGGCACCATTGGGAAATACAAAAAAAACCAGCAGGTAGGTGAGCTGCCTAAACAGGTAGCCACCTGATCGGCATCGTTGGTCGACACGGAAGTGACTGAGACCGCTGTCGGACAGGATCCTTGGTTCATTATCGTCGCCGGAGAGGTTGTGTGGCCCAGGCCCAGGAAGTGGCCGATTTCGTGCAAGACGGCGGCCTTCGCTTGAGTTGTGCCGAGAGAAGCTAACCGTGCCTCCCATGAGGGCCCAAAATTAATATCCCCACTAGAAGGCTCGTAAGCTATGCAACCGCCAGCCACCGCCTCGGTACTGGTTCTCCAAAAATCGAGATCGGCCAGGGTGTTTGCGGGAGCGGGAACGAAGAATATGCCGGTGCGGCAAAACTGTAAGTTCCACTCGGCGATCGCATCCTGAAAAAGGGCCACCTGCTGTGTCGTTGACGGGAGGGCAGTATTTTTGGAGTAATTGACGGTCGCAATTCTGACATCCCAACCAGGTATGAAAGGATGTGGCGGGTTATTCAGCCAGGCAATAGCTTGTTGCAAGGTGGGGGACCCGTCGAACGTAATTGCCGGCAAGCATTGCTGACCGTGAGCTGCGGTGGACCAGATGAAGCACACGATACAGGCGGCAAGCAAAAATTTTAAGCCTCGTAGTTTCATACTAAGTTACTCCAGTCCTCTGCGCTCACGCAGGATTGCAGCGCGCGATGAAAGTTGTTGCGAATGGACCACGACTCGCGAGCCGAACGTACGGCTCCGATGCGAAACCCTGGCTTGTGGATTTACCCGCCCGTGGGAGTGGTTATAAGTGTCGGGGAAAGTGGGCCGCACGTTATTTCATTTATGAACTCGTGTCAACGGCTATTTGGATGGGAAATGCGGGATTCTGTTGGCGAGAATTGTCGTTGGTAAACGATGTGAGGATAAATGCCTCAGCGCATGCTGCGGAAGGTGATCGAGTAGCGCAGTGTGTTGACGCGCGAGATGCTGTGTTCCCATTCCGATCGTGCCGGACCACGCAAGTGATACGCGGAACGCGGTTCGGCGTGGAGGTTTGCACGTTGCCAGCCGTCGCCGGCTTTGCGTCTGAAACGCAGCGTACACGGTGTGACGAGCGAGACGCCGACGACTTCTCCGAATACAGCCTTGTCGCGATGCCAGCCGATGCCGGCGCCCGACGCGTATTCAGTGACGAGCACCTGTTGCAACGCTTCCGGATCCAATCCCGCAAACTCACCTGCCAGTTCGCGCAGTCCGATCAAGTAATCCGGGACGTCGTCCGCTTTCTGCAACCGCTGCGAAGAGAAGTCATACTTCCATCCAAACGAAACGACGCGCCGCTTTCCAACATAACCGTGAAACTCAAACTCGCGAAACGGCAACTCGCTCACCTCGGCGATGAGCGCCTTCTCCTCAGCGACGCTGATTAGCGACGGCCGGTACGTCAATCCTTCCGGCAAAGCGTTCTTGAAGAAATCGAGTTGCACGATGATTTGATGAAACGAAAAGGGCGGGACTCGCGAGTCTCCGCCCTTTCACGTTGTTTTGGTTTAAGGAATTCGGTTAGTAACCTCTGTAACCGTCGGTGTAACCGTTAACGAAGCCCTGGCGGAAGTACTGCCGATACAGTTCGCGGTTACCAAAGCGCGACTGATAGTCGGTGTTCGCGTTCCGATAGTCTTCCTCGTCGCGGTAGTCGTACCGATCATTGCGCTGGCGGTCCTTGCGGCCTTCCTTGATGCCTTCGTTGTAGCCTGCGTTCAGTGCAGTCTGACGAAGGTCAAACGATCCGCCGCCGTAGCGCCAATCGTCGCGGTCGCGATCGCGGTTACGGTCACGTCTGCGTTGTTCGCGTTCCCATTCACGTTGACGGCGAATTTGTTCGCGTTGCCAGTCGCGGTTCTGATATTGCGCCTGGGCCACTGAACTCGCCGACGTCATCCCGATTCCAAGAAGGAGAGATAAACCCAAGACAACTGCGAGCGTGTTTTTTTTCAGCAACTTTGTTTTCATGACAACATCTCCTTTGCTCCGGTAGTAGTGCAATCACGGTGCCATTGACCGGCAGCGCACAATACAGTCGAGAGGCGCGAAATATCAGCCTATTTGCTGAGGTGTTCATGACAACTGAGTTGCAAGATCGTGAAAAGTAACCGATTTCGTTAATGGACATACGATTACGAAAGTCAATAATGCGAACGTTATGAATGCAATGTTAGCGAACGTTTTGTCTCACGCTTGCTATTGCCACTTGTAAGTAGTTGTCATTATGCTGCTGACGATTATGTGGAGACGGTACGCAGCTTCGTTTGTCGGGTTCATGGCCGGTGCGCTGGTGGCGTGGCTCATTGGTTTCGAAGACAAAGTGGTCTGGATTTCCGGAATGGCCGTCGCGGCGGTAGTGATGACGTTTGGCGAGCGATGGAGATTGGTCCCGTCTTCTGAGGACGCCAACAAACCCCAGACTCTCTCCTTATCGGAACGCGACAAACCCGCGCCACCGGACACCAGCGGCTACCTTGACTCACTCGATTTAAAGGACGAGCTCAAGGACGATGTGTGGGAGAAAGTCGGCGGATTGACGTACGACAGAAATCGTCGCCGCAAACCTCGAAAGAAAGCGTAGCCTCACCCATGCCGCGCCTCACGAAACGTGCAACTCTTTTCACGTGCAACTCTTTTCATTGACTTCGCAGGCGACAGGAAATAGCATCCTGCACCCGCGACATGAGTACGTTCGCATCCAGATCGAACCTGTGCAGGCCGTCGTCAGAATTGCCGGCGCCCATATTCGCTACGCACAGTCGCACACCACATCCCGGCCTTCAAGCACTCGACGAAACTGACGCGCCGCCTGCGACGGCTCACGACTTCAGTCGCGTCCCCGTGCATGCATCCGCGTCTGCGCAACGGATTCCAGACGATCAAATACGCCGGCAGGTTGGACCGGGCGGTGTCGGAGGCCTTGGTGGCCCTCCACAACCATTCAGTGGTTACTTCTTCTGTAATCCGCCGCTCTATGACGCCAGCCAGATCAGCGCCGCGGTGAGCACGGCGAAGAGTTGGGTCGGAACCGTAATACCGATTCTCGAGATGTTCAGGATGGGCCGGCTGACAGGCACGCGCGAAACCGCCGTGCGCATCGCGTTGCGAGAGAACTTCAACGTCACGGATCCATTCCCGCGTTTTTCGCTGACGGCGCGGCCGCTCGACACGCTTGTTAACAACTTCAATTTAATCGAGACCGCTCTGAATCAGCCCATGCAGTTCTATTGCACTACCGCATGCATGCCCGGCGATCTGGCGTGGGTTTTGTCGAACCCGGCGACGTTTGGACTACCGCCGGGCATCATCAACATCTGTCCGGGGTTCTTCGGATGCGATCCGCTCAAGCAGGCGAGCACGATCATCCACGAACGCGCGCATGAGGCGCTCGGTGCGAACGACGTCGCGTACGAAGTAAGCGGCTCGTATGATTCACTGCCGACGATGATGTCGCTGAACAACGCTGACTCGTACGCAGTTTTTGCGCGGCAGGTGTTTCACAATGGCATTCACCGTCCGGGTATGTCGTGCGACGTTCTCAGCTCGCGCATTCCCGATTTCCATTTATCGGAACCGCGTCTCGAAATGCCGCGGCGGCGTCCACCATCACTCATGCCGCCCGAGTGATCGTCAGGTGCGTGGGTAGCCGAGGACGTCCAGGTTGTTTTTGATTTCGTCGAGGACAGTGGCGTCTTCGATGGTCGGTGGAACCGCGTATGGCGTGCCGTCGGCCATCTTCTTGATTGTGCCGCGCACGATCTTGCCGGAACGCGTCTTTGGAAGGCGGTCCACGACGGTCGCGACTTTGAATGACGCAACCGCTCCGATCTTCTCCCGAACCAACTGAATCAACTCCGCGACGATCTCCGGGGGCTCTCGCTCTACTCCACGCTTCAGCACGACCAACCCAAGCGGTATCTCGCCTTTCAACTCGTCGGCAACTCCGATCACCGCGCATTCGGCAACGTCAGCATGACCGGCGAGCACTTCTTCCAACGCGCCTGTCGATAACCGGTGTCCGGCGACGTTGATGATGTCGTCGGTGCGACTCATGATCCACAGATAACCATCTTCGTCCCGGAAACCGGCGTCGGCTGTTTTGTAGTACCCGGGATACGTTTCCAGGTACGACTCGCGATACGCAGCGTCGTTGTTCCACAGCGTCGGCAGGCAGCCGGGTGGCAAAGGCAGCTTGATGGCGATGTTGCCGATCCGGTGGTCGAGTATCTCCGCGCCTTCGTCATCGAGCACTCGAACGTCGTAACCGGGAACGGGCTTGCCGCACGAGCCGGCCTTCACCGGCAGCAACTCCAATCCGGCGCAGTTGGCGCCGATGGGCCAACCTGTTTCGGTCTGCCACCAGTGATCGATAACGGGCACGTTCAGTTGTTTCGCCGCCCACGCGAGCGTATCCGGATCGCAACGCTCGCCCGCCAGGAACAACGTGCGAAATCCTGAGAGATCGTGTTGCCGCAGGTACTCACCCTGATGGTCTTCGCGTTTGATGGCGCGAAAGGCTGTCGGCGCGGTGAAAAGCACGCACACGTTGTGTTGCGAGATCACGCGCCAGAACGCGCCGGGATCAGGCGTGCCGACAGGCTTGCCTTCGTAGAGCACTGTCGTGTTCCCATTGAGCAGTGGCCCGTAAACGATGTACGAGTGACCAACTGCCCAACCGAGATCCGATGCCGCCCAGAAGACTTCACCCGGCTCCACGCCGTAGACGTTTTTCATGCTCCACTTCAAGGCGACGAGATGCCCACCGTTATCGCGCACGACGCCCTTCGGAATGCCGGTCGTGCCCGAGGTGTAGAGAATGTAGAGCGGATCCGTCGCGGCAACGGGAACACAGTCGACCGGTTGCGCTGCTGCGAGCGCGTCGGCCCAATCGACTTCGCGCCCGGCGATCAGCTCGGCTTCGACCTGCGGCCTTTGCAGGATGATGCAACGATGCGGTTTGTGCGTCGCCGACTCGATCGCCCGATCGAGCATGGGCTTGTATGCGATTGCGCGGTTCACTTCGATCCCGCACGACGCGGAGACGATCACCTTCGGGCGTGCGTCGTTGATGCGCGTCGCGAGCTCGTCAGAGGCGAAGCCTCCAAAAACTACCGAGTGGATCGCGCCGATCCGCGCGCAGGCCAGCATCGCGACCACCGCTTCCGGGACCATCGGCATGTAGACGATTACGCGATCGCCTTTCTCCACGCCTTCGTTTCGCAGCGCTCCGGCGAATAGCGCCACTGCGTCCAGCAGTTCGCGATACGTGCACGACTTGATTACGCCCGTGACCGGACTGTCGTAGATGAGGGCTGGTTGTTCGGCGCGTCCGTTTTCGACGTGCGCGTCGAGCAGGTTGTAGCAGGTGTTGACGAGACCACCGGAAAACCAACGGTAGAACGGAGCGCGTGAAGCGTCCAAAACCTGGTCCCATTT
>DASURS010000290.1:0-33499 GCA_036279935.1 Pyrinomonadaceae bacterium
TGCCCGAACCCAGCGCGCGCCAGCCGATGCCGGTCTGGTCCAACTCATAAACGATCGCCGCCGCCTGCTCTTCAGTTTCCGGCGAGATGACCCAATCGATCGCGCCGCCGACGCGAAGGCTCGTCAATTCGGCGAAGCGGCGGCCTCGCTCGGCGCGCACGCCAACGCGCGCAGCGATCTCTTCAAGCGCCCGATCACGTTCCGCCAAATTGTTTTCTAATTCACTCAATCAAGACTCTCGCAACAAATTCAATAGCTGATCCGCGACGCGGTTGACTGTGCCGGCGCCAAGCGTCAGGACCAGGTCGCCGGGTTGGACGCATTCGCGCAACGCGGGCGCGGCGTTCTCCAGCTCGCCGATGTAATTGACGTCCTTGTGACCGAAGCGCTTGATCGCATTCGTCAACGCTTCCGCGGTCACGCCTTCGATCGGATCCTCGCTCGCGGCGTAGATGTCGGTGATGAAAAGCACGTCGGCGTTATTGAACGAACGCGCAAACTCCTGCATCAGATCGCTCGTCCGCGAGTAGCGATGCGGTTGAAACAGCACGACGATGCGCCTGCCGCCCGATCCGAGTTTCGCTGCCGCAAGCGTCGCGCGAATCTCCGTCGGATGATGTCCGTAGTCGTCGACGACGAGCACGCCGTTAACTTCGCCTTTCGACTGAAAGCGCCGGCCCGCGCCCGTGAAGTTGTGCAGCCCCTCGACGATCTTCTCGAACGGCACTTCCAACTCGAACCCGACGGCGATCGCGGCCAGCGCGTTGTAGACGTTGTGAACGCCCGGTACGCGGAGCACCATCTCGCCCATCACGTCCGAGCCGCGCCACACGCTGAAACTCGATCCGAAATTGCTGTCGTGACGAATGCCGTGCGCCGAAACGTCAGCCTGCGCGCTGAACCCGTAAGTCAAACGGCGTCGCACGAGCAGCGGAATGATCGCCTGCACGTTCGGATCGTCGAGACACAGCACAGACGAACCGTAGAACGGCACCTTGTTGACGAAGTCTGCGAAGCACTTACGGACGTCGTCCATGTCGTGGTAGTAGTCCATGTGCTCGCGATCGATGTTGGTCACGACGGCGATCGTCGGCGTCAACATCAAAAACGATCGATCGCTTTCGTCGGCTTCGACGACCATCAAGTCGCTCGTTCCGAGGTGCGCGTTTGATCCGAACGCGCCGACGACACCGCCGACGACCATCGTCGGATCGAGTCCTGCGTGTCCGAGCACGGTCGCGACCATCGACGTCGTAGTCGTCTTTCCATGCGAGCCGGCGACGGCGACGGTGTGCGGCTTCAGCCGCATCAGCTCGGCGAGCATCTCCGCGCGTGCGATCACGGGGATCGAACGCCGTTGCGCCTGGACGATCTCGGGATTGTCGTCGCGAACGGCAGTCGAACGGACGACGACGTGCGGTTGGCCCACGTTGTCGGCGCTGTGACCTTCGAACACTTCGACGCCCAGACGTTGCAGCCGATCGGTAACGGCCGAACGCTTCAAGTCGGAACCGGAGACGTGGAAACCGAGATTGATCAGCACCTCGGCGATCCCCGACATGCCGATGCCTCCGATACCAACAAAATGGACGTGTTGAATTCTGCGAAACATCTCTTACCTGATTAACTGCTCAATCAAATCAACAACACTGACAGCCGCGTCACCATGCGCTAACTTGCGGCTTGCTGTTTCCATGCGATCTATTTCTTCGGGAACGTTGACGAGTCTTTTTATTTCGCTTGCCAATCGCTCGCCGTTCAAATCCTGCTGCAAGATCATCTTCGACGCGCCCGACGCTTCCAGCGCCTCCGCGTTCTTTCGCTGATGATCGTCGGCGGCGAACGGGAACGGAATCATGATCGACGCCTTGCCTGCCGCGATCAGTTCTGCCGTCGTCGTCGCGCCCGCGCGGCAAATGACGAGATCCGCCGCGGCGAAGTCAGCCATCATGTTGTCAATGTAACTACTCACCTCCGCTTGTTCGCTCCAACCTCCGGCCGCGTATGCCTTCTTCACCTTCTCAAAATCAGACGGCCCGGTCTGATGCTTGATCCGCAACGACGTCCGCAAACTCTCCAGCAACTTCAGCGCCGCGATCATCCCATCGTTGATTGCGCGCGCGCCCTGCGACCCGCCGAAGATCAACAACGAGAGCTTCCCCGGCTCGCGTTGCTTCGGCGGTATCTCAAAGAACTCTCGCCGCACCGGATTTCCGGTCACGACTCCCTTGCCGCGAAAGAACGGCAGGGCCTGCTCGAACGACACCGCCGCGCGGTTCACGAAGCGAGCGAGCATCCGGTTCGTCACGCCCGGTAACGCGTTCGACTCCATCACCAGCGTGCGCCGGTTCGTCATCGCAGCCACCATCACGACCGGCCCGGAAACGTAACCGCCCGCGCCGACGACGACGTCCGGTCTGAACTGCCGGATCAACGCCCACGCCGAAACGAAACTTCTCGGCAACAGGACGAACCCGCGCATCCGCGCGACGAGCGTCACGTTCTTCAAACCCGCACTTTCAATGAGCGACAACTCGAATCCCGCCTGCGGCACGAGTCGCGTTTCGAGCCCGCGCGCTGTGCCGACGAAACGCACTTTCGAACCGGCGTCACGTCGCATGATCTCCTGGGCGACTGCAATGCCCGGATAAATGTGTCCGCCAGTGCCGCCGGCAGCGATCAGAACGTTCATTGCCGATTGCCAATTGCCAATTGCCGATTTGGCCGCTCTTTGCCGCTCGTACCGAAATCGGCAATCGAAAATCGTAAATTGGAAATCCCGGCGCTCGCGTGTTGCGAGACGTTCAGCAGAATGCCCACGGCCGCCAGCGTCGGCACCAGCGACGAGCCGCCGTACGAAATGAACGGCAGCGGAATTCCTTTTGTCGGCACCAGCGACAGCACCACGCTGATGTTGAAGAGCGCCTGCGCGACGATGCTCGTCACGATTCCAAGACTCAACAACATCCCAAACCGATCAGGCGCGAGCAGCGCCGTCCGTATGCCGCGCCAGAGAAACAACGCAAACACCGCAACGACTGCGAGCGCTCCGACCAGTCCCAACTCCTCGCCGATCACGGCGAAGATGAAGTCGGAATGCGCAAACGGCAGAAACAACATTTTCTGCTTTCCCTGCGCGAACCCGAGCCCGTTCGTTCCGCCAGAACCAATCGAAATCAACGACTGGACCACCTGAAATCCCGCGCCCTGCTGATCGGCCCAAGGGTCGAGAAAAACGATCAATCGCTTCATTCGAAACGGGACAAAAATCAACAAACCGGCCGCAACTATGAACGCGGGCGCAGCGGCCATCGCGAGGTGCAACACGCGCGCTCCGGCGGTGTAGATCATGACGGTGAAGATCAGCACCAACATCATCGCGGTGCCGAAATCCGGCTCGACAACGACCAGCAGCGCCAGCCAACCGGTCACGAAACCGCACGGAACAAACGTCCGCCAGAAGTCGCCTTCTTCACCCGCCCGCTTTTCGAGGAAGTACGCGAGAAAGATGACCAGCGCGAGTTTCGACAGTTCCGAGGGCTGAAGTGAAACACCCGGAAGTTTTATCCAGCGATGCGCGCCGTTCGTGGCGCTGAACGCAAACACGCTCAGCAAAGCGATCGTGCAAAGGAACAGCAAAGCGTAAACCAGACGGCGGTTCTTCAGTTGTTGATAATTGAACTGCATCATCAACATCATCACGCCGAAACCGATCGCCACCCACACCGCCTGCTTGATCACGTAGTAATACTGGTTTCCGTTCTCGCTTGCGGCGATCGCGGCCGAGGCGCTGTAGACCATCACGACGCCGAACAACGCGAGCCCGGCAGTCGCCGCGAAGAGCCATTTGTCTGGAGCGAGTTTGCGCGCCATACGTCACTTCGTGAATTTCAGATCTCAGATTTGAGATCTCAGTTTTCAGACTTCAGATCTGCGATTTGCGCTCTGAGATCTGAGATCTGCGATTTAAAAACCTTCCCGCGGTGCTCGAAGCTGTCGAACATGTCGAAACTCGCGCACGCGGGCGCGAGCAAAACCAGGTCGCCTTTCTCAGCGGCCTTAAAACCAATCCTGACCGCGTCGTTCATGTCGTTCGCACGTTCCATCGGCGCCAACCCACGTAACTCATTCGCGATCGTGTCCGCGTCTTCTCCGATCAATACGAGCTCTCGCACTTTCGTCTTCACGAGCGGCGCCAATGGTTCGTACGGCGCTTTCTTCCCTCGTCCGCCGAGAATCAAAACGATCTTTCCGGCGTCTTCGGCGAACGCCTCGAGCGCTTTCAATGTTGCGTCAACGCTCGTCGCTTTCGAGTCGTTGTAAAACCTGACGCCGTCGATCTCGGCGACGAACTCCAGCCGGTGCTCGACGGGATCGAACCGTTTCGCCGTCGCGGCCATCGACTCGATCGCGGCGCCCGCCGCGATGCCGGCTGCGAATGCGGCGGCGACGTTCTCGACGTTGTGCAGGCCGCGTAATTTCAACTCATCGACGTTCAGCAGAACACGATCGCCGTAAATCAGCTCTTTGCCTCGCAGAAAAACTCCGCGCTCGAGTTCCTTCCTCACGCTGAACGTCATCACGCGCGCTCGCAAACCACTTTCCCACGACGACACTGTCGGATCGTCAGCGTTCAGCACCGCGACGTCATCTTCCGTCTGATTCATGAAGATGCGGTGCTTCGCGGCGGCGTAGTCGTTGAACGTCTCGTAACGATCCATGTGGTTCGGGGTCACGTTCAAAACGACGGCGATCGACGGACGAAACGTCTTGATCGTCTCCAACTGAAAACTCGACAACTCGGCCACGGTCCAACCATCGTCGCGCGAACTGTCGATCATCGAGATCAGCGCCTTGCCGATGTTTCCGCCAACCTGCACCGGCAAACCTGCGTCGCGCAGCAGTTCGCCGATCAGCGACGACGTCGTCGTCTTGCCGTTGCTTCCGGTGATTGCGACGATGCGTCCTTTCAAATAACGTGCGGCGAGCTCGACCTCGCCAATAACTTCCGCGCCCGCTCGCTCCGCGTAACGAATCGGAATGATCGTCGACGGAACACCGGGACTGACGACCACCAACTCGATCTGATCGAGCAACCAGCCCGGCGGGTCGCCCGGCAACAAACCCACGCCCGACTCTTTCAACGCCAGCGCCTCCGCCGGCCACTTCTCGATCGGTTTCTGATCGTTCAGCGCTACGATCGCGCCTTGCTCAACCAGAAATCGCGCCGCGGCAATCCCACTCCGTGCCGCCCCGATGATCAAAACTTTCCTGCTCATCGAAGCTTAAGTGTCGACAGGCTCAACAGCGCAAACAAAATCGCCAGAATCAGAAACCGAAAGACGATCTTCGACTCGCGCCAATCCTGCATCTCGAAGTGATGGTGCAGCGGCGTCATCTTGAACAACCGCCGGCCGACACCCGTCGTGCGCTTCGTCATCTTGAACACACTCACCTGCAGCATCACGGAAAGCGCTTCAATGACGAACACGCCGCCCACCATCAACAACATGAACTCCTGCTTCGTGAGCACCGCGACGGTCCCCATTGCCCCGCCGATGGCGAGACTCCCGACGTCGCCCATAAACACCTGCGCGGGCGGCGCGTTGTACCACAAAAACCCGAGACTCGCGCCGGCCATTGCTCCGCAAAAGACCGTCAACTCAGCTGCTTCCGGACGATGCGTCAACTCCAAATATCCAGCCCAGCGCGCGTCGCTGCTGAGATACGTAAACCCGGTCAGCGCCGTCATCGCGATGAACGTCACACTGATCGCCAGTCCGTCCAATCCGTCTGTCAGGTTCACCGCGTTCGACGAACCCAACAGCACCACCGCAATCACTATCAGATACAGATACGGCCCGATGAAACTCTTCCCCTGCGGCTCCGACGTCGCTTTGAAGAACGGAATACTCACGTTCCACGAATACTTCGTCGTTACATAGAGGACGCCCCAAACGCCCACCGCCACCAGCAACTGCGCCAACAGTTTTTGCCGCGCCGTCAATCCGAGACTGCGCTGCTTCGCCATCTTCGAGTAATCGTCGACAAATCCGATCGCGGCAAACAGCAGCGTCGCGATCATGGCGGTCCAAACGTAGATGCTCGACAACTTCGCCCACAGCAGCGTCGAGATCAGGACCGAACCGACGATCAGCACACCACCCATCGTCGGCGTGCCGCGTTTGACCTGGTGCGCTTGCGGGCCTTCTTCGCGAATCTGCTGGCCGATGTTCCATTGTTTCAATGCTTCGATCAGCTTGCCGCCGAAGAAGAGCGAGATCAGCAGCGCCGTGATCGTCGCGTAAGCGGTGCGGAACGTGACGTACTGAAAGACGTTCAGCGCCTTTATGAGATACCAATCCTTCTCTTTGAAGTGATTGAATAAGATCTCGTACAGCAGGTAATAGATCATCTTGGAATTGCCGATTGCCAATTGCCGATTGCCAACTGGCGCTCTCGACTGTCAGGTTCCGGCATCCTCACCGGCCAATGGAAAATGTTCGCGCAGCGCGTTCACCACCTTCTCAGTGGCGACGCCGCGCGAGCCTTTAACAAGAATCAGATCTCCCTCTTTCACCTCCTTGACGATTTCAGTTGCCGCTTCCTCCGATGAATTGAAAAACCGTGTTTCCCTCACACCGGCCTCGGCGGCGCCTTCCATGATTTCCTGCGCCAGTCCGCGAACTCCCCAAAGCACGTTCACGCCGCTGGCTGCGATCTCTCGTCCGGCGTCGCGGTGCAATGACGCTTCATCCGGACCAAGCTCCAGCATCTCGCCGGCAACCACGATCAAACGTTTTCGATCGCGTCCCGCTTCGGCCATCGTTCGCACCATGTTCAGCAACGAACGCGGGTTCGAGTTATACGAGTCGTCGATGACCGTAAACCCGGCGGCGAAATCGAATATCTGTCCGCGCATCTTCGGCGACTGTGCCGTTTTCAATGCGGCGGCAATCTCTTCGGTCGGCAAATCGAACGACGTTCCAACTGCCGCGGCCGCGAGCGCATTGCTCAAATTGTGACGGCCGCTCATCTGCAACGACGCCTGCGCTTCGCCGAGCGGCGTGCGCAACCGAAACGAGATCTGCCCGAGCGAACTGGCGTCGACGTCGGTCGCCGAAATATCGGCGGCGTTCTCGATCCCGAACGTCAAAACGCGGCCGCTGTGCTGCTCGCGCATCTTCATCACCAACTCGTCGTCGGCGTTCAGCACTGCAATGCCTTCCGGTTTCAATCCCTCGATCAGCTCAGCCTTCGCTGCGGCAATGTTTTCGATCGATCCGAGATACTCGAGATGGACCGGCGCGACCATCAGCTCAACCGCGACGTCAGGCGGCGTGATGCGACACAGCCTCTGAATCTCATGCGTCGGCGACGACATGCCCATTTCCAGCACCGCGAGATCAAACTGGTCCGGCGAACGGCCTTCGCTCACCATGCGGAGGACCGACAGTGGCAGTCCCAAACCGTTGTTGTAGTTGCGCTCGCTTTTCAACACGCGATGTCCGGCGCTCGTCAACACATGCGCCGTCAACTCTTTCGCCGTCGTCTTGCCGGCGCTACCGGTGATCGCCACGACCGGTTTGCCCCACGCGACGTAAACGCGGTGAGCCAGCTCCTGCAACGCGGCGATCGCGTCGTCCACCAGCAGCAGACGATCCTTCAGCGCTTCCAGCTCGCTATCGCCGTTGACGCGATCCGCACGCGCTACGGCCGCGATCGCGCCGCGCTTGAATGCGTCGGCGATAAAAGTGTGTCCGTCGACAAACTCGCCGTTGAAACCGGCGCGGACGTAGTCCTTTTGCGAAAGCGCGAAGAACAGTTCGCCCGCGCCCACGGAACGCGAATCAATCGAATAGTCAGTAATCTGTTTGTCAAACAACGCGGCGCTCAGGCTATCCGCTTGCGCGCCCATCAAAGCTGCGGCCTCTCCAACCTTCACGTGATTAATGCCTTTTCTCGCTCCTCTAGCGGTTCCGTCGCCGGCTTTGGCGGCAGTTCATCCAGGTTGTGTTTTGGGGGATGATATTGCGCCCGGAGAGTTGATTGCCGGCTGCGGGCGCGTACGCGCCGTCGTCGTCTGCAATCGGCAATGCCGTAGTTTACGTCATCTTCAAAGATCTGTTCATCTGTGGTCGGGGTTAGCAGCGTCATTGGAGTCTTCCGAAATCGACGTAGATCGTCTGTCCCGTATTCACCTCCGTCCCGGCAGAAGGGTTTTGTTTGAAAACGCGGCCCTCGCCGCGCGCTTCGACCTGCAATCCGAGCTGCGAGCACGTTCGCGCAACGTCGCGCACGCTGCGGCCACGCAAGTCAGGCATCAGCATCGCTTTCTTCGTCGCCGGCGCGTAGACAACTTCACCGGCTCGGCCGCCGTTGCTGTCCACGGTCGGCATTGTGGCTTTCCGCTCCTGTTCGGATCTCGCCTGCTCGTCGCGTCGCTTCGCAGCCTGTTCCGGACTCTCGTTCGCTTCCGCGATCAACTGCGGCGCCGACTTCGTTTCGATGTCGGGCATCACGTCGAGTCCCGGCAGGATCTGTTCCGCCACTTCACGAAACACGGGCGCCGCGACGTCGCCGCCGTGATAAGCGCCGGCGGGCTCGTCGATCACGACGATGATCGCGACTTGCGGATTGCTCACCGGAGCAAACCCTACGAACGATCCGACAAACTTCGTCGCCGAGTAAGCGCGCGTGCGCGGGTCGATCTTCTGCGCCGTACCCGTCTTACCCGCCGCGGAGTAGCCGTCGACCTGCGCTTTCCTTGCCGTACCGGCGAGCGTCACGCCTTCGAGCATGCCGCGCAACGCGGTCGCAACTTCAGCGCTGATGACGCGGTGCTGCTCCGGCTGCGCGCGATACACAACCGCGCCTTCCGCGTTACGGACTTCGCGAACGAGGTGCGGCGCGATTCGTACGCCGTCGTTTGCGATCGCGCCGAACGCGGACACCATCTGCACCGGCGTCACGCCGACTTCCTGACCGATCGCGATTGATCCGATCGACGACGGCTGCCAACGTTCGACTTTCCTGACAATGCCGACTGTCTCGCCCGGCAGTTCAATTCCCGTTTTCGATCCGAAGCCGTAGCGGCGAATGTAGTCGTACATCGTCGCGTCGCCGACTCGCAGGCCGAGCTTGATCGCGGCGACGTTGCTCGACTTCTCGAGCGCTTCTGTGATCGTCAACGTTCCGAACGGGTGATGATCATGGACCACGCGTCCGGCGACGGTGATCGCGCCCATCTGGCAGTCGATGCGATCGTCAGGCCGGGCGAGTTTCTTTTCGAGCGCCGCTGAGAACGCGACGACTTTGAACGTCGATCCGGGTTCGTAGATGTTCTGCAACGCCCAGTTCGAACGCGCTTCCGGCGTCGCCGCGCTGACGTTGTTGGGATCGAATGACGGCGCGTTCGCCAGCGCGAGAATCTCGCCGCTTCTCGGATCGAGCACGATCACCGTTCCCGACTTCGCGCGCGAGCGCTGGACCGCGCCGTTGAGCGCCTGCTCGGCGATGTACTGGATCGATTGATCGATCGTCAGTACAACTGTCTGACCAGGCTTCGAAGCGATTTCGAAACTCTCGTACGGCTTTCCCTTCGCATCGCGTTCGAGAAACAAGCGTCCCGATTCGCCGGCGATCTTCGCGTTGTAAGACTGTTCGACTCCGCCGAGCCCCCGTCCGTCGAGACCGACGTAACCGAGCACGTGCGACGCGAGGGGCCCGTTCGGGTAATAGCGTTTCGGTTCGAGTCGCGAGTTGAGGCCCGGCAGCTTGAGGCCCTCGATCTTCGCGGCTTTGTCGGCGTCGATGCGTCGCGCGATCCACACAAAGCGCCGATTCTCGGATTGCGCTTCGCGAAACTCCTTCGCGAGATCCGCATACTTCAAACCGAGTCCGCGCGCGAGCTCACTCGCCGTGCAATCGAGCGACGCTGAGTCGAGGCCTTTGGGATCGAGATAAAACGAGACGGTTTGAACGCTGCGCGCTAACTGTCGTCCCTGCCGATCGAGCAGTTCACCGCGTTGGGCGCCGGTGTCCATCGCGTCCTGCTGTTGCTGGCGGGCGCGATCGGCGAGCCTGTCGTGTTGCGAGAACTGGAGGTGGACCAGCCGCGCCGTAATCACCAGCATCCAGAAACCAATAAAGGCCGCGACTAAAAGCGCGCGGCCGAGTGCTACATCAGGTCTGGACTTTGATTGGGCAACCAGGCGTGCCAGCATCACCTACTCCGACTTGTTCTTTAGAAGCGGTTGTCCGTGTTTCTGGGTACACGGACAAACGCTAATCTTTCTTTCTTTTCGGGAGACTTACATTCCCTATTTGTCCTGGGGTTGCCGGTTTCAAACCCAGGCGCCGAGCGGCGGGCTCAAGTTTGTCAGGCGCGGTCGCACGCTCCTTGTCGAGCGCGAGTCGCTGATTTTCTTCCAGGAGTCTCTTTCGTTCAGTGCGCAGGTCTTCGCTTTTGTAGCCGTACTGCACGGCGGCGAAGTGCTGCCTGGCCGCGAAGACAAAACCGCCGGCCAGGATCAGTCCACTGAACAACAACAGCGCGAGCCGCGACAGAGCGGTGACGTCACGCGCGCGCCGAACCTTCGTATTTGGTTGAAGCTCTGGAAAACGTTTCATGGGAGTGGGTAACGTTTATTCGGTTAATTTTCTGCACGCTCGCAGCTTCGCACTGCGCGCGCGCGGGTTTTCTTCAATCTCGCGGTCACTCGGCGCAACCGGACGCCGCGTCAAAACTTCAACTACTTCGCGCGCGCCGCACGAACAAACCGGCAAGCGCGGTGGACATTCGCAATGACCCGACAGGCGACGCAGTTCTCGTTTGAGGATTCGATCCTCGAGTGAGTGAAAACTGATTCCCGCAAACCGTCCGTCGGGAGCTAAAAGATCGATTGCCGTTTCGACAAACTCACCTAACCCTTCGAGCTCGTTGTTCACCGCGATCCGCAACGCCTGGAACGTGCGTGTCGCCGGATGAATCTGTTGCTTTCGCCCGCCACCAACAGCGGCCCTTACCAGTTCCGCCAGTTCCGCCGTCGTCGTGACCGGCCTTCCTTGTTCGCGGCGCTCGACGATGCGACGGGCGATGCGTCGCGAGTGCCGTTCCTCGCCGAACTCGAAAATGATCCGTGCGATTTCGGATTCGGGAAGTTGCTGGAGAAGATCCGCTGCCGTCGATCCGGAGTGCGGATCCATCCGCATATCCAAAGGAGCGTCGAATCGAAAACTGAACCCGCGCTCCGCTGAATCAAACTGGAGCGAAGAGACGCCAAGGTCGACCAGGACGCCGTTTGGATCGCGTTCGCCTGCTTCGCGCAAGACAGTCTCGATTTCGCGGAAGTTGGCGTGAACGGCGCGGAATCTGTCTCCGAAAGGTGCGAGGCGCTGTCGCGAGTATTCGAGCGCCGCGGGATCGAGATCGAGTCCGAGTATGCGAGTGTCGGGTGAAGATTTCAGGATTGCTTCGCTGTGTCCGCCAAGCCCCACCGTGCAATCTACAAAGAGACCGCCTCGCTCAGGAACGAGGTATTTCAAAGTCTCTTTCAGCAGCACGGGGCGATGGGGCGCGCCCATGCCCCCCAAAGGCGCAGCCATCACCACCGCCCCGTGATCTCGTTCAAAGATCGTCGGTAGAACTTTGTGCTTTGTACTTTGTGCTTTGCTTCTCTCCGCACCCTGTTGAACTTCCAGCATGACTACAAAGTACAAAGTTCAAAGCACAAAGCTCAAATACCTAATCTCGCGATTGCAGCTTCGTCCTCCTCGGTATACGGATCGGCGAGCAAGCGAGCCTTGAACTTATCGAGCTCCCAAACTTCCAGGTACGTCAGATATCCGAGCACTGCAACGTCGCCAAGAACTTCGGCGCTCTTTCGCAGCAAGGGATGAATCAACAGCCTTCCCTGTCCGTCCATCGTCGCTTGCTGTCCGAAGTAGTTCGTTCTGTCAAGGAACTTTCTGCGTGCCGGATCCATCGATGGCAGCAGCGAGAGTCGTTGTTCGATCGACTCCCATTCGGGCAAGGGATAAATGCGAACGCACTCGCCGGTCAGGCTCGTGATATAAAAGTCCTTGCCGTGCTTCTCGTCGATAAGGCGTCGAAACTCCGTCGGCACTTTAAGGCGGCCTTTAACATCAATTCGTGCCGTGTAGTTTCCTCGCAGCATATTTGTGGCCTGACGAGAGAGCTTGGTGGGTGGCCCAAAGGAAAAGAGTTACTAATGATCGGCGTTGCTACGAGGTTGGACCCACTTCCGACCACTTTTGACCACCCGAGCCGGATACTACGCTGCGCCTCCTGACGTGTCAACAGATAAGCCCGTTACAGGCAAACAGAAGGCGATCACATATCTTGTCTCCGTGTTTCCAAAACACGTATAGTCCCCGAACACGGATTCAAAATTAATGGCATCCCTTCTCCTGTTTGGCTTGCTGGCCGCCGCGGCGAACGTCGTGGGCGGCCTCGTGCTCGTGAAAGCCGGCGCACACCGCTGGGGCGAGCGGTCGTTGAAATACATGGTCGCACTCGGCGCCGGATTCATGCTCGCCGCCATCTTCATCGAGATTCTCCCCGAAACTATCGGCATCTGGACGCGAAACGCCGAGGGCGAAACTCCCACGGAAGCCGTTGTCGGCGCGATGACGCTGTTACTCGCCGGTTATCTGCTGATTCAGTTTTTCGAGCACACACTCGCTCCACACTTTCACTTCGGCGCGGAAACACACCCTGAATCGTTCATGCGCCCTTCGGCCGCCTACACAGCCGTCGGCGGCCTGTGCATCCACACTTTTTTCGACGGCGTTTCGATCGCGTCAGCGTTTTTGATCAACTTCAAAGTCGGACTCCTCGTCTTCATCGCGATCCTGCTGCACAAAATGCCGGAAGGTTTCACTGCGGCATCGATCATGCTCGCCGCCCGCCGTTCGACTCAAAAAGCGCTGATTGCGACGGCCGCCATCGGCGCGGCGACGCTCGCCGGTGTCATCGCGGTGGCGATTCTGAACGCGCGGATGAGCAATTCCGTCGGTTATGCGTTACCATTCTCTGCCGGCGTAACCCTCTATGTAGCCGCGAGTGACCTGATCCCCGAGGTCAACCATAAAGAAGAGCGAAACCCCACGGTCTCAATTGTCGTTTTTGGAGGGGTTGCACTCTTTTACCTGTTGCACAGGTTGATCGAGGGCTGACACCGGAGCATTTACCATTGGTCATTGGTCATTGGACATCTTTCATTTGTCATTTTTCGGGTTATCAGTGAAGCACAAATGACAAATGACAAATGAGAAATGTGAAATGGTAAATGCCAAATGACTTTGGAGTTGCGCTTTAGACAATCAGTATCGCGCCTGCGCATCGGCTTCGGCCTGCTGGCGTTGCTCTTTTTATTAACCGGAGCGGCAGTCGCACAGACGAGACCGCAATCGCCGGTTCCCTTACCCGTTCCGTTCAATCCCATCGTCGACAACGCAAACGTGATCGACGCCGACACACGTCAGCGTCTCGAGTCGATCTATCTCAATCTCAAACAACGCGCTGATATCGAGTACGCCGTGTTGACGGTGCCGACAACCGGCGACCTGGACATCTTCGACTTCTCGCTCGCGGTCGCGCGTGGCTGGGGAATCGGACCGAAAGGCGGCGACAAAGCGGGCCTGCTGCTCGTAGTCGCGATCCAGGATCGAAAATACTTCACCCAGGTCAGCGATCATCTCGAAGGTGAACTGCCCGACGGGCTCGTCGGTCAGATACAACGTGAACGACTCGTGCCCGCTTTCAAACAGGGAAACTACAGCAAAGGCATCTTCGACACGATTCAGGCTTACATCGCGACACTCGGCGAGAAGCGCGGCTTCAACGTCGAAGGGATCGATCAGCGTTACGCGTATCGCGGCGAGCAGCCGCCAACAGCGGTTCGCACAACCAGGAAAAGCCTGGGTGTTACCTGCTGTGGGATTCTGGCAGTGGTGGTCGTGCTGATCGTGCTCTCGTCCGCGTCTCGCGGCGGTGGCGGACGTGGAGGTCGACGACGTCGCGGTTACGGCGGCAGTGGCCTCGGACAAGCGCTGCTTTGGGGCACGCTGTTGGGCAACTTATCGCGTGGCGGCGGCAGCAGCAGCGGTTGGGGCGGAGGCGGCTTCGGAGGTGGAGGCTTTGGCGGAGGCGGCGGCGGTGGTTTCGGTGGAGGTTTTGGCGGTGGCGGTAGCTTTGGAGGAGGCGGCGCCGGTGGCAGTTGGTAACCTGAATAAAAAGGATTAGTGATGGCTGTTAAGACTGCAGTGCAGGAAGCTCTCAGCGGACTCGTCGAGGATCTGCGTTCGACGCACGCAGACAATCTCGCGTCCGTCGTGTTGTATGGTTCGGCCGCGGCGGGCGATAACGTCGAGCTCCGTTCAGACTACAACCTGCTCATCGCGCTGAATCACATCACGCCCGAAGATTTGCGTCTCGCGCAGGCGCCGATGCGCGAGTGGCAACGGTTGGGCCATCCGCTGCCCGTCTATTTCACTGTCGAGGAGCTCTCCGACGCCGCTGACGTGTTTCCGATCGAGTTTCACCAGATGGCGAACGCGCGCATGGTCCTTTACGGACACGATCCGTTCGAGTTCGTCAAACTTTCCGACGTCAATCTCCGGCATCAGACCGAATACGAGCTCCGCAGCAAGTTGATTCAACTGCGGCGTCTCTATATTCCTGCCTCGGTGTCGATCGAGCAGTTGTGCGATCTGATGACGGACAGCCTCGCGAGCTTCGCGGCACTGTTTCGCGCGGTGTTGTTGCTGTTCGGACAGCAAGCGCCGGTCGCGAAGCCTGATTGCGTGCGCGCCACGGCGCGTCTGTTGAAGCTGGAGCAGGCGCCGTTCGAAAGAATTTTTGAGCTTCGCAATGAGATTAATTTGCCCTCGTCCGTAAGAGAAGCGAACGAGCTGTTCGCGTCTTACATGCTTCAGATCGAGCACGTAGTTGAAGCAGTCGATGAACTTACACTAGACAAAATGGGAGATTTGAAATGAAGAGTCGGAGATTCGTTTTCCTTTTCGCGATAGCGCTGATTTCATTGACCGCGAGCGGCTGCGGCTACAACACGCTAACGGTTAAACGTGAAGCCGTGAAGGCACAGTGGGCGAACGTCGAAACACAGTTGCAGCGCCGCGGCGATCTATTGAACAACCTCGTCGAGTCGGCGAAGATGGCCGGCATTCAAGAACAGGAAGTCTTCGGCAGGATCGCCGACGCGCGGTCGCGTTTGCTCAACGCGACGAACCAGGCGCCGCAGGGTGAGGCAGGCGACAAGTCTCCCGAACAGAAGCAGGCTGTGATCGACGCCGCGAACAGTTTTGGTGGAACGATCGGCAGGCTGCTTGTGTTGCAGGAGGCGTATCCTGACTTGAAATCGAATGCAAACTTCCTGAAGTTGCAGGACGAGATTGCCGGAACTGAGAACCGCATCGCAACCGCGCGCAACGACTACAACGCCGTGACACGCGACTACAATACGACCCGCGCACAGTTTCCGACCGTGATTTCAGCGAAGCTTTACGGTTTCAAGGAAGAGCCGTACTTCAGGGCTGACGATTCTGCCAGGGAGGTTCCGCAGATCAACGCAAACAGTTTGCGGAACAACCCAACGAAGTAGAGGCGCGCGCGCGATTAGAAACCGCGGGAGCTGCACATCGAGCAGTGATCGCAGGGCTTGCCGCCGGGTTCGACGCTGCAAGTCTTTTCATTCTGAAAGAAGTCGACCAACTGGGAGACGGTCGCTTCTTCAACTCCAAAACGTTCCTGACTCGGATGGCTCGCGTTCACACCCGCGAGCCATGGCGAGTGAACTCGCGGACCTGCGCTTTCCGAATTAACCTTCGATTCGATTTGAGTCAGTCGATCTTGTATGTCGCTGAGCGTTCCGCGGATCGCGGCGAGCTCCGTGCCCAGATCCGCGCCGCCGCCTCCTCCTGACGAGACGCGCCGCGCTACTCTTTCCGCTATCAGTTTTGCCTGATCCGAGCTCATAACAAATCGATGCGATCCACGACCCCGACGATGGCCGAATCAATCGCCGCGCCTGCTTTGCCGGTCGCTGCGGTCGACGCGCTCCAGCCTTCCTGCACGATCAAAACGGTGTCGCCGACGCCTGCGTCAACGGAGTCGAGCGCCAAAACCGAGTAGCTCGTGTCGTCGCCCTCGGGCGTGATCTGCTGGCATAACATGACGCGCGCGTTCTCGTAGCGATGGTTCTTCTGCGTGGCGACGATGTTTCCTACTACTCGCGCGAGAATCATTTGTAGGTCTCTGGTCTTTGGTCTTTGGCCTTGGGTCTTGGAATAACGAGTCAGTTAAGCCCTAAGACCGAAGACCCAAGTCCTGATCATCTCGTTACGTGGTCTTCAGAATCGACGATGCCGACGATCGTGCAATCAGTTGGCGTGTCCTCGCGTTTGAAAGGAAAGCTCGCTTCCTTTCCCCGGCACCAGAAAACCAGTTCGCCGACACCCGCGCCGACAGCGTCGACTGCCACCATTGGTTTTCCATTTGGCTCCAGATTCGCGTTTAGAGTTTGGACCACCAATAGTTTGCGGCCGGTCAATGAATCATTCTTGACGGTCGCTACTACTGTTCCAATCACCCGCGCGAGTTGCATTTCTAACTTCCGTTCACGTCAACCGTATCAATCACGCCCACAATCGCCGCATCGACCGGCACGTCTTTCATCCCCTGCGCCAGCCGCGCGCTGGAACCAGCCACGACCAGCACCCGCTCGTGAAATCCGGCGCCGACCGTGTCGACGGCGACCACGTACCCGGACGTGTCCGTGCCGTCTACATTGATCGGTCTGACGATCAGCAATTTCTTTCCGCTTAACCGTTCGTCCTTTTGCGTGGAGACGACGGTCCCGAGGATGCGAGCGATGATCATGCGAGGCTATCGACCCAAACCGACCGGGAGAGTTTCGTCGACACTGCCATGCGGACGAGGGATGACATGGACGCTGACCAACTCACCGACACGACGCGCAGCCGCGGCGCCCGCGTCAGTCGCAGCCTTCACGGCGGCGACGTCGCCACGAACGATCGCAGTCACGAAACCCGCGCCGATCTTTTCATAACCGACGAGCGTGACGTTGGCGGCTTTCACCATTGCGTCGGCCGCTTCGATCATCGCGACCAGTCCTTTTGTTTCGACCATTCCGAGTGCTTCCTGCATTCAGATGCTCCTTTTGGGATCTCAGATCTGAGATCTGAGATCGCAGATTTATATTACTTACCATTCACTGCCTGGCTCAACAGCTCGACGAGCTCTTCGCGCGTCAACGTGATCTTTCCCGCGCCATTTTCCATTAACGGCTCGCGCAAATACCCGCACGCCTGCCCGCGCGCCGACTCGCCCAGATAACCCGCTTTTTCGCGAACGTTGATCAACTTCTCGATAGCGTCAGGCGACAGATTTTGCGAACCGCCAAGCATGCGCGCAAGGATCGCGATCTTCGCCGTGTGCTCGAGCGTCTCCAAACGGTCCCACGCCTGCCAGAGGTCCGCGCCGTAAGCAACAGCGCCGTGATTCGCCATCAGCAGCGCGTTGTGATGTTTCACGAGCGGCTGCATCTGTTGTGTCAGTTCGTCCGTTGACGGCGTTCCGTACGACGCGAGCGGGACACAACCGAGCGTCAAAATCACTTCCGAAAGTATCGGCTGATCGATGGCGAGCCCCGCGACTGCGAACGCCGTCCCATGCGGCGGATGCGCGTGGCACACGGCCTTCACGTCCGGACGCTCGCGATAGATCAAAAGATGCATCGCGAGCTCGCTCGACGCGCGTCGATCGTTGAGCGCGCGGCCGTCGAGATCCGTGATCGCGAGCAGGTCTTCACTCATGCGTCCCTTGCACGTCATCGTCGGCGTCGCGAGGATCCGGCCGTCGTCGAGACGCACGCTCACATTCCCGTCAGACGAGACGACGTAACTGCGTTCGTACATCAGGTGACAAACGCTGATCAGATCTCGTTTGGCTGTTTGCTCATCCATGCTTGTTTTCGGGCAAGAGGCTAATCGGTGTCGCGGACATTTCCCGCAAAGGCGCCAAGGCGCAAAGTTTTTTCCAAGATCCTCTTTGCGTCTTTGCGTCTTTGCGGGAAACCTCTTGTTCCGAGGTTCGAAGGCTGCGACAGAAAGTACGACAGCGATTCCAACGACGTCGTCAGGTCGACGGTCTTGACCTTCACTCCGCGGCGCGCGGTCAACGAGACGGGCGCGAAGTTCAGCACTGCTTTGATTCCCGCGGACATGATCTGATTCAGAACTCTCTGCGCCGCCTTCGCCGGCACTGCGATCACGATAACGTCTATCGACTCCTCGCGAATCACCTTCGAGAGAGCTTCGACGTCGTGAACGATCATTTTCGCGTCGCCCAGTTTGCGTCCGATCTTCTGTCGATCGTTGTCGAACAACGCGACGACCGTAAAGTTCGACCTGCCGAAGCCGTTGTAGTTGGCGAGCGCCGCTCCCAGCCGTCCGGCGCCGACGATGCCGACGCGATGCGGGCTGTCGAGACCGAGTATCTTCGTAATGTGATCGCGCAGGTCGTCGACGTAGTAACCGACGCCGCGGACGCCAAACTCGCCAAAGTAACCGAGATCTTTCCGAATCTGGGCGGAATTGAGATTAAACTGTGCGGCCAGCGCCTGCGACGAGATCGTCTTGATTCCGGCTTCGTGGAGCGTGTTCAGACAGCGCAGATAAACACTTAAGCGGCTGGTTGTCAGTTCTGAGATTTTTTCAGACTTCATTCCCGGAAACCTGTCGCGGTCAGTATAATACTCCGGCGCAAATGATTGCACACCTGAGCGGGACACTGCATTCCAAACATCCAAACTTAGTAATCGTTGACGTGTCTGGAGTCGGCTACGAAGTGAACATACCGCTGTCGACGTATTACGACCTCGCCGACACCGGTTCAAACGTCCAGCTTCGGATCTACACGCACGTCAAGGAAGACGCGTTACAGCTCTACGGCTTCAGGACGACTCGCGAGCGCGAGCTTTTTATCAACTTCATCTCCGTCAGCGGCATCGGTCCCAAGCTCGGCATCGCGCTGCTTTCGAACATGAGCGCTGATGAACTGATCCATTCAATCAAGACGAACAATTTGGGCCGGTTGACGTCGATACCCGGAATCGGGCGGAAGACTGCGGAACGGCTCGTAGTCGATCTGCGAGAAAAGATGACTCAGTTGGCGCTGGATCAGGTTGACGAAACACCCGCCCGACCCGAAGCGTTTGAAGGAACGGCTGAAGACAGCGTGCGTTCTGAAGCGCTTTCCGGTTTGCTGAATCTGGGTTATCAAAAGGCGGCGGCTGAAAAGGCAATCGACTCGGCGCTCAACGAGGGCGGCGATACATCCGTTGAATCAGTGTTAAAGCGCAGCCTTAAAAAGCTGGGCTCTCGTCTCATTGGATAATGGATAAATGGTTACCGTGAAAGATGCTTCCCGCACCGATGAAGACGGCCAACTCGATCTCACGCTGCGTCCGACCCGCATCGCCGAATACATCGGGCAGCGCCAGGTCAAAGAGAACCTGCGCATCTACATGAAAGCCGCGCAACTGCGTCGCGAAGCACTCGATCACGTCCTGCTGACCGGCCCGCCCGGACTCGGTAAAACCACCCTCGCCAACATCATCGCCAACGAAATGGGCTCGGAACTGAAGTCCACGGCCGGCCCGGCTATCGAAAAAGCCGGCGACATCGCCGCCCTGCTCACCAATCTCCAGGAAGGCGACGTGCTCTTCATCGACGAGATTCATCGCCTGCTGCCGGCGCTCGAAGAGAAGCTCTACCCGGCGATGGAAGACTATCAACTCGATCTGCTGATCGGTCAGGGCGCCGCCGCCCGATCGATCAAAATCGACCTCCCCAAGTTCACTTTGATCGGCGCGACGACGCGCGCCGGCCTGATCACCGCGCCGTTGCGCGGACGCTTCGGCATCGTTTTCCATCTCGACTTTTACCCGCACGAAGATCTCGAAATCATCTGCAAACGCTCCGCCGAGATTCTCGGCGTCGAGATCGACGACGAAGGCGCCCGCGAGATTGCGCGTCGCTCGCGCGGCACGCCGCGTATCGTCAACCGATTGCTGCGCCGCGTACGCGATTACGCCGAAGTCGATTACGACGGCCGCATCAACAAAGCGGTAGCAGACGACGCGCTGAACCGGATGGAAGTCGACACGTACGGTCTCGACGAAATGGACCGCAAACTGTTGCTGACGATCATCGAGAAGTTCAACGGTGGGCCGGTCGGGCTCGGCACGATCTCCGCGTCGATCCACGAGGAGAAAGACTCGATCGAGGAGATCATCGAACCGTACCTGATTCAGATCGGTTTTCTGGATCGCACGCCACGCGGACGATGCGCGACGCCCCTCGCCTACGAACATTTCGGTATCAA
Organism: Pyrinomonadaceae bacterium; assembly: GCA_036279935.1. Classification (GTDB taxonomy): domain Bacteria; phylum Acidobacteriota; class Blastocatellia; order Pyrinomonadales; family Pyrinomonadaceae; genus PSRF01. Next base: position 20,453 of record DASURS010000290.1, read on the forward strand.
GACTCCCGGCTTACAAAGACCCAGCCTCTTCGATACGCGCTGAGTGGATCCGACTTCACAGGCTCGACCATGAAACGCTTTAACATATTCTCGCGGCATTCATTCGGGGTTCGAAACCGGTCGCCGTGGGGTTCGATGCTGGCCCACGCACTGCACCAGTTTCACGAAAACGATCTCTTCACGTCGTCGGCTGCGATGAGTTACTTCGGTCTGATGGCGCTGTTTCCTGCGTTGCTGCTGTTGCTCGCGATCAGCAACAAGCTCGCGGCGGGCAGCCAGATGCTGGCCCACGCGGTCGACGTCTATCCCGGATCGGCGAAGTTCCTGCGCGACACGATCGGCGCGTTTTCCGACCTGGGTTACGGCGCGATCGCGACGTGCGTCGTGCTGGTCTTTTGGGCCGGGTCGTGGGTCTTCGCCGTGATCGAGAGAGCGTTGAACCGGATCTGGGGCGCGATGTCGCGAACGTTCTGGCACGGACGTTTGCTGACCATCGGCATGGTCGGCAGCGTGGGTGTGTTGTTGGCGATTTCAGTGGTGGTGACATCGGCGCTGGTCGCGTTGCGTGAGATCGCGAACCGGTTGTCGCCGAGACAGATCGAGCGGTACGCATTGCTGACCTCAGTCGGCAGCGCTTTCTGGCAGATCGTGTTTTTCGTGGCGAGTTACGTGGTGACGGTTGCGCTGTTCGTGATCATCTATCGCTTGATGCCACGCGCTGAAGTGAGTTTGAGAGACACGCTGCCGGGCGCGTTTCTGGCGGGACTGTTATGGGAAATCGCGAAGTACATCTTCGCGTCCAGCCTGCACTACTTTCACTACGATCAAATCTACGGATCAGTCGGCGCCGTCGTCGCGGTGCTGACATGGAGCTACGTGTCGAGCCTGATCCTGTTGTTTGGTGCGCAACTTACCAAGGTCTTTCACTACGAGCATCCCGCGAGCTCATAGATCGCGCTGACGGCCATGCCCGATAAGGACTTACGACTAAACTCTCTTTCGAGATATTCCAAAGAGTCGCCTCGGCTCTTTTTGGAAGAACACTCTCACTGCGAAATCCCTGCCGGGTGTGGCGGTGTTGTCCTGAGGTGGTTCAATCCATCTCGCTCGTTGCCGGTCCTGTTACGGATGTACGTGAATGGCGACGTCGATTTTGCGCTGGATGGAGCGAGCACGGAGTTCACTCGTCCTCTGGTGGAATATGGTGAGCACGTCCTTTCGTTTGTCGTGAGTGGCTTCGACAGGAAAGCAGGCATCCTCATGTTTGCAGCGAGCGTTGAAACTAATTCTAAAGCTTCACCGGTCAGTCGTCGTGAGTTCGTCTCAGAGGCTGATGGCTCCTGGAAGTACACACTGGACGCGCCGAGCAGTGCTTCGTGGATGAGTGCCGGATTTGATGATTCAGATTGGCGAACGCTTGTAGTTAAACCCGTTCCGCAGCCGGATAAGTCGAGCGCGCGATGGTTTTGGCATAAACAGTTAGTCGAGTTGGGGGCAAACGGACTCGGGATCAACGAAAACTGGACCACGAGACTCTTTGGGCGAGCTCCGTCATCAGACCGGATCTGGATACGCAAAGTCTTCAATCTGACTCCAGAGGCTGCGTCATGAAACATTCCCCATTCGTGCTCGTCCCGCAGTACTTCGGGAGCACCGTGTTCGATCGAAGCACGTCCAGGTATCTTCCGTTCGACCGCGAAACTACTGAACTGTTAGTGCGCTTGAAGCGAGAACCGTTTGATTTCGTCCTGGCCCAGACTGAGGACGCCGCGCGGAGAAGCCAGTTGGTCCGCTTCTTTGAAGCTTTTTACAAACTGGGCTTCTTCACCATCGACTTCAGATTCGCCGGTAGCATTCTTGATGTCGAGGTCCCGCCGGATCATCTCGTTGGCCCATTGGCTTTACACCTGGAAATCGTCGCGGCGTGCAATCTGAGATGTACGCATTGTTTCGCCGGTGAACTTCCACGCAAAGAGGAACCACTTAGTTTAAGAGAGCTCGACGAACTGTTTGCCACGCTCGCGCGCATCGGAACGTTTCGCATCGGTCTTACCGGCGGCGAACCGCTGCTGCGCCGTGACGTGTTCGACGTCATCGATCTCGCGACCGAACACGGTTTGCATCCCTGCATCACCACCAACGGACTGCTCATTACGGAAGAGATCGCACGCGAGTTTGGGAAGAGAAAGCTCGTCTGGCTCAACGTCAGTTTGGAAGGAGCTACTGCCGAAACGAACGATCCCGTTCGCGGTAAAGGCACGTTCGACCTTGTTCGAGAACGCTTATCGTTACTGTCGCAGCACGCACGTTTTACGCTGGCCTTCACGATCATGAAGAGCAATCTCGAAGAGATGAAAGCGTGCGTCGAACTTGCATATCAGGTAGGAGCGCACACGGCTGTGTTTCGACCACTGTATCCGGTGGGAATTGCGCGTCACCATCTGGAGCTGATGCCATCGTTCGTCGAGTACAACGACGCGCTCAATGTGCTTGCCGGCGCGCAGCAGGATAAAGAATTTGAGCTGTGCAGCATCGATCCTTTCAGTCCGCACACGCGCGAGGAAACGCAGGCTTCGATATACGACAACTACGGTTGCGGGGCCGGCAACCTTGTCTGTTCAGTCTCACTATCCGGCGACGTCAACCCGTGTAGTTTTCTCGGACCCGAATTCGCGGCCGCTAACATTCGGTCCACGCCGTTTGAAGAGATTTGGCACAACAGCAACGGCTTTCGCAGCATCCGCGGATTGCCGGGCGGTGACGAAGAATCGTTCAGCGGCGGTTGTCGGGCGCGCGCACTCGTGCTGAACGGTTCGATTAACGCTGCCGATCCGTGGATCGACGGATATCGCGAACAGCAAAAGCTGGCGACGAGCAAAAGGGTCTATCAGCCACTGACCGTTCTCAACGTTACGAGAGCTTGATATGGAACCCAATGCTGATGAGAGAACTGAGGCCACGGCGTTCGACCGCGCTTATGGACTCGAACCTGAGAACGCTGAGATCGCGATCAAGCGGCAGAAGCTTTTGGATCGCTTAGCCGTAGTCGAGCACGGAATCACGTTTCGTTACATACCGGCTGGTTCGTTCCTCATGGGATCGACAGCCGGCGACCCTGACGAGCAGCCGGTCCATCGCGTTGAGTTGGACGAGTTTTGGCTGGCAGACACTCCGATGAGCTGGGCGGCGTTCTGCGTTTTGATGGACTGGGAGCCGCCGCCGCAGGGTCATCCTAAGAACGATAACTTTGAACGGCCGTCGCCGCACGAGCTCCATCCGGTGTTTTACCTACACCAGGAAAACAAGATTCGACTTCAATATTGCGAAGACGAAACTCTGCGTGCTCGCGACTGGCACACGCATGTGCAGACAGAGGACGGGCTCAAGAACTTTTTTGGAGATCCTGAACGAGCAGATCCCTTGAGCCCCTGGACTTACGAACGCAAGCCGATGGTGAGCGTTTCAGTGCAGGAGGCCGAAGCGCTGTGCGATCGCATGTCCAATGCCGAGGTGCTTTATCGTTTGCCGACCGAAGCTGAGTGGGAAAAGGCGGCCCGCGGCGGACTGATCAATTCGACCTATCCGTGGGGAAACGATCCGCCAACGCCTGAGCAGTGTGATTTCGATCGGTTCGAGGAGTTGTCGATATTGCCAATGCGCCGGTTCGCGCCAAACGGCTACGGTCTGTACGCGATGAGCGGCGGCGTTTGGGAGTGGACCAGTGATTTGTACGACGCTTCGTATTATGCGGACAGCCCAACGCACAACCCGCTTGGACCACAAAGCGGGAAAGAGAGAGTACTGCGAGGCGGTTCCTGGACCGATTGCGAGGAAACAGTTACGGTTTCGTTTCGCATGTCGATGGAATCGAGTAGCTGGGAACAAGGGTGGGGACGACATTTCGCTCCGAATATCGGATTTCGTCTTTGCCGGGTGAAGCGCACGATCGGTAAATGACTTGTTAATCTCCGAATTTGTTTACGAACTGCCTGACGACCTCATCGCGCAGCAACCACTAGAACAACGCGATGCGTCGCGGATGCTCGTCCTCGATCGACAAAAGCGGACCTGGATCGATTCGAGTTTCCGGGAGTTTCCACAACACCTCCGAGCGAACGACGTCGTCGTCGTTAACAATTCGCGAGTGATTCCCGCGCGACTCAGCGGACGCCGCGCCGAAACGGGTGGCGCAGTTGAGATATTTCTGGTTCGTGAAGTCGAGACACGAATTTGGGAGGCGTTGGTCCGCCCCGGCGGAAGACTGCGAACCGGTGCGAGGGTCGTGTTTGGGGATGGAAAACTGATCGGAGAATTGTTGGACGAGCCTGGACATGAGCTGAGGCGTGTTCGGTTCGAGAGTGAAGATTTATTCGAAAAGGTGCTCGAGGAATTGGGGTCGACGCCGCTGCCGCCGTATATCAAACGATCTGACACTTCAGAAGATCGCGAACGTTATCAGACCGTCTACTCGAAAAATCGGGGTGCGATCGCGGCGCCGACCGCCGGTCTGCATTTCACGGATGACGTAATTGCCGCTGTGCGAGCTCGCGCAACGGTGGCCGAAGTTACGCTGCACGTCGGTTACGGGACGTTCGAGCCGGTGCGCGTTGACGACGTGGACCAGCACTCGGTTAGCAGCGAACACTTCGCCATCTCGCGCGAGGCTGCTGAGACGATCAATCGAGCGCGATCGAACGGCGGGCGCGTTGTAGTTGTCGGAACGACGACGATGCGGGCGCTCGAGTCTGCCGCGAGCGATGAGGGCCAGGTTGAAGCGACGAGTGGCGAAGCGAGTCTGACAATCAAACCCGGATACCGTTTTCGTGTCGCCGATGCGCTGTTGACTAATTTTCACCTGCCGCGTTCTTCGCTGCTCGTTCTCGTCAGCGCCTTTGCAGGACGGGAGCTTGTGCTTGATGCCTACCGGCATGCCGTGCAGGAGCGGTATCGTTTTTACAGTTACGGCGATTGCATGTTAATTCTGTAGGAGATATAAAAACCGCAATGCTAAACTAACCGGTGATATTTCGTTCTACGTGCATAGGTTATGGCTGTACTCAAGAAATTTCGCTCCCGCTGGTGGTCACAGACTGATCCTCCGTACGAGCCCGAAAAGAAGCAGAAGGCAGCGACGCCGTCGTGGGGTATGACTTACGAGATTCGGCCGTTGACCATCTCGCAACTCGACGAGTGCTGGCGGCTTGATCAGCGCTGCTTCATCGACGGTGAGGCGTACAGCAAGGAGACGTTCGACTACTTGTTGACGGCGCCGGAGTCTGTTTCGTTTCGTGCGGTGACGTCGGGTGGGGTGATGGCCGGGTTTGTGATCGGGCTTGTCGAGCCGGATCGCACCGGGCACGTCACGACCGTCGGTGTCGCGCCTGAGCATCGGCGCAGAAATCTAGCGAAGCGGTTGATGCGGGAAGTTGAAGAGGGTTTTCGTAAGCGGCACGTGAGGCTTGTGCGACTCGAAGTCAGAACCTTGAACACGCCGGCGCAAAAACTCTACGAAGGCCTCGGCTACACCATCTCCCAGCGCCTTCCTAAGTACTATTCCAACGGCGGCGACGGGCTGCTCATGCTCAAGTCGCTGGACTAGCTACTCATTTTTAGCCACAAAAAGGCACAAAAAACCCAAAAGGCACAAAAGCAGATTAGACAAGGCAAGGTTGAAGAAGTAGCCCCTTCCTTCTCTAAACTCCTTTGTGCCTTTTGTGCCTTTTTGTGGCTAAAAAATAGCTACCCCTTCCGGAGCTCCGTTAAAACCTGTTTCGCCACAGCCTTCAAGGTGTCGAACACACCAACACCCGTCGCAGCAACAGCCTCAACCACCGGCTCACCCTTCCGCTGTAACTCCGCCGCCAGATCTTCAGCCGGCACAATATTCCCGAGGTCGCGCTTGTTCAACTGCAACACATACGGAATCTTCATTAAGTCATAACCCTGCGACTGCAAATTCTCCTCGAGGTTATAAAGCGACTCGATATTCGCATCCATTCGCTCTTCCTGCGAATCAGCGACAAACACCACTCCATCAACACCCTTCAAAATCAACTTGCGCGACGCGTCATAAAAAACCTGCCCCGGCACCGTGTACAAGTGAAACCGAGTCTTAAACCCGCGCACAGTCCCCAGCTCCAGCGGCATGAAATCGAAAAACAGCGTGCGGTCGGTTTCGGTGGCGAGACTGATCAATTTGCCGCGCGCCTGAGGCGCGGTCGAGTCGAAGATGTACTGCAAATTGGTCGTCTTACCACACAGACCTGGGCCGTAGTAGACGATCTTGCAGTTGATTTCTCGGGAAGCGTAATTAATAAAGGTCATAGCGTGCCGTTAGCTAAAGAGACTGTCGATATCTTCGTCGGTGATCCCGGCGAAGGGCGACTCCTCGTCAAAATCTCCAGCAGCGATCTCTTCAAACATCGTCGCCAACTGGTGGGAGACTTGCTTGCTCCGCAGTTTCACAAGGCCGAGACTGGAACGCTCGTCGAAAACGACGACCAGCAGGAGCCGGCCTACCACGGAGATGTGAATGCTCTCTTTTTCGCCCTCGTGAGACAGGGTCGGGAATTCCTTCTCACCGATGAGCTGCGCCATACCTCCCGTGGCGGCAACGTTGCCGGCAGCGAGAGACGCCAGACTGGTTGTGTCAAGATTTCCCACTTCTCCCTGAGAAGCGATCTCCTGACCATCTTTGTCCACCAGGAAAACCACCTTCGCTGATGCATCCATCCGCAACCGCGCCAGGACGGCTTTTATCTGGTGGTATTGCTGCTCACGCAACAGGATCGGTGTATCTGCCATTATGCGACTCGTCGTTGAAGGACCGGGCGGGGATTTCTACCTGGAGAGTGAACTTTGAAGCGCCTGGTTCGCTATCGCAAGTTTTGCAACTACAAGAGGTTACTAGTTCGGTTGGGGCCAGGCGCTGAGGTCGTCAAACCTCGGTAAGCCAAACGCACTTTAACATAGCCAACAATGTGCAGCAAGTGTTTTTCTTTGTTTGTACATTTGTCGAAATGGCCGCATTTTCAGCGGTTAAAGCACCCGCAAATACTTGTGTTCGTTGATTTAGGGGGTGACGTTGTGGTAAGCTGCGCAGCGATTCCGGCGGCTGCTCACCTTCGTGAGCAGCCTTTTGAGATTCCACCCATGAGTAGCAGTCTCACAAAAGGCTTGCGACGGTCCCCTACACGTTCAAAAGCGAAACGATCGGTGGCGAAGACCGCGAAGCGCGCTGTTAAAGCGAAGCCGGCGGCGACTAAAGCCACGGCCAAACGTGCCGGCGCTGCCAAGCCCGTCGCTCGCAAAAGCGTCAAGCTGAGTGCTGCGAAAAAGACTGCGACCAAGCCGAAAGTAGCCGCAAAGACGAAGAAGGCGGCGCCAAAGTCGGCGGCGCCAAAGTCGGCACCCAAGCCAGTCGCGCGCAAAGCGGCTGCTTCTAAGAAGGTGGAAGTCTCGAGGGTCAAAAAGACGCAGAAGCTCGCGGCAGTGAGAGCGGTTCGACCCGTTCCGGCACCGCCGCCTCCGCCTCGACAACCCACGCAGGACGAGTCGGCCGCGCTCGGAGCTTTCGAACGAGCTCACAAGGAATTTGTCAGAGGCCGGTTCGCCGAAGCTCGTAACCAGTTTCGGATTCTCGTCGACAAGTTTTCACAGGTTTCGGAAGTGGCTGCGCGCGCCCGCACGTATCTCGCGATCGCGGAATCGCGGCTGCGTACCGAAAGCATGCTTCCCCGCGACGCCGACTCGCTTTATGACCGCGGCGTCATCGAACTGAATCGCGGCGAGTACGTCGCGGCGCAGGAGATGTTTGAGCGAGCACTCAAGCGCGAACCCGAAGCAGCCCACATTCACTACGGACTCGCCGCCACCCGTGCGCGTCTCGGTTCCATCGATCTCGCGCTCGAGTCGCTGCAACGCGCGCTCGCCATCCAGCCTAATCTCCGCGTCCGCGCGCAACACGATCACGACCTGAACCCCCTGCGGAACGATCCTGACTTCGATCGTCTCATTTTCAGTAATCCTTCCTGAAAACGGTAATATATCCCTGCGTTCCCAGATCCGTGTTACCAGGAGCTTGATTTGCAAAAACTTGTAGCCATCGGCGGCGGCACCGGATTATCGACGCTTCTGGCTGGATTGAAACAGTTAGTTGGCAAGACCGATCAGGAGATCTGGATCGAGAGTCTTTCCGCGATCGTCACCGTGTCTGACGATGGCGGAAGTTCCGGACGCTTGCGCGAGGAGTTGCAGATGCTGCCGCCCGGCGACATCCGCAACTGCATGATCGCACTCTCCGAAGACGCGAACCTGATCTCGCGTCTCTTCAGACATCGCTTTCGCGGCGACGGCGGGCTCGGCGGACACAGTTTCGGCAACCTGTTTCTCGCCGCCCTGACCGAGATCACCGGCGACTTCACTGAAGCGATTCGGCTTTCATCCGAAGTCATCGCCAGTAAAGGACACATTTATCCGGCGACGCTGAGCGACGTCAGGTTGGCGGCGGAGTTGGAGGACGGTTCGATCGTTCGTGGCGAGACACAGATCTCCGCCTCGAAGGTCCCGATTCGGCGTCTGCAACTGGAACCGGAACAATGCCTGCCGCTGCCGCAGGCGCTCAAGGCGATTCGCGTTGCCGACATCATCACGGTCGGGCCGGGTTCGCTTTACACGAGCATCGTGCCGAACCTGCTGGTGGCCCAGGTGGCCCGCGTGATCGGCGAGAGCCCCGCGACGAAGGTCTTCGTCAGCAACCTGATGACGCAACCCGGCGAAACTGACGGCTACACTGCGCGCGAACACCTCGAAACAGTCAAGAAGTACGCGCCCGAGATTCATTTCGACTTCGTCGTCGTCAACAATCGACGCATCAGCCCGGAGCAGGCTGAACGTTACGCCGCTGAGGGCGCGTATCAGATCGGCATCGACGATCCAATCGACGACGCAATCGATCAAACCACCGAGATCATGCGCGGCGACCTGCTCGACGACGGCGAAAAGGTCCGGCATCACTCCGGCCGCCTCGCCCAGGTCGTGATCAACTGCCGCCAGCGCGTGCTTTCGAGTGTCGCGGTCTAGTCCTTCGGAGAACGTTTCTTGGCAAACGACGACAAACTGAATGTGGTGATACTCGCAGCGGGGCTGGGCACGAGAATGAAGTCGCGCCGCGCGAAAGTGCTGCACGAACTCGGCGGACTGCCGCTGATCACGCACGTCGTTCGGGCTGCGGAGAAGTTGGATCCGGAGTCGATCGTCGTCGTCGTTGGTCATCAGGCGGAAGAGGTTGAGAAGGCGGTGCTCGATGCTGTTGGCGAAAAGGCGAGCTTTGTCGTACAGGCAAAACAACGTGGGACTGGAGATGCAGTCGAGTCGACGCGCAAACGGCTGGAAAACTCCGACTCGCTGTTGCTGCTTTTATACGGCGACATGCCGCTGGTACGCGCCGAGACGTTGCGGAAATTGATTGCCAATCATCGCGCGAACGGCGCGGCTTGTTCGATACTGAGTGTCGATCTCGAGAACCCGACGGGCTACGGGCGCATCGTTCGGGGCGAAGACGGTTTGTTTGCGCGCATCGTCGAACAGCGAGACGCCACGCCCGATCAGAGAGAAATTCGAGAGATCAATAGCGGCATTTACTGCTTCGACCCGCGCGAACTGTTTCAGGCGCTGCGGCAAGTGGAGCCGGCCAACGAACAAGGCGAGTATTACCTGACCGACGTCGCCGAGATCATTCTTTCGCTCGGCGGCATCGTGAATGTTCACCGTCATGACGACCCGCGCGAGGTTTCCGGTATCAACACGCGCGTCGAGTTGGCGCAGTTCGAAGACCTGCTCCGCAGCAATACGATCGAACGCCTGATGCTCGAAACGGGCGTCACGTTCATCGATCCGTCGCATACGTACATCGGGCCTGACGCGGTGCTTGGTTCCGACTGCATCGTCTATCCGGGCGTTTCGATCGAGGGCAAATCGGTGATCGGCGAGCGTTGCGTGATTCTTTCCGGCGCGCGCATCACGAACTCGCGGCTCGGCAACGACATCACGGTCAAAGATCATTCGATCATCGTCGACTCCGACATCGGGTCCAACTGTTCCGTCGGTCCGTTTGCCCACCTGCGGATGAATGCGGCGCTCGAAGACAAGGCCACGGTGGGAAACTTCGTCGAAGTGAAAAAGTCGCGGCTGAAACGCGGCGTGAAGGCGATGCATCTGACGTACTTGGGGGACGCAACGATCGGCGAGCGGACAAACATCGGCGCGGGCACCGTCACGTGCAACTACGACGGGACGCGTAAGCACGAAACGATTGTCGAAGAGGATGTTAAGATCGGTTCGGACACGATGCTGGTCGCGCCGGTCACGGTCGGTGCGCGATCGATGACGGGCGCTGGTTCCGTCGTGACGAAGGATGTGCCACCCGACTCGCTCGTCGCGGGCGTGCCGGCTGAAGTGAAGAAGAAGTTGAAGTAAATTTTTGGAATCTTCAAAAAACTATGTGTGGAATTGTTGGTTACGTAGGCAATAAACAGGTCGTGCCGCTGATCATCGACGGCCTCAGAAAACTCGAATACCGCGGCTACGACTCCGCCGGCATCGCCGTCGTCAATGAAAACCACGACCTCGAGATCCGCCGCGCCGAAGGCAAGCTGCGCAACCTCGAAGAGACGATCCGGCTCAACCCGCTCGACGGCACTTACGGCATCGGCCACACGCGTTGGGCCACGCACGGCCGTCCGACCGAAGAGAACGCGCACCCGCATCGCGACTGCACGGGCCGCGTCGTCGTCGTCCACAACGGCATCATCGAAAACTATCTCCAGCTAAAAGAGCGACTGCGTCACAGCGACCACCGCTTCGTCACCGAAACGGACACGGAGATCATCGCGCACCTGATCGAAGAGCACCTGCGACAGACGCACAACTTCGAAGAAGCCGTTCGCGCAGCCGTCGTCGAACTGCGCGGCATCTTCGCGCTCTCGATCATCAACGCCGACGAGCCTGACACGATCATCGCGGTGCGCCAGGGACCGCCGGTCGTGATCGGCCTCGGCGACCGCGAGTTCTTCGTTGCGTCGGACATTCCGCCCATCCTGCACCACACGCGCGACGTGTTTTTCCTCGGCGACGGCGAGATCGCCGTCATCAACAAAGACGCCGTTCGCGTGATCGACTTCGAAGGCAACGCGGTCCAACCGTCGATCCAGCGGATCACGTGGGACCCGATCATGGCGGAAAAAGGCGGCTTCAAGCATTTCATGCTCAAGGAGATCTACGAGCAGCCGCGCTCCGTTCGCGACACAGTGCAGGGCCGCATCTCGCTCGACACCGGTCGCGTGTTTCTCGACGAGATGGCGAACATCACCGAGTCAGACTTCAAGCGCTTCACGTCGATCAAGATCGCCGCGTGCGGCACGTCGTGGCACGCAGGGCTCGCCGGCAAGTACATGATCGAGCAGCTCGCGCGCATACCGGTTGACGTCGATTACGCGTCGGAGTTTCGTTATCGCGATCCGGTGATGGACGAGAAGACGTTGCTGCTCGTCATCTCTCAATCCGGCGAAACGGCCGACACGATTGCCGCACTCCGCGAAGCGAAGGAGATGGGCGCGCGCGTGTTGGCGATCTGCAACGTGCAGGGTTCGATGATCGTTCGCGAGGCTGACGGAACGATACTCACGCACGCCGGTCCGGAGATCGGGGTCGCTTCGACGAAGGCGTTTACGAGCCAGATGATCGCGCTCTATCTGCTCGGCTTGTATCTCGGCGAAGTGCGTGGCACGTTGAGCGAAGCGGATGCGCGATTTCACGCGCAGGAGCTGGCGGAACTGCCTGTCAAGCTCGAACACCTGCTCAATGACTCAGACGGCATCGAAGAGCTTTCGAAGGAGTTCTTCCGCTCGACTGACTTTCTCTATCTCGGGCGCGGCATCAACTTCCCCGTCGCACTCGAAGGCGCGCTGAAGTTAAAAGAGATCTCCTACATCCACGCCGAAGGATATCCGGCCGGTGAGATGAAGCATGGTCCAAACGCGCTGATCGACGAACGGCTGCCCGTCCTCTTCATCAACACGCGCGAAGAGGGCAATCGTGCTTCCGAGCTTCGTTACGAGAAGACGCACTCGAACATCGTGGAAGTGAAGGCGCGCGAAGGCATCGTGATCTCGGTCCTGACTGAAGGCGACACGATGTCGTCGGTCGTGTCCGACCACGTGATCGAGATCCCGGCGTCGAGCGATCTGCTGTCGCCGATTCTCTCCATCATTCCGCTGCAACTGCTGGCCTATCACATCGCCGTCCGCCGCGGCTGCGACGTGGACCAGCCTCGCAACCTGGCGAAGTCAGTGACCGTGGAATAACCGCAGTTAGAGTTTTCAAAACGGCCGGTGTCGTAATTTACACGCATCCCCTCGGGGCAAACGGAGCGGCACTGCTTCCCCTGTGCGTGCCTCCCACGTAAGCCCCGTTTGCCCCCCGCCAACCATGTAACGCGCAACGAGAAGACAAAAAGGACCGGGACATTTTCCATTTATCATTTTTCATTTTCGATTTGTCATTGCTCGGTCAAGCAGGACAAACCAAATGAAAAATGGAAAATGACAATTGGAAAATGTTATTTCCTTTCCTGCTCGCGTTCGAGAAGTTTCCGCTTTCGCTCCAGGCCCCAGCGATAACCGCCAAGACTCTCATCTTCTCGCACAACACGATGGCAGGGAATGACAAGCGCGACTGGATTGGTAGCGCATGCGCGTCCGACAGCGCGCACCGCGCCCGGTTTGCCGAGCGACTTCGCGACGTCGCCGTACGAGACTGTTTGACCATACGGTATCGCGCGCAGTTTCTCCCAAACCTGACGTTGAAACGCAGTGGAGCGAATGTCGAGTGGGAGATCCAGCGGCGCCTCATGAGTGAGATGGCTGAGAATCTTCTGCACCGGTTCGCGCAAAGCTGAGTCGCATCGCTCGATGTTTGCCGCCGGAAACTCCGCGCGCAAATCTTTTTCGAGCTCCGCGTCGGTGTCGCCCATGCGCACGGCGCAGACGC